>NZ_JAROCA010000059.1 GCF_030732005.1 Tigheibacillus jepli | reverse complement strand
TTGGGGGAAAATTAATTTTGCGTAATCCTCAATCCTATGTCCTGCTTGAAGTTTGAGACATCGCAATTACCTCAAATAAGATAAAGTTTTCCGAAACGTCATCCGGTGTCATGCCAAACAACGAAAGGATTTCTTCCTGCATGACTAGTCCGCGCAACCCCATGAATAATCCGGTTGCGACAAGCACTGGAATGATTGGGACGAACACATCGCCGAAAGATCGAATTGCCCTTTTCCAGGCTTTTTGCTGCCCCTTCACCTCAGAAGATTGCTCTGATTTTGTTTTGCCTGTAACACCCAGTTTTTCAACCTCTTCATAAATGCGATTGACTGTACCGGTACCAAGAATGACTTGATACTGTCCCGAATTGAAAAAAGCCCCTTTAACTTTGTCGATTTGCTCTACAGCAGACTGATCAATTTTTTCCTTATCATTGACCATCAAACGCAAACGCGTCGCACAATGGGCCACAGAGTTAATGTTATCCTCCCCGCCGACTGCCGCAATGATCTCAGATGCAATCCGTTGATTCTCCTTCATTCTCTCCACCCCTCAAAATGATGTGTATGGAATCGATTCCACATTAGTCAAATACGGTGAAACTTTAATCAGTGGGCGTTTTTCTTTCCCCACTGTTATCAGGTAATAAACGCGGGTTAAAACCGCCACATCCTAGGGCTGCGGTTACTCACCCCACTGAAAACCATTGTGGCAACACCCGTGACCAACATCGTGTTGGCCCTACCTATGTTTCCTTGACATTGTATCTTACTGCCCGTTAACCTGCGATAAAAGAGTATTATCGTTGTGGAATCGTTTCCATATTCCTTGCAATGTATTATACACTATCTCTTTTTATAATGCTATATGTCATCGTTATTTTTTTAGGCTCGCCATTTGTTTCCTTGATATGGTGCAACAATAGTTTTGCCGCCTTCCTTCCCATATCCTCATTTGAAAAATCCACCGTTGTCAAAGACGGCTTGATATATTGAGAGACACGAGAATTACCGGTTCCGACAACCGCCATATCTTTCGGGATGTGACATTCAATTTCCATTAAATAATGCATTGCGCCAATAGCAATGGAATCCGTTACGGCGAATACTGCGGTTGGTTTTTGCGCAGTTCTTTGCAAAATGGTTTTCATTGCTTCATAGCCCGATGACAGATCAAAATTTGCTTCAGCCATCCACTCGTTGCATATAGAGATGCTTTTTTCCTGAAGTGCATCCATAAAACCCTTTTTACGAAAATAACCAACGGCACGATCCTGTTCAGGCACACCGATAAAAGCAATCTTTTTATGTCCGCGTGTAATAAGCAGTTCTGTCATATCTTTTGCTGCCCCGTAATCATCGTTCACAATGAAAGATATACCCGGGATTTCCTGGCCAAGTGCCACTAGTGGTATCGGCAACTGTCTGATTTCCCGAATCAATTCCTCGTTGACATTCGTTGCAAGCAAAATTATCCCATCTACTTGTCTGCTTCTTAGCAATTTTAGGTTTTCAATTTCTTTTGCAGGGGATAAATTCGTATTCGCCAAAATAATTTGGTAGCCGTGCTCTGCCAATTCATCATTGATCGCATTCACCAATCTGCTAGAGGTGTCGGTGCTAAGCCGCGGAACGATGACACCAATTACTTTTGTTTGCTTCGTCCGTAGCGATTTGGCATGTTCACTCGGTATATAGCCTGTTTCTCGAATGACTTTTTCAATACGCTTGCGAGCTTCATCACTGACATATCCCGAATCATTTAAAAAACGAGATACCGTTGAGCTGGATGCATTGGCCAACTTGGCAATTTCCTTGATGGTAATCATCGTAATCCTCCACAAAAATCGAAATGAATATCTTCTACTATTCTACTTGATAGGAAAGATATTTTAAACCCGAAAAAATGCAATACGCCACTGTAATTTCTGCATTTTCCGAGTTAAACGACATAATTTTTTGCATTTTCCACTCGCTTTTTTTAAATTTTGTGATATCATTAAATCAATAGGGACAAATACCTATTTTTAATCAGGAGGGCGAGAGAGAATGAAACGGATGAACGTATTTATTCTTAGTTTATTTACGGCATCGTTGCTTGTTGCAATAGCGTTTGGCAGACTGCTGGAGAGTCCTTCCGTTTTTTTCATTGCCCTGTTGTTCTATTGGTTTTTTTCGACCTTGTATTCTCATATGAGCATCATTGTGAAAAAAGGTAATACGAGAATGGATTATGGCATCTCCTATGGCCTTTCCATCGGGTTGTTCGCCGGTCCACTCGGTGTGTTTATTTTTGAAGGTGTGTAGCGCTTTATTGTCTACTTTATCCGTAAGCTGACGAAGACCGCTGACGATGAAGAATTCATACATACGTTTTACAATATTGGTTCATTCTCATTAAATAGCGCGATCGCTTATTTTCTATTTTCCTGGCTATATCCCAGCTTTCAGCACATACCTTTGGGTTTTTGGCTACTGATTGTACTGCTGGTGTGTGTGGTTTCCCTTCTGTCAGATAGCTATTTGATTGCAATCTTTTCGATGAAAGGAGAAATCAATTCCGTTAAAGATGCGATTGATTTCATCAAGACGCGCAACGTACTCGATATGGGAAAAACCGCGTTTTCCAACGGGCTGCTCTTTTTATTCTTGCAGGAACAACGCTGGGAAATGCTATTGGCGTTATTTTTACTGAACTATCTTGTCAGCCGCTCCTTTTTCGAAAAAACGAATCTGCTGCAACACAAGATGGAGCGGGATAAATTCCGGGAAATGGCCTACACGGATTTTCTTACCGAGGTACATAACCGCGCGTTTATGGATCATGTGATGAATGATTTGGACAAGACCAACGAAAAAATCGGCATTATTGTATGTGATATCGATACGTTTAAACGCATTAATGATTCATATAATCATGCTGTTGGTGACCGTGTCATTCAGCAATTTGCTACGTGCTTGCGCCAACAGCTAAACGACGAAGACTATCTTTTCCGCAGTGGCGGTGAGGAATTTACGATTTTTTTGCGGAACCGCAGCTATCAGGAATGTCTGGAATTGGTTGAAGCAATTCGCCAGTCGGTTAGCAACAACCCGGCTCTAGCAGAATTTAAAAATGAGCAAATCGCCATATCCTATACCGCTTCATTCGGTCTTTATTACCATAAGGCAAGTGAGTTCGAGGATATGAAATCCGCCTATGTACATGCTGACAACTTGTTATTTCAAGCGAAGGAACAAGGAAAAAATAGATTTGACGCCAAAAATGGCGTTGCCGAAACCTATCACGCAATGTCTTAAGCGCCCGGGAAGTATCCTAGGGCGCTTTTTTCAATTACAAACGATTGATTTGATTACTCGCTGGCTTTTTTGTATTCTGCAAAATCCAATACTTCGATGACATTAGACCAGTGAAAGACGGTGCTTACAAAGTCACGGATATCCAGACCAGGAATCTCGTATGCTTCCTCATTACCAAGTGTTCCCATTGCGTCCTCGATAAATGTTACTTTATAGCCCCGATCATACGCTGCAATGGCGGTAAAGTGCAGCAAAATTCCGTCTGAAACCCGGCAATATACACGTGGTCTGCCCCATACGTTTTAGCGTCTCATGCAAATCTGTCTGAAAAAATGCACTTGGTGTTTTCTTCTGGATGACAGTTTCCGCATACTCGGAAACTGACGAATACAACGCTGCACCGGTCGCTTCCTTATACAATGGACTATCTGGATCCTCATTCATTTGCTTGATGAAAATAATCGGTTACTTTTTCGCTTTGAAATCAGCTATCAGTTCATTTATTTTTTTCAGTTCCTCGCTAAACTCATCATGTTCTACATGCCATTTTGTGCATCAATAACGAGCAATGCACCCACGATAATCCCCCTTTTTAATTTTGTATTCCATCCTAATGAATACAACCATTTTTGAAGCTATAATGCATTTGTCCGTTTCATCATGCATGCATTTTTCATCTTATGGAAATAGAAAGGAGATGCAAAAAATATGTTTCATACAAGACCAATTCATTGTCCACCGAAATATCAGGTCAGAAATGAATATGTTAGACGCGTCCATCCAATCATACAGCCGGTTGTCCATGTTAATCGAATTCATGTAGAAGATGTACCTAGACGCATCATTAAACCAATTAGAAGAACTGAAGTTGTGCATCATAGAGGACATTTTTGTCCCTGGTAAATGCAAACCGGTCTGTTACGAATCATATTGTTAATTCCCGGACGATGTCATTTATGAAAAGGAGGTGAAGCCATGAGCTACGAAGGCGGCGGATACGGCATGGGTGCAGGGTTCGCATTAATTGTTGTACTCTTCATCCTCCTAATCATTGTTGGTACTGCATACGTCGGCGGTGGTTACTAATCACTCCCGGACTGTACCGTTAAAGAGAAACGATCACGGAAGAGGAGCATGATGTTGTGCTCCTCTTCTTAACTTTGTCTACTCAAAGGCAAAAATGGACTGTAGGGGAATCGATGATCTTTACATACGAACCTATTGTGTGAAGCTAGAGAATGTCATAACAACTTTGACATGTAGTACTCATCAACAAATTCACCATCAATGTACAAAGAATGTCTTTTTGACCCTTCAATTTCAAATCCCATTTTTTTATATAATGATAAAGCTGCTTCGTTCAGGGTGACTACTGTTAACTCCAAACGATGTATACCGTGTTCCTTAGACCATTGAACCAATTCTTCAAATAGCCTTTTCCCCAGGCCTTGCCCTCTATAATCTCTTAAAATACCAACAACAATATAAGCTACGTGTTTATTCCTTTTTGCATTCCCGCCAATAACCAACAAATATCCTACCAATTTATTATGATTATTTTCGGCTACAAATATAGTGGAGTTCTCACTTGCCACAATATTCTCCAATATCTTTTCTTGTTGTTTCGGTGGGATTTTTCTTTCTCCAGCCTCCCAAAGCATATATTCGGAATTTGCCTCAACTTGCTGTGTAAGATGGGCGAACTTCTCTGCATCGCAAACCTGTATTTCTCTAACTATCAAATCATTTTCTTCTCCTTTTCAACGGAACGACACATCGCAACTAAATTTCCCAACTGCTTTACATACTTGTGTTTATTTTCAAAAATATATGTTGTTTAAAATACCAGGAGCCTACCCGTTGCTGCTCCTGGTGCGTACATTTTCATGTGCTCATACAGCATTCTTTTTAATTTGTTTACTGCGCAGCTGGCCGCATGCCGCATCGATATCAGCACCGTTTTCCCAGCGCACGCCACAGTTGATCCCTTTGGATTTCAGCGTTTCTTGAACTACCCCCACTTAACAAGCATTATGAATTGTTTGAAGCGAAGGATTCCTAAGACCACCAACGTAACCGTCAGTTATTTATTAGGCTATCCCCGCAGTCCCTGCGGTTAATCGTATCACTTCGTTACGAATATTGATACTTGCGTTCAGATCCCTGTCATGGTGAGCATGACACTGGGGACAATCCCACTTGCGCAGCGCAAGATTCTTAACGTCTTTGTTGCGATAGCCACAAGCAGAACACAGCTGACTGGATGGAAAATTCCTTCCAACTGTCACAACTTGTTTTCCGTACCATTTTGCTTTATATTTCAGCATGGTACGAAATTGTGACCAGCTGACTTCACTGATGGCTTTGGCTAGCCTGTGATTTTGCAACATATGGGATACCTGCAAATCTTCTATTCCGATGATGTCGTGGTTTTTGACAATATCGGTGGAGATTTTTTGCAGGAAATCCGCTCTAGCATTAGCTATTTTTTCATGAATCCGTGCTACTTTACGTTTTTGCTTTTGGTAGTTTTTTGCATCACTTAATTTTGTTTTTCGTTTAATTGCACCCTCCCGCCTTCTGGCTAGGATTGCCTGGGCTTTGGCTAATTTTTTCTCCCATTTGTGCAGGTATTTGGGATTTCTGTACACGCTTTCATTAGACAGAACTGCAAAGTCTTTTAATCCAAGATCGATACCTACACATGATTTCGTCTTTGGCCATTCTTTTACTTCTGTTTCAGCAAGAACGGACACAAAATATCTGCCGCTCGGATTTCGTCTGACAGTAACACGCGTAATGTTACCTTTCACTTCCCGACTTTTGGCAAATGTAACGAAACCAAGTTTGGGCAATTTGATTTTGTTGCCGACGATCCTGATATTATCATTTGTGTACTTGGTTGTATAGGACTGCACCTTGTTGTTTTTGGATTTGAAGCGCGGTGCTTTATTTTGTTTCCTGGAAAATCTGGAAAAAGCATCAGCAAGATTTTGCAAAGAAGATTGCAGGGCAACACTGTCCACTTCTTGCAGCCAGATCAATTCTTTTTTTAACCGAGTCAACTGTTTGGCACAAATGTTGTATGTCAATCCCTTTCCGGTTGCCCTGTACATGGTATTCCACTGATCCAGAAAATGATTGAATACGTAACGGCTGCATCCGATTGTTTTGGCGATTTTTTCTTCCTGTTCTTTCGTGGGGTAGATACGGAACTTATAACCTTTCTTTACCAGCATCTTTTTCACTCCCCTCCATAATAGAGAACTTCTGTTTTTATTCTATCATGAAACGCACGTTCGCACAACAAAAACTTGAGAGGATTGAAAAGTTACCATTAGATCCATGTAGTCGGACAATGGAGATGGCTGAAGCCACCCCTTGTCCAAAGGCAATTCATCTCCACCCTGCTTCACGGAGGATGGAGATGAATCGCCTAAGTTGATAATAAAAAGGACTGTTTATGTTTTGGATGTACCAAAAACAGACCATTATGCTTTCACTATTGACACGTTCCAAATCAATTCATTACTATACTACCGAATATCACCTGTAATAGCAATGCCATTCATTCGTTTTTTTCATCGAATTGGCGTATTCTTATCAGTAAAGGAGGTATATACATTGTTCAACTTAACTACTTCAGCTAGCAAAACATTCCAAGGAATTCCCTTGTCTGTATTGGATTTGGCGCCTGTCAATGAAGGAAGCGATGCCAGTACTTCATTTCAACATAGTGTCGACTTGGCACAGCATGCTGACAAGCTTGGGTTCAACCGCTACTGGCTTGCCGAGCATCATGGCATGCCGGGAATCGCCAGTTCCGCCACGTCCATCATAATTAATCATATTGCAAATCACACCCAACGAATTCGGGTTGGATCAGGCGGCGTTATGCTTCCCAACCATGCCTCATTAGTCATCGCCGAGCAGTTTGGAACATTGGAATCCATGTTCCCGGATCGCATTGATTTAGGGTTGGGCAGGGCGCCAGGATCTGACCAAATGACGGCATACGCACTTAGACGGGATTTGAGGCAGGGTGTGGAGGAATTCCCGAATCAAGTAGAGGAACTGCAGGATTATTTTGCCGGAAAAGGCATTGTACGTGCTGTTCCCGGAGAAGGGGCGAACATCCCGATTTGGCTGCTTGGCTCGAGTGATTTCAGTGCAAGACTTTCCGCCGAAAAAGGATTGCCATTTTCTTTTGCCAGCCATTTTTCTCCGGATTACATCGACGCGGCATTGCATTTATATCGAACACGCTTCAAGCCATCGGATGATTTGGACAAGCCCTATGTCATGCTTGGCGTAAACATCATTGCAGCAGATACAAATGAAGAAGCCAGATATCATGCAACATCCTATGACCAGCAATTCCTTGACCTGCGCCGCGGGATGCCCGGACAACTGCAGCCGCCAATCAAAAACACATCGGAAGTTTGGTCTTCGGCAGAAGCAGCCGCAATTGCCCTAAAGAATAATTCCAGTGCAACCATCATTGGCGATAAAGAAACGGTTCGCGCCAAACTATCCAAGTTTGTGGAAGATACACAAGCAGATGAGCTCATTATCAATTCACAAATCTTTGATCAGCAAGCACGTGTTCATTCCTACGAAATCGTTGCAGCGCTTTTTGATTAAGGACCTGCCCGCAGGATTTTTTCTTGCGGGTTTTTTATATGTTCATGCCATTGCTGCGGTCCGGGATCGCTTCAGCGGAGTGCTTTTTAGCGGGAGATGGCCTCAACCACCTCAAGAAAAAACAACACTTCATTCACTTTGACAACGAATTTACTTTAAACTTTCAATGTATGTTTGCCAGACCTACGGAAAAGACTAACAGATAGTATATATGAAGGTGGCAATGTAAATTGGAAGAGAAAAAAACACTTGACCTTATGTCAATCGCATCCATCCCGCTTGTCATTACGCTGGGAAACTCCATGCTGATTCCCGTGCTCCCAGTCATGGAAAAACGGCTGGATATTAGTTCGTTTCAATCCAGCTTGATCATCACCATCTATTCACTGATTGCGATTTTCCTTATTCCGATTGCCGGTTACTTATCCGATAGATATGGCCGGAAAAAAGTTATCATACCTAGTCTGATTATTGCCGGAGCCGGTGGGCTGATGTGCGGCTTGTCGGCCATTTTTATTGACCGTTCGTATTATTTTATTTTAATCGGACGTCTGATTCAGGGCATTGGTGCCGCGGGGGCCTTCCCGGTTGTTCTCCCCCTTGTTGGAGATATGTTTCGCCGGAAAGAAGAAGTCAGTTCCAGCTTGGGAATTGTTGAAACAGCCAATACAGCCGGAAAAGTACTAAGTCCTATCATTGGAGCTGCGCTTGCGCTATGGACATGGTATATCCCGCTTTTGGCAATCCCAGTACTTTGTGTCATCTCCCTCATTCTTGTTCTGTTCTTTTTAAAAGTACCGAAAGATGATAATGAAAATCAGCAGCCAATTGGGGAATTCCTAGGTTCTGTCAAAAATATACTATCTGAAAAAGGCAGGTGGATCTATCCTGTATTTATTATAGGCGGCATCTTGATGTACGCTTTATTCGGTATTCTTTTTTATTTGTCCAACCTGCTGGAAGAAACATATCATGCAAGTACGATGATAACTGGTCTCATTTTGGCAATCCCGCTCCTTGCCTTGTCCGCGTCTTCTTTTATCACAGGCAGAAAAATTGGGGAAAACACGCTTTTAATGAAATGGATTACATTCATTGGGTGCCTGATGCTTGCGCTTGTGGTATTTTTGGTTAGCTTTACCGAGAATATTTACTGGCTTGTTGCTGGCATGTTTTTCGGAGGAATCGGGATCGGCATCAGTCTTCCTTGTTTGGATGCCTTTATAACCTCCGGTGTGAAAAAAAACGAGCGCGGAACCGTCAGTTCTTTATACAGCAGCATGCGTTTTGTCGGAGTGGCCCTTGGTCCACCGCTGTTTTCTATTATCATTAAAAGCTCGCACCAGCTATTATTTTTATCAACGGCTGGGGTATCGGCTGTAGCATGTATTTTAATCTTGCTGTTTATCAAACCACAAAAGCAGGTGCAATCAGTTTGAGTGGGACAAGGGGACAGGTCCCTTGTCCCACATACCACAGAGACAGACACTGGGATAGGCCTAAACCTAAAAAAACCTGTACCAATATCGGGTATAGGTTTTTGGGTTGTCGTACGATTGAAATTAGTCAGCGAAGCGTTTTGCAACTTCTACTGTGCGCTTAGCCTGGTACTTAACTGTTGCTTCAACATCTTCCACCATGTTGCCATCCTGGTCAACGGTGACGCTCGCGCCATAAGGATTTCCGCCGCCGGCAAAGATGGATGGATCAGAATAACCCGGTGCAGCAATAATTGCTCCCCAGTGCATCATAGCCGTGTAAAGGGAAAGAATTGTTGCTTCTTGTCCGCCATGTGAATTTTGTGCAGAAGACATTGCACTGACAACTTTGTTGACCGTTTTGCCAGATGCCCAAAGTCCGCCTTGCATATCAATGAATTGTTTCATTTGCGATGCCATGACGCCAAAACGTGTTGGCACGCTGAAAATAATCGCATCTGCCCATTCCAGGTCAGCTGAAGTTGCTTCCGGAATGTCTTTTGTTGCTTCCACATTTTTTTGCCATAGCGGGTTGCTGGCAATCGCTTCTTTTGGTGCAAGTTCCGGTACTTTAACCAACCTTACTTCCGCACCTGCCTCTTTTGCAGCCTCTTCAGCCCATTTGGCCATTGTATAATTTGTGCCTGTTGCACTGTAATAAATGATCGACAATTTTACATTTGCCATTGTCATTTACGCTCCTTTACCTTATATAATTTTCTTTTTACAAACATAGCATGCCAATATCGGCAATTTCTACACCGTTTTTGTTCATAAAAAGATATGCAGCAAATAGATTGTTTTTATAAACCTACTTACTTTCTGTAATAACTATAATACATATTTATTGCTAATGTCAAGTAAGTAAGTGATAAAAAATAATCTTAATTCGAGGTAAATAATTGGAAGCTGTTATTTATGTTTTGCAAATAGAAGCCGGCAATCTGCAAATAGACCCGGATTTCTGCAAACAGAAACCATATCCTCGCTAATAGAACCCCGGTTTCCGCAAATTAGGACGAAAAATCCGCAAATAAATAGCACTGTTCACAAATGAATAAGTGCCCTGCCGGTTTTCTCTGCTCCACCAGCGAAAGAAAAAAAACAGCCTCCCCATCTGGTCAGGCTGTTTAGTCATTATTGCAGCATGTTTTTTTCAAGTTCCAGTGGTTCAATATATCTACCTTGTGTATATGCACGCATATTTCCGCCGGATATTTCATCAATCAATAAAATTTCGCCATTTTGACTGCGGCCAAATTCCAATTTTATATCATACAGCTCCATATTTTTTTTTGCCAATTCTTCCTTGACAATCTTGGCAATCTGTTGTGTCAGCTTCTTTAATGTATCATATTCCGTTTTTGTCAGAATGCCGAGCATATCCAGCGCATCACGCGATATGGGCGGGTCTTGGCGTTCATCATCCTTCAAGGTCACTTCAACGAATGCATCCAGTTGCTGTCCGTCCGCTGCATATTTGCCATAACGGCGGAGAAAACTTCCTGCTGCACGAAAGCGGCAAATAACTTCCAATCCTTGTCCGAATACAGTTGCCGGCACTACTTTCATTGTTTGCGCCTCGATGTCAGCCTCAAGGTAATGTGTCGGAATTTCATTTTCCTGCAACCGCTCAAAGAAAAATTTCGTTAGACGCAAGCCCGCTTTTCCTGCACCTGCCATCGTCAATCCAACTGCATTGGCGCCGGGATCAAATTCGCCATTTTCACCCGTTACATCATCCTTGAATTGCAATAAATAATTGCCATCCTCCAGTTCATACACTTCTTTTGTTTTCCCCGAATAAACATGCTTCATGGAACAAAATCCTCTCTGATTGATATGGGCCACGTATTTTCCTGCATTATGCAAAGATTTGCCTTTATTATATCAATTGCAAAAAGACGCTACAACAGGTAATTGAAAAGGCACATACGCGCGATGTTGTATGTGCCAATTTTTTATAGGTAAAGAAAATATAAAATTGGGCTGTATGAATGTCATTTGCTATGATAGCCACGTCCGGCTCCAGCGCCCAGCAACTAGCAGGGCTTTTGATGGGGCGAGTAATCGCAGTCCCAAATGGTTTTCGGTGGGGCGAGTAATCGCAGCCCCAAACTTCACGCTTCTCCACTACGATAAGTCAACATCGGTTCGCTTTCAGCTCACCGTGTTTCCTTTATCTCATTGCGAAGCGCTCCAGTTTGTACGTTGCTAAACGGACGCTTGCGCCTTTGTTACTTAAAAATACGGTCAATAGCATGCCACTCCTTTTCATTGAGCTTTATTTCACCAGCTTTTAAATTCGCCAATACTTGTTCTGGTTTTTTGGCTCCCGGAATGACAACGTCAATTGGTTTTTGCCCCAAATACCACGCCAAAACGAGATGGGCGGTTTCCACACCCTTTTGATCGGCGATTTGTTTAAGCTGGTCAACTTTTTCCAAGTTCTTTATAAACTGCTCTCCCTGCAAATGAGGCATATTTTTACGAAAATCTGTAAACGTGGTATCTTTGTCATATTTTCCTGCCAGAATTCCGGAGGCAAAAGGGAAATATGGTACAAACGAAATATGTTGTTCAATAGCATAAGGAAAAATATCTCGTTCTGCATCGCGAGAGAGCAAATTGTATTCTCCTTGATAGACATCGACATAGCCATCGGTATTTGCTTCCCGCAACTGTTCTGCAGAGAAGTTGGACACGCCAATTGCCCGGATTTTTCCGGCATCTTTTAATTCCTTCAACGCCCCGACAGCTTCATATTTTGGGGTTTCGTTATCGGGATAGTGAATATAAAACAAATCGATATAATCTGTTTGCAACCGTTTGAGGCTATTATCCACACACTGTTTCAAATAATCCGGATGATTATCATGTATGTACTCGCCATCAACCATCTTATGGGATCCTTTTGTCGCAAGAATCATATCGTGACGATTGTTTTCCTCTTTCATCACTTCACCGACCAATTCCTCTGAACGGCCTTCGCCATATATGAACGCCGTATCGATGAAATTCAACCCATTTTGCATGCCAGTACGGACAAGTTCTTTACCGACCTTTTCATCCAGGTTAGGATATAAATTATGTCCGCCTACCGCATTTGTACCAAGTCCGATTGGATTTACTTCAAATCCGGTCTTTCCCATCACTGTTTTTTGCACGTTACATCACCCTTATTTTACGGTTTTATTCTTATATTCCCATACGTAAGCTCTATTCAAACATTGCATTCGTCACTTCATCATCGTCTTGGGCATCAGGGCGGCAACAACTTCCCCTTTTACACAGCATTCCTCTCCTGCATAAAGCTCGGTATGCACCTTCCATTTTTTCGGGTGAATCTCTTCGACTGTCCCAACCGCTTTTAATGGTATATCTTGCGGTGTCGGTTTGATAAAATCCACGTGGAGAGATGCCGTGACAAATCGTGGCGGCTCCACTCCGTCGCCCGGTTCATGTCCGTTTTTGCGATGCAGTGCCAAAGCAGCCGATCCGGTTCCATGACAATCAATAATGGATGCAATCAATCCGCCGTAAACAAAACCCGGAATTGCCGTATGCTCTTTTCGCGGAGTATAGATGGTGACGGTTTGTTCCCCTTCCCAAACAGTGCGCAATTGCAAGCCTGCTTCATTCAATCTCCCGCACCCGTAACACCAGGCATAATCATCTGCATAATCATCCTGTATTGCCCGTTTACCATTTAATGTCATCATACCTCTCCCCCTTTTCATCATTGTATCATACAAGTCGAAAATTTTAGAAAGCATTTGGACAAAAGGTCGCGAAAAAGTTGTATTCGCTAGCAATCCATCATATAATAGGCAAAAGTATGATTTTAAAAAAATATGAAAAATGAGGGGAATATATGGGAAAAAGAATCTTTTACTATTTGTTGACGAATATTCTTGTTCTGCTGACAATCGGGATTATTTTTTCTTTAATTGGCAGAGGCTGGTACATTGAAAATGGACAGCTTTACTTAATGGATCTGCTGATTTTCAGTGCAGTTGTCGGTTTTACCGGTTCCATCATTTCACTGCTGATATCGCGCTGGATGGCTAAGAAAATGTTGGGCGTACAGGTGATCAAGGAAAATGGACCTATGTCTGAACAGGAACGCAAACTGGTTGAAACGGTCCATCAATTATGCCGGAATGCAGGTTTAATGCATATGCCGGAAGTTGGTATTTATCACTCCGCAGAGGTCAATGCTTTTGCAACCGGACCTACGAAAAAACGCTCGCTTGTCGCAGTGTCCAGCGGTCTTTTGCAGGAAATGGACGACGATGCAATTGAAGGCGTGTTGGCGCATGAAATTGCCCACATTGCCAATGGTGATATGGTAACGATGACGCTTTTGCAAGGCATCGTCAATACATTTGTCGTTTTCTTGGCCCGCATAGCCGCTTTTGCCGTATCCCGTGTTGTGAAGGAAGAATTGGCACCGATTGTCCACTTCCTGGCGATCATTCTATTTCAAATCGTCTTTTCGATTCTGGGAAGTCTTGTCGTCTTTGCTTACTCCAGGCACAGGGAGTTCCATGCAGACAGAGGTGGTGCTGATATTGCAGGCAAGGATAAAATGCGCCACGCCCTTGAATCGTTAAAGCATTATGCCAACCGTATACGCGATGAGGAGACGGCGCTTTCCACATTGAAAATCAATGGCAAAAGGAAGTCATCCATTTTCTCAACGCACCCGGATTTGGATGAAAGAATCCGCCGATTGATGTAATGAACGTAAATGGTGTAATGATGTGATTGATATAATGAATGTAATTTAGTGAGTTGTTACGTAAAAGCACTTGAAGTAATTCAAGTGCTTTTTTGTGTGCATAGGGATCTGTACAATCGAACCCGAACTGAAGATGGGACGCAGCAATTTGACCTGATGCACATCAGTATAATACCAAAACCATCCGTATCTTCTGAAAAAACGTCATTTCGCGAAATGCACTAGTATTGTATAGCCGTTTTTGATAACCTTGAGTAGGATTAAGTGCCAAAAACGAATATAAACAGAATCTGGGACCTTTTACCAATTCACCAGGGGGGATGAAATACATGAGAAATATCGTGGTATTGGGCGGGGGCTACGGTGGCGTGAAAACAGTCCTTGGACTGATCAGTCGAAAATTGCCCGACGATGTACAAATTATTCTGGTTGACAGAAATCCATATCAATCATTAAAAACCGAATTTTTTACGATTGCTGCCGGTACAGCTGCCGAACGGGATGTGCGTGTCGATTTTCCGGAAGATGATCGTATCCAATATGTTTTTCATGAAGTGAAGCAAATCGATACAGACAACGAACAAATTTTGTTTCACGATACACGTGATGTCGTGGATTATGATTATTTAATTATTGGATTGGGCTGTGAAGACAATTATCATGGTGTACCCGGTGCAGAGGAATTCACTGAAAGCGTGCAGTCCTTTCACCAGGCAAGAAGCACTGGGCTTTCGGTATGCAATTTAAAGGCATATGGAAAAGTGACAATTGTCGGTGCCGGCTTAAGCGGGATTGAAGTCGCGTCAGAAATTCGTGAAAGCAGAAAGGACTTGAACATCCGCTTACTTGACCGCGGCGGATCGGTACTGAAAGCATTTGATGCGCGTATCCAGGCGTATGTGGAGGACTGGTTTTTAAAAAACGATGTAGAAGTGTTGCACCATGCCAATGTCGAATACGTTGAAAAAGACGGTGTCTGCAACAATGGCGTGTGCTACATAAATGATACGACGATATGGACTGCTGGTGTCCAGCCGCATCATCTGGCAAGGGAACTGCCATTTACGAAAGACCGGCATGAAAAGCTTGTAGTCAATGAATTTTTCCAAATTCCGCAGCAAACCAATATTTATGTCGTTGGCGATTGTGCATCCTCCGAATATTCGCCTAGCGCACAGCTAGCAGGTGCCCAGGGTGAACTGATTGCCGATGTGCTTTATGCGGTCGTGCACGGAAAAGAACCAAAACAGCCAAAACCAATCAAATTAAAAGGAACACTTGGATCCCTCGGTAAAAATGACGGGTTTGGCAATATGTTCCAACAACCATTTACAGGGTTCCTCCCGCGTCTGGCCAAATCAGGTGTGCTATGGTTAAATAAACGTCATTGATGATACCCGGAAGCTGAACTGAAAAGCCAAGTCCGGCGCCAATGTTTGGTCCGTACTGTCCCAAGAAGCTCGGTCAGAAGTAGAGTATGAACGAAAATTAGCGGGGGTAGTGCAGTATAAACCCGGTCGACAATATCGTTGCATTTTACCTTCTTTCGGCTTTTACAAATCACGCTCGTTAGTGGCTCTATGTCAAATTATCCAAGTTTGGGAATGCATTCGAATGTTTTTTTCCGTGGGATGGTTTCGAACCAGTACAACAGTTTAAATTATCAATAGGAGTGCATTTGAATCCTGCTGGAGCCAGACGTGTCTGTCATGGCAAATGACATTAATATACAGCTTGGTTTTTACTTTCTTTATCCACAAAAAAGGATGTGCCCCCTTTGGCACATCCTTTTTTTATGATCGGCGGCTGACGTATTCGTTCGGTTCGTCTCCACCCTGGGAATTATGGTTTTTGTACTGGCTCAGCCGGCCATTGCGATGTTCACCGGAATTTTTATTTTCTTTAAACTGATTGTTAAATTCTTTTTCCTTATTTACCATATTGCCCCCTCCTTACAGGATAGTTTGCTGCAAGGAACAGCAATCTATTCAGATGCAATCATGTTGCATCAGGAAAGTCCCTTCAGTGCATCTGCAATGTCCGTCTCCCCGGAAACAAGATCAAAGGCCTTCTTATAGGTTTTTTCATCGTCCAGCAACGTGCAAATGGTTTTGGCTACGTCTTCGCGCGGAATGCTTCCCCGTTTAAGATTTTCTCCGATGGTTATTTTACCTGTTCCCGCATCGTTCAGCAATCCGCCGGGGCGAACGATTGTATAGTCAAGGTTGCTGCGCATTAATTCGCGGTCCGCATAATGCTTTGCAACATAATAAGGTTTGATGCTTTCATTCCAATTCTCACGATTGTTAGCCTGCAATGCACTGACAATAACAAAGCGCTTGATACCAACCTGTTCAGCAGCCTCCATGGCTTTTACCGCACCATCCAGGTCGATTAGCAATGTTTTGTCGGGCCCGGTGGAACCGCCGGAACCGGCACTAAATACGATAGCATCACTGCCTTTTGCCGCTTCTGCAATGGCTTCAACCGAATCTTCCAAGTTGGCCAAAACGGCTTCAACCCCTTTTTGCTGCAATGCATCCGCTTGCTCTTGCTTGCGGACCATTGCCCTTACCGTATGTTTTTCACTCTTTTGCAGCATATCTACTACATAGCGCCCAATTTTTCCATTGGCACCAACAACAAATACCTTCATGCTTGCCAACCCCTTTCTTTATCAATTATATCCATTGTACAAAAGCGACTTATGCTTCACAAACGGTTGGGCGCACTGTGACGCTCCTTATTATTTTCCCTTTTTTGGACAGATGAAACGTGCTGAAGAGACTATTTCCAGCGCAAACCCTTTGGAAAATGATTTTTTAGCATGGTCCCGGATTGTTTCGCCCATCCAAGTGAATATCCGTCAACTTCCACCAAATACCAGCCTTTTGGTCCCGTTGCTTGTAGCACTTCGCCTTTTAAAAAGGAGTGAATGTCATCCGAGTCGGAAGCAAAACTTTTCCTGAATTTCACATCAAATGCGTGTAAGGAAAGTGCCAATGCATGACTCGGTTCAAACCGATTTTTCTTCATTGTACCCAAATGCCAGCCTGGCCGAATGACTTTCAGGCCGTCCATGTCCGGCATATTTTCAGGCAGTAAATACAGCTGGTCGCCAAACAGGATGAATTTTCCCTCCGGCACAAAAGTCAATGTATCATTTGCAAACCGATCAAAATCCTGTAACAGCTTTTTATTTTTCACACCCACCGCCAGTTTCGGCATCTTTGTCTCTCCGGAAGTTTTCTGCATCACCGCAATATAATGCCCTTCACCTTTTACATGATGCGGCCAAATGCGGGTTGTTTTGGAAATGCTTTCTACTGCATCAGGTACAGGTATGCCATGGTCAAATGCCTGATGCAAATTCATTTCCCGCAGCTCAAATTCACTGTGTTCCCGGAGAAAACGGCTGATGGTTCCTTCATTTTCTTCCGTGGAAAACGTACAGGTAGAATAAACAAGCCTTCCTCCAGGACGCAACATCTCCGCAGCAAAATCCAAAATTTCCGATTGCCGCAATGCACATTGTGCCACATTTTCCGGGCTCCATTCGTCGATTGCCTCCGGATTTTTGCGAAACATGCCTTCTCCGGAACATGGAGCATCCAGCAAAATACGGTCAAAAAAGCCTGGGAAACGTTTGGCAAGTTTTGCAGGCTTTTCATTTGTCACCACAGCGTTGCGGATTCCCATTCTTTCTATGTTCTGAGAAAGAATGCCCGCTCTTTGTGGGTGAATTTCATTGGCAATGAGCAATCCATCCTGTTTCATCATGGCAGCGATATGCGTTGCTTTTCCGCCGGGCGCAGCGGCAAGATCAAGCACATTTTCTCCCTGCTGGGCATCCAGCGCCACTGCAGCAGCCATCGCGCTCGGCTCCTGTATATAGTAAAGTCCCGCTTCATGGTAGGGATGCTTGCCCGGACGATCCGCTTCTCCGTAATAAAATCCCGTCTCTGTCCAAGGAACCGGCGTTAATGCAAATGGTGCAATTTGCAAAAAGTCGTCCACCGAAATTTTCAGCGTATTAACTCGCAGACCGTAATACCTTGCTTGCTCATAGCTTTGGATAAAATCCGCATAATCCTGTCGAAGCAGCTTCTTCATTCTTTCCCGGAATGCCTGTGGTAATTCCATCTTACTGTGTCACTCCTTATCCGATTAGTATGTCCTAAACTTCTATCGGATTGTCTTTTTAAAGATTACACCTGAAAAAGGGCATTCTGCAATAGAAATTAATGATAAAGCATTTGTTGATGACTGAAAAATGCGGTGCTGCTGCTCGAATGGATACTGGTAAATGCTTGTCGGTGACCAAAACTTAAAATCTGTTGATAAATGGGAATTGATAAAGTGTATCAGTGACCTATTGACGTTAATTTGCTATAAAAAGGTCGCTGATAACGTCTATCAGCGACCTATTGACACTAATTTGCTATCAAAAAGGCTCTGACAAAGATTGAGTCCGTATAATTGTGTAAATAGAAAAGGGTCAATCATCAAACCCTATATACAATGTTTCACCACAAAATA
>NZ_JAROCA010000058.1 GCF_030732005.1 Tigheibacillus jepli | reverse complement strand
ACTTCCCATTTTTCCACCTTTACTTCCTCCAAACGATATAAGTCAAAACATATTATATCTCATGGAGCGAATTTTTTGGGGGGGGTAATCGCGGCAACACCTGTCAAATGCAAAGTGCTTACCCTCGATCACTGTAAAAGTGTTCATTTTTATCTAGCAGAAACTGTTCACTTTAGTTTAGCATTCACACTTGACGCAAATCGCGATTCGTTAATAACCAAACCAATTGATAAATGAACGTTGTTTTAGTGTATTTTAACTCATAAAGTGATGAAAAACTAAGATGAATCTTACTGGGTTCATATGTTTCTGTAAAGAATTGAGGAAATGAATTTGATTCAAACAAGCGATACCTAGTTCCTCTGCAATTAAAATCGTTTCTTCTTGTGGTAATGAAGGAAACTGTTCACTAATATCATAATGCCATTTGAAAATTCAGTCAAATAAAAGTAGTTTCGTTCAAAATCTGATAAAAACTCATACTGTCTTCCAGTTTTCATACCTTTAACCTCGTTGACCGACCTAATGAGGAAACATCTTGAATATTTAACCATGGCTGATAATCTGCCCCACTGCCGGTTCCCCTACCTTCTTTGATCCACTTATCGACTTTAGATGTTCTTTTCCTTTTAGACATAAAAAACACCCCTTTAGACAATCATATCCAAAGGGGTAAAACGGTGCAACTTTTTTATAAACAGTTAATCTTTTTTATAAACGGTCGAACTTTTTTACAAACGGTTAAACTTTATTTCAAATCCACAACAACTTCACACCAACCAAAATCTCCTACTCCACCGTCACACTCTTCGCAAGATTTCTCGGCTTATCTACATCACAGTCACTATGCAACGCTGCATAGTAAGCCAGCAATTGCAGCGGTACAACCGATATAAGCGGTGTAAGCAGTTCATGCACATGCGGGAGAACGAATGCATCTTCATCCAGTTCCAGACCTTGCATGCTGACAACCAGCGCATTCGCCCCGCGGGCAACGACTTCTTGCACATTGCCGCGGATGGCACCGTGAACACCTGCTTGTGTATCAAGTGCGATAACTGGTGTTCCCTCTTCAATCAAAGCAATGGTGCCATGTTTTAATTCCCCTCCGGCAAAGCCTTCTGCCTGGATATAGGAAATTTCCTTCAGTTTCAGGGCACCTTCCAGGCAAACGAAATAATCTGCGCTTCTGCCAATGAAAAAGGCATTCCTGGTCGTATCTAAATACGCATGCGCCAATTCTTCAATAGTTTCTTTTTGCTGTGTCAATACTTCCATGGCATTGGCCACAATCGCCAATTCTTGCACTAAATCAAAATCGGTTTGAATCCCTTTTGCTTTGGCCGTTGTTGCTGCCAAGATAGCGAGCACAGCAATCTGGGCAGTGTATGCTTTTGTAGAAGCAACTGCGATTTCTGGTCCAGCATGCAGATTCAATGTGTAATCTGCCTCACGAGAAAGGGTCGATCCCGGTACATTTGTTAATGTCAAAGCCGGAAATCCCATTTCTTTCACTTTTACCAATACCGATCTGCTGTCGGCAGTTTCTCCGCTTTGCGAAATAAAAATAAATAACGGTTTGCCGGATAGTAACGGCATATTATACGAAAATTCACTTGCTACGTGTACTTCCACTGAAACTTGCGCCAGTTTTTCCAACAGCTGCTTGCCGACCAAACCAGCGTGATAACTCGTTCCGCAGGCGATAATATATATCCGGTCACAACCGGTTGTTGCTGAAAGTATTTCCGGCGGCAACACCAGTTGATTCTGTTCATTTTCATATGCTTCAATAATTTTGCGCATCACCAATGGCTGTTCATCAATTTCCTTGAGCATGAAATGATCATAGGTGCCTTTTTCCATTTCGGATGCATCAATCGTTACTTGAAACGTATCGCGATTTACCGGTGTACCATCCAGCTTTTCAATGACAGCATGATCTTTGCTTAACAACACCATTTCCTTGTCATGAATTTCAATATACATATCTGTCAGCTGTAAAGTTGCCATGGCATCACTGGCTACAACGTGAAAACCTGCGCCAACACCTAGCAGTAACGGACTTTTGTTTTTTGCGACATACAGATTTTCCGAATCCTCACGGTCAATCATTGCAATGGCATAAGAGCCTTCCAGCTGCTGCAGGGCACGTTGAAAAGCTGTTTTCGTATCCATGCCTTCGTTTGCAAATTTTTCAACAAGCTGCACGATGACTTCGGTGTCCGTTTCGCTTACAAAAGATACATCTGCGAGCAGCTCGCGCTTAAGTTCCACATAGTTTTCGATTACGCCATTGTGTACCAGTACAAAACGTCCGGACGCACTCATATGTGGGTGAGCATTCTCCCCGCTAGGTATACCGTGGGTTGCCCAGCGCGTATGACCGATTCCCATCGTAGCAGAAATCGAATTGTCTACACGCTTGCGTAGATTGGCTATTCTGCCTGTCGCTTTAAAAAGGCTGATCCCTTCTTCATTAAGCATGGCAATACCAGCCGAATCATATCCACGATATTCCAGCTTGTTTAGCCCATTCAGTAAAATTTCCTTTGTATCCTGTTGTCCAATATATCCTACAATTCCGCACATAGCGTTTTCCTCCTTATGAAGAGGCAGAAAACGCCAATAACAACTTCTGAGACTATTTATTTTAGAGGCGTTTGCTGCCCCTTTCTCGTGATGGTTCAAACATCCTGACCCGCGTTGTTGTCCAAAGGGTCGCCCCTCTGCTTTAAACACAGACTTTTCGATTGGGATGTACAATCGGGAGGTACCCGCCGAATTACTCGATAAACCTCCACCTCGTCAACTACCTTCCAGGCGATCGGAAAATAGTTCTGGCGCTTTTATTGCTGAAACCTTCTATGCTCCTTTCCATTCTTGAATAAAAAGTGTACTGTTGGATAAACAGACAAGAACTAGTTTAGTACAAATAGAATAATTGGTCAATCAATTTTAGCGCATTTTTTTAATAGGTAAAGAAAGTATAAAATTGGGCTGTATTTATGTCATTTGCTATGACAGCCACGTCCGGCTCCAGCGCCCAGCAACTATCAAACTTCACACTCCTCCACTACGATAAGTCAACACCGGTTCGCCTTCAGCTCACCGTGTTTCCTTTATCTCCTTGCGGAGCGTTCCAGTTTGTACGTTGCTAAACGGGCGCTTGCGCCTTTGTTCTCTAATATCAAGCCATTAGTTTAGGGAAATATCCACTCTTATTTTAGTCTATGTATTTTTTCATATCCTGTTCACATCGTCAACCGTCGTGATATTCGTCTATACCATCATGACATCTGTATCATATGATACAAATATCCACGCGTGAGGAGGTGCTTGGTATGAGTGACGGATACGGAGGAGGCGCTTACGGCGGCTTTGCTTTTGTTGTGGTTATGTTCATCTTGTTAGTCATCGTTGGTGCTGCCTATGTGGGCGGCGGCTTCGGTGGTGGCTACGGCTACTATTAAAAACACAAAAAAAGCTTGTGAATAACGGCTTATTGGCAATCCGCCAATAAGCCGTTTTGCAATGCTTAGACATGCGCTTTTTTCAATTGATGTTTTTCCATAAATTCAAGCATCAGGTTGTATACTTTGATTTCATTTTCTTTTTTGCTGAAACCGTGTCCTTCGTCTTCCATGACAAAATACGATACATCGCGCCCTTTTTCCTTTAATTTGGCAACAATTTGATCCGACTCTTTCTTGACGACGCGCGGATCCTTGGCACCTTGAATAACGAGCATCGGTTTGGTCATTCCATCCAAATACGTTACTGGAGAATCCTTGATGAAACGTTCCTTATCCCGCTCTGGATCGCCAAGCCAGCGCTCCATGAGCGGCTTCCAATGTGGTGGAACCGACTGAACAAAAGTAAACAGATCAGATGGTCCAAAGATATCTACGACTGCACGGAAATATTCCGCGTGGCGCCCATGCAACAGTAACGCCATATAGCCGCCATAACTGCCACCGACCAGAAACAGCCGGTTGCTGTCCGTGATATTTTGCTCAAACAGCCATTCTATCCCCGCAACACAATCCAAGCGCGGACCCTCACCCCAATCCTGTTCTACCAGTTTGACAAACTCCGAACCATAGCCTGTGCTTCCGCGGAAATTCGGGGCAAAAATTGTATATCCTCTGTTCAGGAAGCACTGGAACATCGAACGAAACATTTTGCGTTCTGCAGCCTGTGGACCCCCATGCGGCCAAAAAATCGTATGGCCATTATCACATTCCGGTTTTGCCCGAAACAGCAACGCTTCAATTTCCATGCCATCAAAAGAGGTGTAGGAAACAACTTCCGGATTGACCATATCTTCCGGTTCTACACCCAGCACGCGGTTGTTCGTCAGCTGTTTCCAAGACCCGCCGTCTTTTGCCTGGAAAATATTAAGCGGAATGGTTGCACTTCTGCCAAGAATATATATGTTTCCTGAGGCTGCCACGCGAAGCTGCTCGATAATATCCACCGGTATGTCCACTTCATTGATTGCCTCACTGGCAAGCTCATAATAATAAAGCTTATCGGTGACTCCCTTTTCCGTCACAATATAAAATGCATTGCGTTCCTTATCCCATTTCAGCACCTTCACTTCTTCATCCGGTATCGCCAGTACCTTTGCAAAAGATGCAGTCGTTATATCAAACTTTGCAACGTACGATTGATCCGCTTGATAATCCGTAACAAAATAAACTGTATCGTTATCCGTAAAAACAGGGCTTTGCGCCACGTGGACGATGGACGGATCCGGCACAAGGCTGTATTCCTTATCGCCTTTTTTCACAATCCCCGTTGCATACGTATTGGCAAATGTCTTGGAATAGACAAATGCTTGTTCATCCGGTGAAACAGCCTCCAAGTATGTTGGTGCCGCATCCCCTGTATTCAGCAAAGTATCCGATCCATCCTGCAGATTGCGCACACGGGCATTCAAAAACGACGGATTTTCTTCGGAGGTCATGTAATAAACACGCTCGCCATCCTCACTTAAATGACAAATATAATATTTTTCCGATGGATCACCAGTAATAAACGGCTGCGGCAATCCGCCATCGTAAGGAACAGCATAAATTTGGTAGTTTTCATCGCCATCCTTATCATAGTTTGCCAGTACAAAACGATTATTGGCATCAATGGTTATTTCCCCGCACGATTCATCACGATGTGCAAAAAGATACGGATAGACATCCGGCAAGTTCATTGCCCAGAGGTTCATCTTGCCATCCAAATTACTGGCAAATAGCAGTTTTTTCTCATCCTTGGACACAGCAAAATCAGTTATCACATACGTTCGGAAAAATTGTGCCACCTGCGGTTTTGGAAATTGAATCATCTTAATCCCCCTGTCCCTTATTTCGTCCTTCTAAGTTATCCCATCCATTATAACGTAACTTCTCTTTAATGGACAGTGAAATATTTAGAAGATTGCCTGTATTTATGCTATATTTTTCGGGAATAGAAAAAAACCGCTTAAAGCCGGAGTTTGGGGTCCGACTTTAGGTGGACTGTTTTACAAATTGCATCTGGGGAGCGAATAAACCATCCCGGTGTTTGGGCACCGGAATAAACGGATGTTTTGCAAATAAAATTGGGGTTTCTGCAAATGGGAGCTCGATTTCTGCAAATAGAACGCTGTTTCATGCAAATAGAAGCTCGTTTTCTGCAAATAGAATCCTGTTTTCTGGATAGAACACTGTTTCATGTAAATGGGAACCTGCATTCCGCAAATAAAATGCCGTTTCATGCAAATAGAAACCCTCCCATCGGCAAATAAGATCCTGCTATTTGCAAATGGGTTCTAATTTCCAAATAAAACGCGCTTGCTCGTTAATGAGCAAGCACCACGTGTTTTCGGGACGTGTCAGTTAGGACTGACCAAGGAGCAATAGCACAAGCCTTCTGTTACAGATCGCTTACGATTCATCACGCCAATAAAGCCGTCCACCAACTACCGGTGAACGGCTCAATTCATTTAATTATTTTCTTTCATGCCGTACAGTTGCCGGATGACATCGGCTACTTGATCGGCATATTTCTCACATTTTTCTTTTGTATCTGCTTCAACCATGACACGCACAAGCGGTTCTGTTCCGGAAGGGCGGACAAGCACACGGCCCTGATCGCCAAGTTCATTTTCAACTGCATTGATTTCTTCCAATATGCGTTGATTGGACAAAGCCTCCTGCTTGTTGATCACACGTACATTTTTCAACACTTGCGGATAAATTGTCATTTCAGATGCAAGCTCGGAAAGCGGCTTGCCGGTTTCCTTCATCACATTGACCAGTTGCAGAGCGGACAGCATGCCATCCCCTGTAGTACTGTAATCCAAAAAGATGATGTGTCCGGATTGTTCGCCGCCAAGGTTGTAGCCGCCCTTGCGCATTTCTTCCATCACGTAGCGGTCGCCGACAGCGGTTTTGTCACTGCGCATGCCGTTTGCTTCGAGGGCCTTGTAAAAACCGATGTTACTCATGACAGTAGATACAATTGTATGTTGTTTTAAAAATCCTTTTTCGTTCATGTATTTGCCGCAAATGAACATGATTTGATCGCCATCAACGATGTTTCCTTTTTCATCAACGGCAATGAGGCGGTCGCCATCACCGTCGAATGCAAGTCCGATATCTGCGCTTTTATCCACAACAAAGGCTTGCAACGACTCGGGATGCGTTGATCCGACACCATCATTGATATTTAGTCCATCCGGAGACGATCCAATGGAATAGATATCTGCTTCAAGGTCTGCAAACAGGTGCGTGGCCAAGCTCGAAGTTGACCCATTTGCACAATCCAAAGCAATTCGGATGCCGTCAAAATCATTATCAACCGTATCTTTCAGGAAGGAGAGATACTTTTGCCCGCCTTCAAAGTAATTGTTGGTAAAACCAAGATCCACCCCAACCGGTCGAGGCAAATTGTCCTCTTTTGCATCCATCAGCTTTTCAATTTCCTCTTCCTGCTCGTCTAACAGTTTGAAGCCATCCGGTCCGAAAAATTTGATGCCATTATCTTCAACTGGATTATGGGAGGCAGAAATCATGACTCCTGCCTGCGAACTGGTGGCTTTTGTCAAATAAGCCACACCTGGAGTCGTGATGACACCAAGCAGCATGACTTCAGCTCCTATTGACATCAGACCCGAAATTAGAGCACTTTCAAGCATGGATCCAGATATGCGTGTATCCCTGCCAATTAAAATTCTTGGTTTTTCGGTATCTTTTGTCAGGACATAGCCGCCGCACCGGCCGATTTTAAATGCCAGCTCGGGTGTCAATTCCTTATTGGCAATGCCTCTTACTCCATCTGTTCCAAAGTATTTACCCATACTCAGTACCTCTCCTTTTTCTTTTCCCTGGTGAGAGCGTTGTTACTAGCTATATGCTTGCCATTGATTTTTGTTAACAACGTTCTGTCATCTGTAACAAAAACTGTGTATTATTTTGTAATATCGACTGTTGCATCCTTTTGACTGCTTTTAATATCTATATCGCTCGGACCTTCCACTTCAACCGGAACATCGTGCTTGCCTTCGTCTAGTCCGCTGACATTGACTGCGGCGTGAAAATCATTTTTCTTTAACTTGCTGACTGTTTCATCATCACCGCTAACAGTTACATCAATACTTGGCTGCTTGGGTTTCAAAAATGCAATTACTTGATCAGCACCAAGATTATCAACATCAATTTTTATATCATTAAACGTTTTTGTCTGTTCAAGCTGAAGGGAAACGGTTATTTTTTCTCCCTGCGAGGCAACGACACCATCAGGCAGATTCAGCTTGGTATCAATCTTACCCGACTTTTTCACTTTTGATAAGTCGATTTCCTCCGTTTTCACACTGTCTATCTTGGACAGTTGATCGCTTGTCCCAAAAATCTCCACTTCATCCATGTCTGCCTGGATGGCTTTCAGAGAATAACCATCCGGCAAACTACCTTTTGTGGCAACACTTACCGGCACCTTCTTGCTTGGATGATTAATTTCTGCGGATACGACCACATTTTCCGGATTCATATTCACTTTCAATTCATTACCTTGGGCATCATATACTTTGACAGGAACTTCGCGATTATTGATGGAATCCTCCAGCCCGGCAATGTTGACGAACACTTTAACAAGCGAAATTTTATCGACAATACTCTTTGAGCTTGTAATCGTAACCGTGTTTGGCTTCAATTCATAATCGCCAAGCTCATACCCTGCCGGCAATTGATTTTGGTTGACAAAGTCTGCCGTCACATGAAATTCTTTCGTGCTTTTTTCCTCGATTACGACATCAATGGTTTTTGGTTCTATGAAGACGGATAAATCATCCGGCACATTCGCTGTCTCAATCTCTACAGTATGCTCCCCGCCCTTAAGCTTTGTCAAGTCGACGTAAACTTCGAAATTCTGTTGATTCACTGCACGGGTCACACTGCTATTTGACCCTTCCACTGTAACAGAAACCGTATCAGGAACGCCACTGACAACATACTTATCGCTATTTATACGCACATTTAGCGGGACATCGTCAATTGTTTTCGTTTCATTGGATGAACCAAAAAAGCTGTAATCTTTTTTGGCTGTTGTTTCATCTGTATAAACCACCACATAAAGCAATATGGCAAGCATAAGCGAAATCGCCCGGACCATCCATTTGCTTTTAAACCATTTATCCATTATTATTCCCCTTTCGTTTCCACGTTTTTTTATCTGGGGACTTCAAATTAAGCGATAAATTGTCATGGAGCGTGCGACGTAGCTCATCTTCGCTTATATCTCTATGTAGCTCGCCATTTTTTGTTACGGATATACCGCCAGTTTCTTCGGATACGACAATGGTCACCGCATCGGTAACTTCGCTGATGCCCATTGCTGCCCTATGTCTTGTTCCAAGTTCCTTTGATATAAACGGGCTCTCGGACAGCGGTAAGTAACATGCGGCTGCTACAATTTCATTTTCTTTAATAATGACCGCACCATCATGAAGCGGCGTATTTGGTGTAAAAATATTTGTCAGCAGCTGATGCGTCAATTTACCATTGATTGGTATGCCGGTCTCCACATACTCGCCAATTCCGGTTTCCCTTTCTATGGTAATCAATGCACCAATCCGCCGTTTTGCCATATAATTGCATGATTGAATGATATTTTGAATTTTTTTATCAAGTATTTCTTCCTGGGATGTAGATCCCCTCGAAAACAGATTCCCTCTGCCAAGCTGCTCCAAAGCCCTGCGCAATTCGGGCTGAAATAAAATGATGATGACAAGGAATCCCCATGCCAGTGCCTGCTTGGTAATCCATTGGACCGTTGGCAAATCAAATAAAATACTAATCATGCGTACTGCGAGGACAATCAGGATGCCCTTCAAAAGCTGAATCGCTTTTGTGCCTCTGATCAACATGATTAATTTATATAAAACATACCAGACGAGGCCAATGTCAACAACAATTCGAAGCAGGTTTAAAATACTGAAATCCCCATCAAGCATGTTTCCACTTCCTTTTTTCTAAAATACGTCTATCCGACATTACACGCTTATATTTTATTATACCATATTACGTTGCCAGATAGAATGACAGACGATAACAGAAAGGAAGATATTTACTAAAATACGGAGGGGAAATGTAGAGCTTTTTTTCGGACGGAGATTGTGGATTTTTTCTGGATTTTTTGACTTGGCGATGGTGGTATTACTATTCTGAGATAACAGGGAAAAGCTACTCTCGGCTGTTTTTTTTTGTTTTCATTGTATTTCCTGCCGTGACACGCCTTCTCTCTGCTGGTTTTTCCACTGCTATCTTCCCATGATCATCTCATCCGAACAACTGCACAACAAGAACGACATTTTGGCGAGGTTTTCACGATGGTTTGTCGTTCATCTCCCTCATGAACGTCATTTTGAGGGGATTTTTACGATGTTTTGTCGTTCATCCACCTTATGAACGACATTTTGACGGGATTTTCACGATGTTTTGTCGTTCATCCCCCTCATGAACGACATTTCAACGTGAAACCTACAAAAAAGCCCCGGGATAATCACCCCGAAGCTCACGCGATCAGTATGCAAAAACACTTTTAAACAAGCCTTTGATACTGTACCATATCCATTCAAAAATTTCATCGACTTTTTCAAACTTACCGTTTACTTCACCGACCGAGGCCATCAGCCCCTCGCCGTCAATCGTTGAATCACCCGGAAGTAGCTTGCCGTTAATCAATGTTACGTTTCCATCCACTGTACCATGAATGATTAAGTTGCCGTTTTTGACCACCAGGTCCCCGTCAACCGTAACCCCTTCCGGAACAATAACGGTATCGCCTTTTATCACCAAATTATCCTGCTTGGAAACTACCAATTTATTATCCTGCTGCCATGCAGAGACAATCCCGCCAAACATTAAAATGAAAAAGATCGCCGCAGCTGTTAATACTGGGTGAACCTTAAACCAGCGCAAATATTTAAACCGCTTTTTTTCAGTAGGTAGACTAGCCATGACTTTTTGCGTGAAGTCAGGTGGTGCCTCGATTTGTTCCGCGCTTTTTATAAACGAAATTGTTCGTTTGAGTTCATGAAAATGTTTTTGGCAATCCTCGCAGTTTTCCAGATGCTGGGCAAGTTTCGCCTGATCTTCGGTTGTCATATCTTTATCCAGGTATTTATGCATCAATTCAACTGCTTCTTTGTCGCAATTCAAGTGGACCACTCCTTTACACATGGCGAAGCTTCTTTCGCAATGCTTCCCTGCCCCTATGTATCCGCGTTTTAACGGTTCCCAACGGTATATCCAAAATATCACTGATTTCTTGGAGAGAAAATTCTTCCAAGTAACGCAACATAATGATACTTCGGTACTTTGCGGGCAATTTAGCAATTTCCTGGCTGATCCAGCTTTGCAATTCCATATCCTGGACCTGTTCTTCCGGCAGTCTTTCATCGGCAGCCAGCTGCGAATACATATTCAGACCATCCGTTCCTTTTACCTGT
Organism: Tigheibacillus jepli; assembly: GCF_030732005.1. Classification (GTDB taxonomy): domain Bacteria; phylum Bacillota; class Bacilli; order Bacillales; family Amphibacillaceae; genus Tigheibacillus; species Tigheibacillus jepli. Next base: position 8,023 of record NZ_JAROCA010000058.1, on the reverse strand, counting down.
GCGTCAAGGTAATAATCCGGTTTTCTTTTTCGTAAACGGTCAATGGTTAAGTTCGTTGCAATACGAAATAACCATGTCGAAAACTTTCGCTTTTCATCATACGAATGAATATTGACATATGCCCTGATGAACGCCTCTTGGGCGATATCTTCTGCTTCATGTGCATTCCCCAGCATGCGATAGCAATGCTGGTATATTTTATTTTGAAAAAATGCTACAATCTCTTCAAACGCAGATTGATCCCCTTTTTTCACCTGTTTAATTTTCTCCCTAATCATTTGATCCATCAACAAATACCCCACTCATTCAAGGCAATACACATATACGTACCAGAAGCAAAAAGGTTTCACTTTTTTTATCTTTTTTCCTCATTGTCATGACGGAGCTGCCTTGGCTATGTAATTTCTCCCATTATGGACATTTTTTAAATTTTTTGGTTTTTCCTATTGCTTTTCATCCCATAATTCCATAATATAATATACTGGATAGGAGGACAATACAGTGCTAGATGTTTTGTTGAACCAAATTGAAAAACGCAGGCAAGAAATGATTGCACTGGCAGCACAATATGGATTAAATTCGGAAGTCGTTATAGAAAAGAGCAAAGAATTGGACAAGCTTCTGAACGAATACCAAAGGAAAAAAGCCAATCAAAAACAAAGTGTACTATAACTGACCTCAAGTTTTAGACATAAAGAAAAAAGACATTCGCTCTCTTCAAAAGCGAGTGTCTTTTTTTATATTTAGGATGGTTAATTTTGCCCAGATAAATATACTCAGTCACTATTAGATTACCTTGGTGCTTTATAACAGATACATGCAATAATCCATGCCAGTGCGGTAAAACGTTGTGCTATTTCAGTTTTTCTCCAAACAGCGAGCCCATAAGACCGACTGCCATGGAAGCGGTTTTATTTTTATCATCAAGAATCGGGTTCACTTCCACGAACTCCGCAGAAGTAATGATGTCTGCTTCGGCAAGCATTTCCATTGCCAAATGGCTTTCTCTGTACGTCAATCCACCCAAAACCGGTGTGCCGACCCCAGGAGCTTCTGACGGATCAAGTCCATCCAAGTCCAGACTCAAGTGTACGCCGTCTGTTCTTTCTTTCAAATAATTAATCGCATCTTCCATCACCCTTGGCATGCCAAGACGGTCTATTTCATGCATCGTATAGACGCGGATTCCCTTTTCCCGGATCAATTCCCGCTCGCCCGGGTCGAGTGACCGCGCACCGATGACAACGATATTTTCCGGTTTTACTTTTGGCACATACCCATGCAGTTTTGTCAGAGAATCATGCCCCATTCCAAGACTTGCCGCCAGTGGCATGCCATGAATATTTCCCGACGGTGAGGTCTCTTCCGTATTCAGATCACCGTGTGCATCATACCAAATAACCCCGAGATTTTGATAGTGCTTGGAAATCCCAGCCAATGTCCCGATTGCTATACTATGATCGCCTCCAAATACCAACGGGAACACACCTTTTGTCACCGTCCGGTCAACCATTTCCGCAAGCTTACTATTTGCTTGTACAACTTGCGACAAATTTTTTAAATTCGTTGCGTCTGTCGTTTGTGCTTCCCGCTGTACGGAAATATCCCCCAAATCTTCCACTTCCAGATGCAGACCTTGTAATCTTTCTATTGCACCCGCATAACGAATGGCACTTGGCCCCATGTCGACACCGCGCCTACTTTGACCAAGATCCATCGGTAATCCAATTATCGCTATTTTTTTATTCATCACACTTCTCCCCCCATATGTTTATTTTAAAGGAAAAGCAACAGATGACTCAACTTCACAAAAAACTGTATATATATGCAGTTTTCTTACAACTCGCGGGAGAGAATGATATTTTGAAAAAACCTGCTGAAATAATGCTCAACATTTCCCGGGAAATATCGACAATGTTCTGCGAGTTTCTTCATATTGTTATCCCGGATTATTCATGGATCAACAATCCGTCACCTTAGTAAATATGTAAAAAAATCAGAGCATCAATCGCTCTGATTTGGGCGTTCTTTATTTGATTACTGCCGCACCAGTCGAACTAACATGTAAATCCAGTGCTTTTATTCCCGCTTTTTCCCATGCTATTCGTAATTGGGCTGCGCTTTCCGCTGTCGGCATAAACGCAATGCCGCAGTCACCGCCCCCGGCCCCGGACGGTTTACCGGCACCGCCGTAGTATTCCGCCAGATCACAAAGCTTGGCCAGTTCGGGTGTCTGGATTGGCACGTTCGCCGCCTCACCTACTGTATGCAGTGCTTTTCTGTTCAATTTAACGCTATCTATTAAAGTTTGCGGGTTTTCCCGTTGTAAACCATCCATGAATTGCGAAACGGCAATCTCGCTTTCCTTTAAAAATCGGGAAAAAGCTGGAGGATTGTCTTCTTTCAACTGCAAAACCTCATCCACCAGTTTTGCAGTAGATGCGGGACTGCCTGTCCAGCCAATGCAGACATGAATATTTTCGGGCAAAGCAACGGGCTGGATAGATAGGTATGGCCAGTCCATTTTCAATAACGTCAGCAAATCCGGCGCCTGCTGATACGCATCCTTCAGCCAGTACGCTTGAAAAGATGAATAAGCAATAATGCCGCCAAAAGCCGATGCTGCCACATCCGCCCCCGAGCCATTTCCCTGCGTTTTTGCATGAGAAATGGCGGAAAGACGAAAAACAAGTTCCGCATCTGGTTTTTTCTGCATAAACTGCTGTAGGATGGCGGTAATTACGGAGACAGATACTGCAGCGCTGGAGCCAAGCCCGTATTTTTTCCCGGAGGCATCATCCAGTTCGCTTTTTATGGACAAAAAAAACGGTTGCCACGCAATTTGGGCTTCCTGCAAATAATGTAGCGTCACGGTCATCGCACTTTCAACAAAACGTACACGCGGATCGTTGGAAGCAACTGTCACTTTATTTTTACGGTATTCCCATTGCAGCCGATCCAGCTGGAAATTTTCCAATGTCAGCAAAGGCTGATCAGATAAGGAAATTGTCGCATAGGCAAAGCGGTCAACAGCCATGACAGCCAATTTTTGGTATGGCTCCAGTACAGCGAATTCACCGGCTACCATTAATTTTCCTGGTGCTTTTATCGTCAAAGATGCAGTCAAATCATTCATCCTCTACAAATAAGTTATTCCCTGCCCCGGCTTGCTGGCAATTACACTTTGCACGCCAGGAATATCGCGAAGTTTTTGCAATATGGCTGCCTCATCATCTGGTAAATACAGGATTTTCAAATTCGGTCCTGCATCAATTGTGAAGTAGGCGGCGATTCCTTCTTTTCGCATGGCCTGCACAACTTGCATCACGGAAACCGTTGCATCCTGCCAGTACATAAATGGCGGTTTCGCACTAAGTGTTGTGGCATGCATGCGCATGCAATTTGCTTCAGCAATTTCTCCAACCGCTTCAAAGTCCTTTGCTGCGATGGCGTCTTTTATATTTGCAAGATCAGCCGGTATACTCTTCACCCATGCGTCAAAAAATGGCGAAGTACTTACCGTCCGTGTCATACCTTCACGGCTGGAGACGGTTTTGGATTTATCGGAAAGTACTACTGCTGCAACACGAACATCCCAATAATCTTTCGGTGCGATTTGTACAGCATATGAATCGGATCCATCCTGTTTGCTGCCTTGCTGCCATTCAACGAATCCACCATAAATGGAACGACAAGCCGAACCGGACCCCTGTCTTGTTAACCGCGATAATTCTTGATCGGTCAAGTCCAGACCAATCGCTTTTGACGCTGCGGCTGACAGTGCAGCAAACCCGGAAGCCGACGAAGCAAAGCCTGCAGCAGTTGGAACCGCATTGGTCGATTCGACTTTTGCATATATATGTTTTCCTGCCAGCCGTCTCACCAGGTCAAGAAATTTCTGTACACGTTGCAATGCTGTGCCCGTTTCAGCATTATCATTTAAATAAAAAACATCTTCTGTCAGATCTTCTTTGAATGCGACACGAGTCGTTGTAAAAAATCCATCCAATGTCAGAGACAGGCTGTTATTGGTCGGGAGAATCAGCGCTTCATCCCGCTTGCCCCAGTATTTTATCAGTGCAATATTCGTGTGTGCTTTTGCAGTTGCTTCCATCTCCATCCTCTTTTCTTCTTGTATAAAGTGAAACTGCCATCTGTTGTTGAATGACGGGATTATTGTCAGTTCACGCGTGATAAAAAGCAGGGGAAATGGTTCTCCTGCTTTGATCATTTCTTATTTTATTCACATCATCGTTTAATTTTGGGCTTTCAATACAAACGGCCAAACCGCCTGTGCCCCAAATTTGCGTAGCTTATCTGCCAGCTGTCTGGAATGCACTTCATTTTTTGCCAGTGCAATGATGCACCCGCCATTGCCCGCGCCGGTCAGTTTGGCTCCAAGTGCGCCCTCCTGGCGTGCAAATTCAATTAGTCGATTCAATTTCGCGTCACTGACACCAAGCGCCTCCAATTCCTTTTGCGCTTCATTAAGCAATTGTCCAAGGAAATTTTTTCCCGCCTTTTCCAATGCGTGTTTCGCCTGATGCGTCAGTTCGCCAATTCGTTCCAATTTACCCTGAATAATTTTCGGAGCAGAACGCAGCAATCTTGTAACCGATTCGACCGCCGTACGCGTATCGCCAACTTCGCCGGAATCCGCCACAATAAAATGAAAATCATCGAAAGGCCTGATAAAGTAGATTGGATGTTCTTTTTCATACCAAACCGGGCATTCCGTTGTAATTGTCAATGTATCAATCCCGCTCGGCGATCCATGATTAACTGTTTCGGAAATATTGGCGAGTTCAAGCAGTTCATCCGTAGTAAAGGAACGTTCCGCATAGGAAAACAGCGATTTAACTACCGCAATAGCAACGGATGCACTGGAACCCAAGCCTTTGCCAGGAGGTATCGAGGACTTGATTTGGATTAGCAAATCTTTTTTTGGAAGTTCCAAATAATTCAGCGTTTCCTTCACACTGTTTACAATGCCCTGCATCGTCTTTGGCGCCAGATTCATCGGGCCATGATAAAAGGAACTGTCGAATTTAATGCTTCCCGGAACATATTCCACGACAGATTCCACCCCAACTAATGGAAAGGGAATGGCAATTGCCGGTTGGCCATGAACAACGGCGTGTTCGCCAATCAAAATTAATTTACTATGAGCTACACCAATAGCTATTTGTTCTGATGTTGTTACCTTTTCTGCACTCATTTTGTATACAATGCCACCAATTCTTTAGCTTTTCCAATCCGGATTTCTTTTTCTTCCACGAGTTTCTGGGCGATCACGTCGATTAGTTCCCCGGTAGCCCCTGCTGCAATTGCAACAGAGCGAGAATGCAATCGCATATGACCCTTTTGGATACCATCCGTTGCCAAGGCTTTTAACGCTCCAAGGTTTTGTGCCAAGCCAACAGAAACGATGATTTGTGCAAGCTCTTCAGCTGAATGGATGTCAAGCAGTTGCAATGCCATTTTGGAAACAGAGTGAACTCTGGTCGATCCTCCCACAGTTCCAACAGCCATTGGCAATTCCAGTTCACCAATCAAATTGCCTGCTTCATCTGCAGACCAAGTTGTCATGGAGCGGTATACACCGCTTCTGGAAGCATACGCATGTGCGCCTGCCTCCACTGCTCGCCAATCATTGCCGGTTGCAATCACAACCGGATCGATGCCGTTCATAATTCCCTTATTATGTGTCACGGCACGATATGGGTCGGAATCCGCGAATTCAAATGCCCGAATTACACCGTCACGGACTTCTTCACCAGTAAAACCATCACTTTCCAATAATGAAGGTGGAATTTTACAAGTTGCCTTTGCCAGACATCGATCCGCATAATTCGACAAAATCCGCAAATATACTTTCCCGTTTGTTATATCTTCCACAAGCGGCGCAATCGCTTCTGCCATCGTATTTATCATATTCGCACCCATGGCATCCCGTGTATCAATATATAAATGAATAACGAGCATCGTGCTGTATTTGGACGATGACGATTCATTCAATATCCGAACATCCAAATCCTCTGCTCCGCCACCACGGGTGACAATACTTGGATAAGCAGCATTTGCCGCATCAATCAACTGTTGTTTTTGCGCAAGCACTGCCCTTTTTGCGGCAGTAAAATCCTCACAGCCCACCACTTGGATTTGCCCAATCATGACCCTTCCTGTGGACACGGTTTGAAACCCTCCGGCATCTCGCACAATTTTCGCAATATAACTGGCAGATGCAATAACGGAAGGCTCTTCAATTGCCATCGGTACGACATAGTCTTTCCCGTTTATTAAAAAATTCAAGCCGACACCGAGCGGCAGAGGATACGTACCAATAACATTTTCAACCATTTTATCTGCTGTTTCGAGTGGCAACGGTGCCTTATCAAAGGCTTGATCCATGTACTCGAAACCATCCAAACGATTTTTAATGAGTTCTCTTCTTTCTCCCACTGTTTTTTTATAAAAGTGGGGGATTCTGGAAGACTGCATTATATTCATCCTTTGTATGTCCATCTGATATTGCTTGATGGATGTCTTAATTCGTTCTTATTATTCTTCCTAAGAAAATAACTTTATGCAATAATATACCTATTATAATATAAATTACTGCATTATGCAGTAATGAAATTTGTGTTTTGTACAATGACAAGCTTTATTCCGCGTTTGACTGATTTTTGGCAGTCTGGAATCCGCCTGTCTACATTGGGTTGAAAAATTCTCTTTCTATTATGTAAAAAAATCGCTCATAATGCAAATAAACAAGGCTATTCTTTTGGATGCCTTGTTTATCATTTTCCGTTCTTATGCTGAAATGATGAGCCATACAGGATTCGAACCTGTGACCCTCTGATTAAAAGTCAGATGCTCTACCGACTGAGCTAATGGCTCGTTATATAATTTTTTCGTTTCCTTTTGTGCTGATGCATTGATGCAACACTCCTCGCAAGCCTGCACATGGATGATTATTCTATGAAGTTTGCGGCTAGTTACCTCTGCTTCTTCCAGCAAATTCAAAGAAGTCAGATGCATCGAGGTTACTCGAAGCGCATTCGGCAGAAGTATTGCTCGTTGCTCTACCGGATGAGTTAATGGCTCGTTATATGATTTTTTCCCGCTTCCTTTTGCACTGGAGCATTGCCGGATGTGCTCGTCGTGTTGAAAGTGAATTCGGTGATGCTGCACTCCTCGCAAGCCTGCACATGGATGATTATTCTATGAAGTTTGCGGCTTGCTCTACCGACTGAGCATATGTTATGATGTTCCGCTGCTTGTTTCCGCTATGTAAAAATAAAAAAAAGCAAGCTGGGCTACCAGGATTCGAACCTGGGAATCACGGGACCAAAACCCGTTGCCTTACCGCTTGGCTATAGCCCAATATGGAAATGGTGGAGGGGGGCAGATTCGAACTGCCGAACCCTGAGGGAGCGGATTTACAGTCCGCCGCGTTTAGCCACTTCGCTACCCCTCCGTAACTATTTTGGACCATATACGATGGTTTATGCATCAAAAAAAGAAAATGGTGCCGGCCAGAGGACTTGAACCCCCAACCTACTGATTACAAGTCAGTTGCTCTACCAATTGAGCTAGACCGGCAATAAAAGTAAAGTTTCCTTATCAAAACAGCTATGACTTCACGAGGTGCTCGTCGTGTTGCAAGTGAATTCGGTGATGCTGCACTCCTCGCAAGCCTGCACATGGGTGATTATTCGATGAAGCTTTCGGCTTGCTCTACCAATTGAGCTAGACCGGCAATAAAAATAAAGTTTCCTTATCGAAACAGCTATGACTTCAGGAGATGCTCGTCGTGTTGCAAGTGGATTCGATGATGTCGCACTCCTCGCAAGCCTGCACATGGATGATTACTCGATGAAGCTTTCGGCTTGCTCTACCAATTGAGCTAGACCAAAACAGCAGTTCATCACTTTATTTTTAACATGGTGGAGGATACAGGGCTCGAACCTGTGACCCCCTGCTTGTAAGGCAGGTGCTCTCCCAGCTGAGCTAATCCTCC
>NZ_JAROCA010000057.1 GCF_030732005.1 Tigheibacillus jepli | reverse complement strand
ACATAAAAAGAGTGGTATTCACCAAGAAGTTGGTAAGTACCACTCTTTTATTACTGGGGTTTTGTCCCAGCCTCGTTATATTATATTGCCTTTGATATTTTTCTCTTTACATTTCCTAAAAATTTCTTGATACTATTAGCAAGCAGGATTTACTGAATTTTTGTAGCAGATTAAGGTGATGACATGGCAAAGAACGGTTTGAAAACGATAGATGATATATATGGCGAGGCAAGATCGTATCTTTCCGAAAATGATGTTGCTTTTATAGAGCGGGCATATCATTATGCTAAAAAAGCCCATGAAGGACAGTTCCGAAAATCCGGGGAAGCCTATATTATTCATCCGGTACAGGTTGCAGGGATACTGGTTGGACTGCGAATGGACCCGGCTACCATTGCTGCTGGGTTTTTGCATGATGTAGTAGAGGATACGGAAGTGACGCTGGATGATTTGACGGAAGCATTTAATGAAGAAGTGGCTATGCTCGTTGATGGTGTGACAAAGCTGGGGAAAATCAAATATAAGTCAAAAGAAGCATTGCAGGCGGAAAACCACCGGAAAATGTTTGTAGCGATGGCAAAAGATATTCGCGTCATTTTAATCAAATTGGCTGACCGGCTTCACAATATGCGTACGCTAAAACATTTGCCTCCACAAAAACAGCGGCGAATTGCCAATGAAACATTGGAAATTTTTGCCCCATTGGCACATCGTCTGGGAATTTCCACGATTAAATGGGAACTGGAGGATACAGCACTGCGCTACTTGAATCCCCAACAATATTACCGCATTGTTCATTTGATGAAACAAAAAAGGCAAGAAAGAGAGTCATATATCAAAGAAGTGATGAGTCAGATTGAGGACCAGCTAAAGCAGGTTCACATTGAAGCGGATATTTCCGGACGCCCCAAACATATTTACAGTATTTACCGCAAGATGGTCAAACAGCATAAACAGTTCAATGAAATTTATGATTTGCTCGCCGTACGCATCATTGTCAATAGCATTAAGGATTGCTACGCAGTGCTTGGGATCATACACACGTGCTGGAAACCAATGCCCGGGAGATTTAAGGATTATATTGCCATGCCAAAACCGAATTTATACCAATCGCTGCATACAACAGTGATCGGGCCAAAGGGTGACCCTTTGGAAGTGCAGATTCGAACGAAGGACATGCATGAAATTGCTGAATATGGGGTAGCGGCACACTGGGCATATAAAGAGGGTAAACAGTTCAACCAAGATAAAAATTCTTTTGAGAAGAAGATGACCTGGTTTAGGGAAATATTGGAATGGCAAAACGATACACATGATGCCGAGGAATTCATGGAAACACTGAAAATGGATCTTTTTTCCGATATGGTGTATGTATTTACACCAAAAGGCGATGTCATCGAGCTGCCTGCAGGTTCCGTTCCAATTGACTTTGCTTATCGGATTCATACCGAAATTGGCAACCAGACGATTGGAGCGAAAGTTAACTCAAAAATTGAGCCGCTGGATTATCAATTAAAAAATGGCGATATTGTCGAAGTGATGACATCCAAGCATTCCTATGGTCCGTCACAAGATTGGCTAAAAATAACCCAGTCGTCACAAGCAAAAAATAAAATTAAACAGTTTTTCAAAAAACAGCGCCGTGAGGAAAATATTGTTAAAGGAAAAGAACTGGTTGAAAAAGAAATTCGCAATCTTGGCATTGAACCAAAAGAAGCACTGACACAAGAAAATCTGCAAAGGGTCTACGAAAAATTCAATTTCATAAACGAAGACGACCTATATGCAGCAGTTGGATATCAAGGGATTACCGCAGCGCTGATTGCTACAAGGCTGACTGATAAGATTCGCCAATCCAGGCAAAAACAGCAAGGTCTTGCTGAGACACTTAAAGAAGTGAGTCAGGAAAAACCAAAGCATCCGCCGAACAAACGTGATTCGGGTGTCAAAGTGGAAGGTGTGAACAACTTGCTTGTTCGCCTTTCCAAATGCTGCAACCCTGTCCCTGGAGATGAGATTGTCGGCTACATCACAAAAGGACGTGGTGTCTCTGTGCACCGTGCGGATTGTCCAAATGTGCAAACAGATGATGTAAAAGAAAGGCTCCTTCATGTAGAGTGGGAAGATAATAAGACAGAGCTGAAACAGTATCATGTAGATTTGGAAATCAGTGGTTATGACCGCAGAGGATTGCTTAACGAAGTATTGCAGGCGGTAAATGAAACAAAGACAAATATTACCCATGTAAATGGCAGAAGTGACCGCAATAAAATGGCTTTAATTCATATTACGATCCTTATTCATAATACAAGCCATTTACGAAAAATTGTGGAGAGAATAAAACAAATTAAAGATGTATATACCGTCACAAGGACGATTCAATAAACACCAGGGGGTATACGTATGAAAGCCGTCATTCAACGGGTGAAAAATGCTTCTGTTACGGTAGCAGGCGAAACAATAGGACAAATAGAAAATGGAATGGTTGTACTGCTGGGCGTCACTCATGATGATGCTGAAGAAGATGCAACTTACATTGTAAACAAACTGACTAACTTACGCATATTTTCCGACGAGGAAGATAGAATGAATCATTCGTTGAAGGATGTGCAGGGAAGTGTGTTATCCATTTCCCAGTTTACATTGTATGCCGACACCAAAAAAGGGAGGCGTCCAAGCTTTGTAAATGCGGCTAAGCCGGAAAAAGCAAAGCAGCTGTACGAGCTTTTCAATAAATTGCTGGAAACAGAAGGCATCCATGTGGAAACCGGCCGATTTGGGGCGATGATGGATGTGGCATTGACAAATGATGGACCGGTTACGATTATTATTGACTCCAAAGACAAATGATGACTTGATCCGACTTGTTACAACAAAACACGGAAAGAAGCATATAACTAATTCAGGAAATTAAATCATAAATGACGAATATTGCGCTTTCCCGGGAAATGATGCCAATTATTTCCCTTTCTTTTGTAGGTAAAGAAAGTATAAAATTGGGCTGTATTCATGTCATTTGCTATGACAGCCACGTCCGGATCCAGCGCCCAGCAACTAGCAGATGTTTTGATGGGGCGAGTAATCGCAGCCCCAAGGGTTTTGGGTGGGGCGAGTAATCGCAACCCAAAGTGCTCCAGTTTGTACGTTGCTAAACGGGCGCTTACGCCTTTGTTCATTTTCGCATTATAAATTCCGTATACTTTGGCAACACTAGAGCCATACAGGAGGAATTAATATGCGTACCGGAGAAAAACATTGGCAAAGTATGAATCAAAAGGATATATTCGGCATCAATTATCATTGTTTCGTGGAACTGGAGTCTAGCGCTGACAGTATGGAAATTGCCCAGGAATTGGGCGTTTCACTTCGCGAAGTGAAAATACTGAAGAAGAAAATTAATCGTGCTTGACATAATGTAAAGCAAGCATTAATATTATATTCATTCAAATAACTCGTAATGAATATAGTCAAAATATCAAATCCGATGACGGAAAAATTAGCTGAATCGAACCATCCACAGAGAAAAATGCCATTGGCTGCAAGCATTTTGATTGGTTATTCGGTGAAAGACATTCCCAAGGAGCAATCCCGAACGATGTGTCCTATGTTTAGTAGGGAAAGCCGTGGGCGGGCGTTATCCGCAGAAAGCTGATGCACTTTCTGGTGCATAACTAGGGTGGCAACGCGGGCAAACGCTCGTCCCTTATTTTTAAGGGACGGGGCGTTTTTTTTATACATATTTTTAATGGAGGTATAGGATGATGAATATAAAAGCCCCAAGAGGGACAGCGGATATTTTGCCAAAAGAAGCCGAAAAATGGCAATTGGTAGAGAATAAAATAAAAGATATATGTGCGCGATATCATTTTGAGGAAATTCGGACACCGGTTTTTGAACATACGGAACTCTTTCAGCGCGGAGTTGGTGACTCGACAGATATTGTCCAAAAAGAAATGTACACTTTTCAGGATAGGGGCGGGAGAAGCCTGACACTGCGCCCGGAAGGTACTGCCTCCGTTGCCCGTGCCTTTGTGCAGAATAAATTGTACGGGGAAGTAATTCAGCCGGTAAAACTATATTATTTTATGCAGATGTTTCGTTACGAACGCCCGCAGCAAGGGAGAATGCGCCAACTTAACCAATTTGGGGTGGAAGTGCTAGGCAGTGATAATCCCGCCGTTGACGCTGAAGTGATTGATTTGGCAATGACCGTATACCGTGAGCTTGGTCTGAAATCCTTGAAGCTGGTTATCAATTCACTTGGTGATGCCGAAAGCCGAAAAAATTATCGCGATGCACTGATTGGTCATTTTACACCGGTAAAAGAGGAGCTATGTCCTGATTGTCAAGTTCGTCTGCAGCAAAATCCGATGCGGATTCTTGATTGTAAAACGGACCGTGATCACCCGTCAATGAAAACCGCACCGTCCATACTGGATTATTTAAATGAAACATCCAGCCAATATTTTGAGCAAGTAAAGGAAAACCTCGATATACTTGGAATCGAATATGAGATAGACCCTAATTTAGTTCGCGGCCTGGACTATTATAACCACACAGCTTTTGAAATTATGAGCAATGCGGAAGGGTTTGGTGCGATTACCACATTGGTCGGCGGCGGACGGTATAACGGACTGATTGAAGAAATTGGCGGTCCGACAACACCAGGAATCGGTTTTGGTATGGGTATAGAACGCTTGCTGATGGCGTTGGAAGCGGAAAATATCTCACTCGAACAACCAAGTGAACTGGATTGCTATTTAATTTCCATCGGCGATAAAGCAGAGAAAAAGGCAATAAAAATTTTACATGACTTGAGAGAACAAGGAATTCGTGCAGACCGTGATTATCAAGGACGCAAAATGAAGGCGCAATTTAAAACCGCGGACCGTCTTGGCGTAAAATTCGTACTTGTCCTTGGTGAGGATGAACTTGATAAACAGGTGATCAACGTAAAAAATATGGCTACACAAGAACAGCAAGAAATCGGTCTGGATCACGTAGCGAAAAATATACGTGAACAATTAGATGGGGGAGAGCGTCATGCGTGAAAGAATAATGGCAGGTACATTAAGAGAAAGTAATGAGCAACAAGAAGTTATGCTGAAAGGTTGGGTCCAGAAGCGACGTGATTTGGGCGGTTTAATATTTATTGATTTGCGGGATAAATCCGGCATTGTCCAGCTTGTATTCAATCCCGACCACTCCAAAAAAGCATTGGAAATTGCTGAAACGATTCGCAGCGAATATGTTTTGGAAGTGGATGGCGTTGTAGTAAAACGTGATCCGGCTACGGTTAACGATAATATGGATACAGGAAAAATTGAAGTGGTGGTGAAGTATGTTCGTATTTTGAATACAGCGAAAACCCCACCATTTTCCATTAAGGATGATACAGACGTTTCAGAGGATTTGCGGTTAAAATACCGTTATCTTGATTTAAGAAGAAATGAATTGCAGCAAATATTCAAAATGCGCCATGAAATAACGAAAGAGGTCCGTAATTTCCTTGATGCGCATGATTTTTTGGAAATGGAAACACCAATTTTGACAAAAAGCACACCGGAAGGCGCCAGGGATTACCTTGTACCAAGCCGTGTTCACTCCGGGGAATTTTACGCACTTCCGCAGTCACCGCAGCTATTCAAGCAGTTAATTATGGTAAGCGGTTTTGAAAAGTATTATCAAATTGCCCGCTGTTTCCGTGATGAAGATTTACGTGCAGACCGGCAGCCGGAATTTACGCAAATCGATATAGAAACATCATTTATGACTAGCGATGAAATCATGGAAATGACGGAACAGATGATGAAGCACGTGATGCAAAAGGTGAAAAACGTAGACATTACATTACCTTTGCCAAGAATGAAATATGCAGAGGCGATGGCGCGTTTTGGCTCGGATAAACCTGACACACGTTTCGGAATGGAACTTATTAACGTATCTGACCTTGTTGCCGATTCCGGTTTTAAAGTGTTTTCCGGTGCGGTTGCCAACGGCGGTCTTGTTTGCTTGTTGAACGCGGAAAACCAAGCTGCAAATTATTCGCGTAAGGACATTACAAAACTGGAAGAATATGCAAAAGTATATGGTGCCAAAGGACTTGCCTGGTTAAAGGTAGAGGATGACGAATTAAAAGGACCCATTGCGAAATTTTTCACAGCGGAAGAAGCTGCAAACATTCGGGAAAGGGCCCATGCCAAAGCCGGCGACTTGCTTTTATTTGTGGCGGATAAATCCGCAGTTGTTTATGATAGTTTGGGCGCATTACGATTAAAACTTGGCAGGGACTTGCATTTGATTGATGAAAGCAAATTCAATTTTCTTTGGGTGACAGACTGGCCATTGCTGGAGTATGACGAGGAGGATGGCAGATATTATGCTGCGCACCACCCATTTACGATGCCGTTTGAGGAGGACTTGGACAAACTTGCATCCGATCCTGGCAGCGTACGCGCGATTGCCTATGATCTCGTACTGAACGGGTATGAGCTCGGCGGCGGGTCAAGGAGAATCCATCAACGCGATTTACAAAATAAAATGTTTAAAGCGCTCGGTTTCACAAAAGAGCAAGCGGAAGCACAATTTGGCTTCTTGTTGGATGCTTTGGAGTATGGTGCTCCACCACATGGCGGGGTGGCTTTGGGTCTTGATCGTATTGTCATGCTTTTGGCCGGCCGTAGCAATATGCGTGATACGATTTTATTCCCTAAAACCGCATCGGCTTCCGATTTGATGACGGATGCGCCGGGCACTGTCAGCAAGGACCAATTAGATGAACTTTCCATCCAACTGCTTGCACCTGAAAAAGATAATACTGGGGAATAAAAACATTTTTTCGGTAATTGCAAAACAAAAAAGGATATGTTAGAATACGTTTAAAGAAATATTCTGTCAGTTGCAATCCTGATGTGTTCGTTCAATCAAATCGTTTTGACCGAACAATTTGATACTCGGGAGCCTGCGTGTTTTCAGATGGCATGCACGCCTCCACACAGGAGGAAGCACAAAGTCTGAAGCAGGGCACCCACCTGCCTGGAGCGGGATCAAAACTTAATTTGAACGGCACAATTGGGATTGCGGCTTACATAAAAAAAGGTGAAGATTTCTCGTGGAAATCTTCACCTTTTTACTTTCGTGTTATAATAAAGTAAAAAATTCAGGCTGTGTTCATGTCACATTCAGCGACAGCCACGTCCAGCTCCAGCGCCCAGCAACTAGCAGATGTTTTGGTGGGGCGAGTAACCGCAGCCCCAGATGTTTTGGTGGGGCGAGTAAGCGCGCAGCCCCAGGACGTCGCGCTTTTAGCCTGTAAGGGCGCTTTCGCCTTTAATTCTATTACTGACCGGAACTTTGTGCTAGCTGCTCCAAATTTCCATTTTTATCCATACGGAACATCGGAGCTCTTGTGTTCCCATCATCTTCCAGCACTGTCATTTTTCTAGCGCGATCCATGATTTGGATGAATACTTGGTAATCCTCCTGAATAGCGGCCATTTGGCTTTTTGTCCGTTGGAGTTCCTTTTGCAATTCTTCATTTTGCTTTTTTAATTTATTATTCTCTTTTTCCATATAATCAAGCTGTGTCTTTGATTGATTGGAAGCATGATAGTTTTGTTGAACTTGCCTCAGGAATTGTATTACCGTATCGAACGTTATGACCGGCTCTTCATTTGAAATTGTTGATTCTTGTGGAGCAGGCAAAGAAATAACAGGCTGCCTTGTTTGTTTTTTGTTTGCTTTTTGCTCCGCTCGTTTTTTCTCTTTACGTTGTCTTTTTGCAATTTCGATTGCATCAACGTATTTTTTTCTGATTTCTGCATTCCAGCGGAATCCGCAAGCTGCAGAAGTTCTATTCAATGCATCCCCGACTTCTTCAAAGGCATTCAGCTGTGTACTGCCTTCACGTATATGCCGCAAAACTGTTTCGGCAAGCAATAGATCGTCTTCATGCGACCACGCATCCTGTCTAACTTTTGCCATTTTATTCGACTCCTTTTCCAAATTAACATATTAAAAAATGGTTAACTATGAATTTAGTGCATAGTTGTTTGACTGTTCATTTAAACTATTGCTGTCAATAGTTTTACCGTATGAAAAAGGATTTATACGTTCTATTGGCTTAAAAAGGATGTCGTGTTCTCACAAATACAGGACCCTGTGCATGCTTATTTCTTATTGATATTATCGTAAACTTGTTTCATAGCCTGCTCAAATTTTCCTGTTGCTTTCGGTTTATAATATTTTCGGCTCTTTAATGCGTCGGGCAGGTATTGCTGTTTTACCCAACCATTTGGGAAATCATGCGGGTATTGATAGCCAACACCTCTGTTCAATTTTTTTGCACCTGCATAATGTGCGTCTTTGAGATGAAGTGGTATTTCTCCGCTTTTTCCGGTACGAATATCTGAAAGTGCAGCATCGATACCTTTGTATGCCGTGTTGGACTTTGGCGACAAACAAAGCTCGATGATTGCTACAGCAAGCGGGATTCTTGCTTCCGGAAATCCGAGCCGTTCTGCTGCTTGTACAGCTGCAAGTGCACGGGGTCCCGCCTGCGGGTTGGCTAACCCAATATCCTCGTAGGCGGTAACTACCATACGCCTGCCGATACTATCAAGATCACCCGCTTCAATTAACCTGCCCAAATAATGAAGCGCAGCATTCACATCACTGCCTCTGATTGACTTTTGGAATGCGGACAAGACGTCGTAATGCGCATCGCCATCACGATCATGCGAGAAGCTTTTTTTCTGCATGCATTCCTCGGCGATCTCCAATGAAATATGAATTTTGCCATCATCTTCAGCAGGAGTGGAGAAAACAGCCAGCTCGAGTCCATTTAATGCAGAGCGCATGTCACCATTTGAAGCTTGCGCAAAATGATCGCATGCATCTTCTGATAAAACAATTTCATAATTTCCCAGCCCGTTTTCGGAATCTGCAATAACGCGTTTTATTGCCGTTTTGACGTCATCGGGCTCAAGTGCATGTAATTCAAATAAATGGCAGCGACTGCGAATCGCGGGGTTGATCGAATGGTAAGGATTGCTTGTTGTGCAACCAATTAAAGTGATTAAATTGCTTTCCAGATGCGGCAGTAGAAAATCCTGTTTTGCCTTATCGAGCCGGTGGACTTCATCCAGAATCAATACCATTTGACCGGACATTTTCGCCTCCTCTACAGCGATTTCCATATCTTTTTTCTTATCTACCACGGCATTCAGCATTTTGAATGGCATATTTAGCGTTTTTGCCAGTGCAGTAGCCAGGGAGGTTTTTCCAGTTCCCGGCGGTCCGAACAAAATCATGGAGGCCAGTCTATTAGCTTTTACCATTCGATTTAACATTTTTCCTTCGCCAACCAAATGTTTTTGACCGATTATCTGATCAATATTGGTTGGACGCATGCGAAAAGCAAGTGGTTTTTGTGTCATTTCTATCTTCCTTTATGAATGAATTACAGCGTTCTTTTGTAACTAATAAACGGTTTGCATGCGAGATGCATCTAGTTCATGATATAATACTTGTATTATTTAGCCAAATATATTGTATAATGGGATGTTAGCAAATAAATGCTATACTTAAGCCAGATATTGTTTCTTTGACTTGGAGTGTAATAGAATGAAAATATCAACTAAAGGCAGATACGGACTTACGATCATGATTGCATTGGCAAAAAAATATGGCGGAAGACCAACGCCATTAAAAGCAATTGCCAAAGAGAATAATTTATCGGAACACTATTTAGAGCAATTGGCATCGCCGCTGCGAAATGCTGGGCTTATTCAAAGTGTCCGCGGTGCGTACGGCGGCTACAAACTTCAGAAAAGCCCGCAGGAAATCAGTGCCGGAGATGTTATTCGCGTTTTGGAAGGGCCGATCATGATTGTAGAAGGAATCGAAAACGAAGAACCTGCTAAGCAGGCTTTGTGGCGAAGAATTACCGAAGCTGTAAAGGATGTTCTGGATAATACGACGCTTGATGATTTAATTCAAGATCATGGTGAACCAAAAGATGCGTATATGTTTTATATTTAAGCCTAAGCAATCGGTCGGATGGCAATGATCTGTTCAGGCAATAATTACAGGAAAAGCTGTTCAAACATCGAACTAGAAAGGAAATGCAATTTGGAAATGAATCATATTTATTTGGATCACGCCGCTACGACACCAGTTGCCCCCCAAGTACTTTCCACGATGAAAGAAATATATGGAGCAAGTTTTGGAAATCCGTCCAGCATTCATTCCTTTGGCAGACAAGCAAGGAAAATAATGGATGAGGCCAGGCGAACCGTGGCTGCGAGCATCGGTGCCAAGGAAAAAGAAATTATTTTTACAAGCGGTGGAACGGAAGCAGACAATATGGCGTTAATTGGATCTGCCATGGCAAATAAGGACAAAGGAAATCATATTATAATTACTGCAATGGAACATCATGCAGTGCTCCGGAGTGCACAGTTTTTGGAAAGCATCGGATTTGATGTTACCTATTTACCGGTGCAAGAAAATGGACAAGTTTCTGTCGAAGACTTGCAAGCAGCCTTAACCGATAAAACGATTCTTGTTTCAATTATGTATGTGAACAATGAAACAGGAATGATTCAGCCGATAGTCGAAATCGGGGAACTGCTAAAGGACCATCAGGCTTATTTTCACACCGATGCGGTTCAAGCATATGGATTGATGGAAATGGATGTAACTGCACTCGGTGTTGACATGCTATCCGTTTCTTCTCATAAAATCAACGGACCAAAGGGAATTGGATTCTTATATGCACAAGAAGACGTCCGTTTAAAACCGATAGGCTATGGCGGAGAACAAGAAAGAAAGCGGCGTCCAGGTACGGAAAATGTGGCAGCTATTGCCGGGTTTCAAAAAGCGGTACAACTGGCTATGAAAAACAGAGACAAAAACCAACAAAAATATAGCAATTTTAAAAGACTGTTTTTGAATATATTGCAAAACGAACATGTTCATTTTGCTATTAACGGGGATCCAAGCAATATGGTAGCTTCAATTGTGAACCTGAGTTTTCCCGGCGCGAATGTGGAAACATTGCTGACCAATTTTGATTTGTCCGGAATTGCTGCTTCAAGTGGAAGTGCATGTACGGCGGGATCCATTGAACCTTCCCATGTGCTGACCGCCATGTACGGATCTGATGATGAGCGCGGAAAAAATTCCATTCGTTTTAGCTTCGGCAGCTTTAATACGGAGGAAAACATAAAGGAAGCTGCTGAAAAAATTGCAGATATTGTCAATCGTTTAACAAGTAAAGAAGGTGATATAAAATGACGGAAAATCGAAAAAAGCGCGTTGTAGTCGGGATGAGTGGAGGTGTAGACTCATCCGTGGCAGCATTGCTGCTGAAACAACAAGGCTATGAAGTCATCGGGATTTTTATGAAGAATTGGGATGATACTGATGAAAATGGTGTTTGCACAGCGACTGCCGATTACGAGGATGTGATTAGCGTATGCAACCAGCTGGATATACCATACTATGCGGTCAACTTTGAAAAACAATATTGGGATAAGGTTTTCACTTATTTTCTGGACGAGTACAAAGCCGGTCGCACACCGAATCCGGATGTCATGTGCAATAAGGAAATAAAATTCAAAGCATTTTTGGACCATGCCATGTCACTTGGTGCAGACTTTTTGGCCACAGGACACTATGCACAAGTACGCGAGAAGGACGGGCGTGTCGAAATGTTGCGCGGTGTTGATAATAATAAAGATCAAACGTATTTTTTAAACCAATTATCAGCGGATGTACTAAAAAAAGTAATTTTTCCACTTGGTCATTTGCAAAAAAGCGAAGTCAGAGAGATTGCCAAAAAACATCAGCTTGCAACGGCAACGAAAAAGGACAGCACAGGAATATGCTTTATCGGGGAACGCAATTTTAAAGAATTCCTGGGACATTATTTGCCAGCACAGCCTGGTGAAATGCGGACGCTACAAAATAAAACCGTCGGTAAGCATGATGGCCTCATGTACTATACGCTTGGACAAAGACAAGGACTTGGTATTGGCGGTCCCGGAGAACCCTGGTTTGTAGTAGGTAAAAACTTAAAAGATAATGTGCTGTACGTAGAACAAGGTTATCATAACGATGCATTGTATTCGGATGGTTTGATTGCCTCAAATGCAAACTGGATAAACCCCGTACCAAAGACGTTTTCTTGTACCGCAAAATTTCGCTACAGACAAACGGATAGCATAGTGAACGTGAAACTTATGGAAGATGGAAGGATAAAGGTCCTTTTTGATGAACAGCAGCGCGCCATTACCCCTGGACAGGCGGTTGTCTTTTATGATGGTGAAGTTTGCCTTGGCGGTGCCACCATTGATAACATTATCAAAGAAGAACAATATTTGGACTATGTGGGCTAATGCCGAAGAACCATGCTGATGTTAGACATGGTTCTTGATGCATGGCACTGCTAATAACACATAGAAAGGATTTAGGTCAATGGATAAAAACACCGAAGCAATCAAGTCCATGCAGGATAATAAATTGAAAGAGGCAGCGAAGCTATTTGAAGAAGTTATTCAAGAAAACCCGGACGATCCGGTCGGTTATATCAATTTTGGAAATTTGCTGGAACATGTGCATGAATACGAAAAAGCCGAACGGTTTTACAAAAAGGCGCTGGAATTGGATCCGAACGCGGCAACAGCTTATTATGGACTTGGCGGTCTTTACTTCGACCAATCTGCTTATCAAAAAGCACAGGAAAACTTTCAGCAAGCCATTCGCCTTGGGTTGGAAGAAGCGGATGTCTATTATATGCTGGGAATGACCTTCCAAAAACAGTCCCAGTTCAAACTTTCATTGCCGTATCTACAACGAGCTGCAGAATTGCATGAAAACGATGAGGAAATATTATTTCAATACGGATTATCGCTTGCGCAAATGAATCAGCTCCATGATGCAAAGGCTGTGTTTGAAAAAGTCCTCATGCAAAACAACCAACATAGCGATGCACATTATAATCTGGGAGTTATCGCGCTCTATGAAGATTGTGCAACCGATGCGCTCGCTCATTTTAATGCTGCGTTACGTGCACAGCCGGACCATATTTTGGCGGCAAATGGCAAAAAGAAAGTGGAAATGTATTTAAAAGAGAACAATGGATAGCGGGGTTTTGTCATGGAACAGGAACAACGGCAAACCGAGCCACAGCATTTTATAAAAGGGGAACCATTGTATACGATTTTTCAGAATGCTGCAGAAAAGTTTTCCATCGTGAAAATAAAAATCATTGAAACAAATACGGATTACAAAGAGAAAGAGATTGTTGTCAAAGGCTATTTTTCCAACTTGCAGCCTGGCACCGTATACAACTTTTTCGGAAATTTTGAGGATCATGCAAAATTTGGACGCCAATATGCAGTTACTGCCTACCGTACGGAACTTCCCGATACGAGGGATGGGTTGGCAGCTTATTTATCCAGCGATATGTTTCCCGGAATCGGCAGGAAAACTGCAATGAATATCATCGATACACTTGGTGAAGGATGCATCGCAAAAATACTGGATGATGCAACCGTTTTGTCGAAAGTCCCTGGACTGAAAAAGGAGAAAGCCAAAAAATTGGCTGAAGTCTTGCAGGCAAATCAGGGTTTTGAACATGTGGTTGTCTATTTATCAAAATACCGCATTGGTTTGAAAATGGCTCAAAAAATTTACCAGGAATACAAAGAAGAGGCCATTGAGATTCTGGAAAAAGACCCTTATCAATTTGTATTTGATATTGATGGATTCGGTTTTGTGAGTGCGGATGCAATAGCCGCAAAAAACGGACTGTCCATGACGCATCCGAACCGTATTGGTGCCGGATGTATTTATGTTTTGCAAAATAGTGTACAGGAAGGTCATGTTTTCTTGCCGATGAAAGATTGCATACAGGCAGTTCGCCGTCTGCTTGTAAATCCTAAACAGCAGATTTCAGAAGCGTTGGTTGCAGAGAGATTGCAGGATTTGAACACAACCAAAAAACTGATTATTTATCAGGGAAATGTGTACTTGCCATCTCTTTATTACGCGGAAGATGGCGTGGCCAGCAATCTCAAACGTATACTGGACAAACCGATAGAACATGAGACGACGATGGCGGAAATGATGAAAATAACCGGTGAAATAGAAGAAGAGGAAACACTGAGTTATGGTAAAGAGCAGTTTGATGCAATCAGCCAGGCCTTGCATTCCAAAGTCATGATACTGACAGGTGGTCCGGGAACGGGTAAAACTACGGTTATTAAAGGTATTTTAAAAGCATATTCCCGGATTCACGGTCTTTCCCTTTCCCCTGGAGATTATGATAAAAAATCCGACTTTCCTTTCGTTCTTGCTGCACCAACCGGAAGGGCGGCAAAACGGATGACGGAATCGACATCGCTGCCGGCAAAGACCATTCACCGGCTGCTCGGCTGGAATGGCTCCAAAACTTTCGAGAAAGACGAACATGAACAGCTGGATGGAAAGTTTTTAATCGTTGATGAATTTTCCATGGTTGATATATGGCTGGCAAACCAGCTGTTTAAAGCGATCCCAGACGATATGCAAGTTCTGCTTGTAGGAGACGAGGATCAGCTTCCTTCCGTTGGTCCCGGACAGGTGCTGACTGATTTATTGGGAAGTGAAGTAATTCCATTTGTCACACTTCATGAAGTGTATCGGCAAAAAGAAGGATCTCATATTATTCAACTTGCACACCAGATAAAAAACAATGCATGTAATAACACTTCATTTCAAAATGATAATGAGTTCAGTTTCATTGCTTGCAATGAGCTGCAAGTAGTCGATGTGATTTTGCAAATCTTTCAAAAGGCTGAACAAAAGGGGCTAGATCCGGGCGATATACAGGTCCTTGCGCCAATGTATCGCTCGGCAGCTGGTATCAATGCGATTAATAAAGCATTGCAGCAACAAATTAATCCGAAATCACGTCAAAAAAGGGAAGTTGTTTTCAATGAACAGGTATTTCGCGTCGGCGACCGTGTCATCCAACTGGTCAACCAGCCGGAAGACGGTGTGTTTAATGGGGATATAGGCAGGGTTGCTGCAATTTTCCGGGAGGAAGAAAATGTCGACAATGTCGAGCAACTGGTTGTAGAATTTGATGAAAAAGAAGTTGTCTATGAACGCAAGAATTATGACAATATCATGCATGCTTATTGCATTTCCATTCATAAATCACAAGGAAGCGAATTTCCTATCGTCATCCTTCCTGTTGTGAAGGGTTATCGGCGCATGCTGCGTAAAAACCTATTATACACAGCAATAACCAGAGCAAAGCAGTCATTAATCATTTGTGGGCAACAACAGTCATTTCTGCTTGGCGTTGAAACATTGGATACGAATAGACGTTTTACCTCATTGCGGCAATTAATAGGAGAGCGGTTTACCGAAAGTGAAATAAGCACGGGAAAGGGTGAAGAAGAGCTATCGCCGTACGATTTCATGTAGCGCCATGTATAAATTCGTTAGAAATTGGCAATATTTATCATCATATCCTAATTTCCTAAAAATAGAGGAGTTCGTATGGTGATGCAGTGTCCGAATTGCCAAAGCAAAGACATCGGAAAAATCGGTGCAGATCAATATTATTGCTGGAATTGTTTTATTGAGCTGAACGTACTAGGTGATAAATGGACTGTTTTTCAAGTGGAAGCGGACGGTTCACTGAGTTCGCTTGATGATTTGTTTACAGCAGAAGAAAGAAAAATACAATGACCCGCCCTGCGTGCATGCGACATATTAATATATCAAGGGGCTGGGTAAATGTTTTCGGAAAATAAGCCGTTAAATTTTTTATTGTGGGTCATATCCGGTATTTTTGTCTTTCTTTTTTTGTATTTGCTTGTAAAGCTGTTTCCATTTTATAAAGCACTTCTAGTATTCCTTCTAAAGCTTTTCACACCGTTTATTATTTCAGCAATCATTGCTTACTTGCTGTATCCGATTGTCAAAAAGATGCATGCGCATCGTATCCCGAAGGCTGTCTCCATTTTATGCATTTATTTGGTGTTTTTTGGCGGTGGTGCCTATCTTATTTACCGGGTTTACCCTGTTTTCCTGACTCAGGTAAGGGATTTAAATGAACAGTTGCCTCATTTGATTAGTCTGTACGAATCCCTTATTTATAAAGTGTATGATTCGACTTCCTTTTTACCGGAGGCAGTACACGACAAAATAGATGTTGTCATTGCCAAAATGGAAACCAATATCGAAAACATTACCGGTAAGATTATTGGCGGAGTAACCCGCATCATGGATCTGATTGTTCTACTTACCGTCATTCCCGTATTGGTTTTTTATTTCCTAAAGGATTTTTCAAAAATGAAAGGGCTCATCCAGCAACGAATCCCTGGCAAGTATCGCAAGCAGACGGAACACATGGTCCGTGAAATTGATAAAAGCCTTGGCAGCTATATCCGCGGGCTGTTGCTAGTTTGTTTATTTGTCAGTGTAGTCACATATATTGCGTTTTACTTTATGGGGATGAAGTATCCATTATTACTTGCTATTATTCTTGGTTTAACCAACATCATCCCTTATTTTGGACCGATAATCGGGGCTGTGCCTGCTTGTGCAATAGCGATTACCATTTCAACCAAGCTGCTCATCTATGTTTTGATTGTTGTTTTTGCTGTGCAGCTAATTGAATCTAACTTCATATCCCCGTTTATTGTCGGAAAAAGCGTTGATGTGCACCCTGTAGCAATCATCTTTGCATTGCTTCTTGGCGGGGAAGTTGGCGGGATAATAGGCATGATTGTAGCTGTGCCAATCATGACGCTACTAAAAGTCGTCATCGAGCATGTAATGATTTTGCGTCATGCGGATTGACTTTCAAGCCTCAATTGTCTATAATATCCACATCAATTGCTTGATGATAATAAAACAATGATGACTCGGAGTACGTGATTACTTTACAAAAGAGAAGGGTTTCCCAGGCTGAAAGAACCCAGGTAAAAAGTGCACGGAAAGCTAGGTCGGAGTGCGGCTAATCCCCGCCGGTTTCATACCGTTAACATGCCAAAGATATGAACATGTATGACTGTTCATCAATATGGGTGGTACCGCGAACAATACTCGTCCCTGCTGTGCAGAGATGAGTTTTTTTATTTAGAACAAAAGCGGAAGCGCCCTTACAGGCTGAAAGCGCGACGTCCTGGGACTGCATTTACTCGTCCCACCGAAGAGCTTTTGTCGCAACGCCTGTACTAGCACGTCCTGTGCGTCGTAGCAACGTACAAACTGGAGCACTTTGGGGCTGCGATTACTCGCCCCATCAAAACATCTGGGACTGCGATTACTCGTCCCATCGAAAACCATTTGGGGCTGCGATTACTCGCCCCATCAAAAAGCCCTGCTAGTTGCTGGGCGCTGGAGCCGGACGTGGCTGTCATACCAAATGACATGAATACAGCCCAATTTTATACTTTCTTTACCTATAAAAAATTAATTGGAGGTATCTGAATGAAAAACCTTACATCAGCTCAGGTAAGAAAAATGTTCCTAGACTTTTTTGAACAAAAAGGACATCGTGTTGAACCTAGTGCGTCATTGATTCCTAAGGATGATCCATCGCTGTTATGGATCAATAGCGGTGTTGCAACGATGAAAAAATATTTTGATGGAAGTGTGATTCCCAAAAATCCGCGAATGGTCAACGCCCAAAAATCAATTCGCACCAATGATATTGAAAATGTAGGCTATACAGCAAGACACCAAACCTTTTTTGAAATGCTGGGCAACTTCTCGATTGGCGATTATTTTAAAAAAGAGGCGATTATCTGGGCATGGGAATTTCTTACAAGCCCAAAGTGGATTGGTTTTGATCCTGAACTGCTCTCCGTGACTGTGCATCCGGAAGATGATGAAGCTTACGACCTGTGGCTAAATGAAATAGGCTT
The DNA here is from genome assembly GCF_030732005.1 of Tigheibacillus jepli. Taxonomy (GTDB): domain Bacteria; phylum Bacillota; class Bacilli; order Bacillales; family Amphibacillaceae; genus Tigheibacillus; species Tigheibacillus jepli. The sequence continues at coordinate 2,281 of NZ_JAROCA010000057.1, read as the reverse complement.
GCCGAAAGAGCGGATTATTCGTTTGGAGGAAAATTTTTGGGATATTGGGGAAGGACCAAGTGGACCGAATACAGAAATATTTTATGATCGTGGCGAAAAATACGGAAGTGACCCGAACGATCCGGAATTGTATCCGGGTGGAGAAAATGATCGCTACTTGGAAATTTGGAATCTTGTATTTTCCCAATTCAACCATAATCCGGATGACACATACACACCGCTTCCGAAGAAAAATATTGATACAGGAATGGGACTTGAACGTGTCGTATCGGTGATTCAGGATGTTGCGACCAATTTCGATACAGATTTATTTGTACCTATTATTAAAGCAACTGAAAAAATGGCATCCAATAGCTATGGAGAAAACCAACAAGCAGATACTGCCTTCCGGGTAATTGCCGATCATATTCGCACGGTGTCATTTGCTATTGGCGATGGTGCTCTTCCCTCAAACGAAGGAAGGGGCTACGTCCTCAGACGGCTGTTGCGCAGAGCTGTACGTTTTGCGAAACAAATCGGTATTGCGGAACCGTTTATGTTCAAGCTTGTGCCAATCGTTGGTGAAATCATGCAGGACTACTACCCGCAAATTATCAGCAAACAAGCGTTTATTGCTGATGTTATCAAAGTGGAAGAAGAAAGATTCCACGAAACGCTACATGATGGGTTGGAAATGCTCCACAGCATCATTGCAAAAGAAAAAGAACAGGGCAATGATGTTTTCCCTGGTGCAGAAGTGTTCCGTTTATATGACACGTATGGTTTCCCTAAGGAACTGACGGAAGAGTATGTGGCAGAAGAAGGCTTTACAATCGATGAAGCTGGATTTGAGGAAGAGATGGAAAAACAGCGTAATCGTGCCAGAAACGCCAGGCAAAAAGTGGATTCCATGCAGGTACAGGACAATGTATTCGCAAACATTCCGGTTGAGAGCACATTTGTAGGCTATGAGCAGTTGGAAACTGATACAACCGTTTCCTATATCATTAAAGACCGGGAAGTTGTACAAGAAGCCAATATCGGCGATGAGGTATATCTCGTGCTGAAAGAAACTCCTTTTTATGCTGAAAGCGGCGGACAAATTGCGGATAAAGGCACGATTCGCACGGAATCGGGACTTGCTGCAGTCAATCAGGTTTCCAAATCTCCAAAGGGCTTGCATATTCAGCATGCAACCGTAAAAGAAGGAAAATTAACAGTTGACCAGCAGGCGCATGCCGAAGTAGATAAAGAGCTGCGCAAGTATGTGACGAGAAACCATACCGCAACACACTTGCTGCACCAGGCTTTAAAGGATGTTTTGGGAACACATGTGAATCAGGCGGGGTCTTTGGTTGAAGCCCAACGTCTGCGTTTTGACTTCTCGCATTTCAGTCCTATTAAGGCCGAAGAGCTAAAACAAATCGAGCGAATCGTTAACGACAAAATCTGGGATGACTTAAAGGTAACGATTACGCATAAAAGCCTGCAAGAAGCAAAAGCAATGGGGGCAATGGCATTATTTGGTGAAAAATATGGAGACATTGTCCGGGTTGTTAAAATCGGGGACTACAGCCTGGAACTTTGTGGCGGATGCCATGTGAACACTACATCGGAAATCGGTTTGTTTAAAATCGTTTCCGAAAGCGGAACAGGTGCCGGAACGCGCAGGATTGAAGCCGTAACAAGCAAGGGAGCATATGAATTGTTCAGTCAAAAACTTGCCGTTTTGGAAGAGGTACAGCAAGTGCTTAAAACCAATGAAGATGCAGTGGTTTCCCGAATACAGTCACTTTTTGAAGAACTAAGAGCAGTTGAAAAAGAAAATGAATCATTAAATAGCAAAATGGCACATGCTCAGGCTGAAAATGTGCTGAATGATACGGTTATAATAGGGGATATACATGTGTTGGCAAAACAAGTTCAGGTGAAGGATATGAACCAGTTGCGCAGCATGATTGACGATTTGAAGCAGCAGCTGTCATCCAGCGTCATATTATTGGCTGCAGTGAGTGGTTCAAAGGTTCAATTGGCTGCAGGTGTCTCGAAAGACCTGGTGCAAGAAGGGCTGCATGCAGGAAAACTGATCAAACAAGCAGCTGCCATTTGTGGCGGAGGCGGAGGCGGCCGTCCGGATATGGCACAGGCAGGCGGTAAAAACCCGGAAAAAATTTCGGATGCATTGGCATATGCCAAGCAATATGTGACAGAATTCATGCAAAAGGGAGGTAATTGCGATGTCTCAAACTTCAAGCAGGACATAGGATTGAGGATTACGCAAAATTAATTTTCCCCCAAAAAC
>NZ_JAROCA010000056.1 GCF_030732005.1 Tigheibacillus jepli | reverse complement strand
TTTTGGGGGAAAATTAATTTTGCGTAATCCTCAATCCTATGTCCTGCTTGAAGTTTGAGACATCGCAATTACCTCTGATATTATTCAATAATGATGATATCGCCGTGGTGTATCATTATGGCTATGTCGATGAAAAGGAAATGGAGCTGGATGCATTATTAACGGAGGCAGAAAACAACAATAACGATTAATTGGGGGTGTGAATATTGGGGACCTTTCGTTTTGGTAAAGACCTGCCGGCGGAAGTTTCGGATACTACATCAAAGCTGGAATCGTCATTTCATACGGTGTTTGAACAAATGATTCTTTTCAGGGACGAATTAATCAACCATTCAGGGAAAGCTGCACGTTCACTTTATGATAATTTAGAGAAACAAATTAAATTTTTTAGCCAAGCGACTTTTATCTTAATGAGCTTTGCTGATAGTGTCAAAGGCTTTCTGATGGCGGTTGAAGCAACTGATGCCGGATCAGGGGCAAGTACTGTATCTATAGGTACCCGTGCGTCGCGTCAATACCAATATTCCGCTGCAAATGCCGAGGATGAAATCAAACTGAACCCGGAATCGCTTGAACAAGCAACAAATAGTTTTGAATCAAACCTGAAACTTTTTGAAACCATTTTAACCGATTATCATGGTATGTTGGACAGCATCATTGCCGACACCAAATTTCCATGGGAAGCAGTTGATGAAATCTGGCCGGATGCAAAGGAACACGTGCGTTTTATCGTTACCGAATTTCAGGAAAGAGTTAGTGGATTGTTAAAAGACTCACACAATCTAATCAAAGAGCTGCAGCGTGTTGATAATCTGATTTCCGCGCAAATATTGCAAATGGTTAATAACTCCATCGATAACTGGGCAGAAAAATTAAGGGCAAAAGCGGATTAAGGTGACAAACGGATAAGCAAGAATGTCCAGAATGTTGCATGAATCACAAATGGAGGTGAAGAAGGAATGGGGACATACGGCAGGGAGGCTGTTGTTACAGCACTTCTTAAAAATCACTTAAGCCAGGCCGACACGATTGTGGGAAGCGCTGGATCCGCATTATTGAAAAAGGGCTTCCAATTGGGTTGGGCTCGTGTCGGACACGGGAGCATCAGCGCAAGTATTGACACAAATTTTATCGAAATTAATATGGAAGATATAAAAAGTGAAGTTGACAAGTGGATCAGCCAATTTGATGATTTGAAAGAAAATGAACAACGCATATATGATGCTTTAACAGAGCCTACTCCTGAGCAATTCATGAGGCTGTCGCGAATATTAAGCGACGCTTCCTCTATTCAGCAAGCGTATTTCCAAATAAAAGCTGAGTTGGATGAGGTTGAAAAGGAATTCGAAAATACAGTCCGTGTATACCGCTCTCCTATGCGGCAAGCTTTAACCGCTGCAACGCTTATGTATAATTCTCTCAACAACATTAAAGGAGATTTTTCGGATTTTGAGAATGTATCTGTTTATGTGCATGGGATTGAGTCGGATGGTGAGGATTTTCAAGATGATGTAGAAGAAGTTGCGGATACAGGTGATGTTGTTGTACGTAAGATAAGAGATGAAGAAGCAGAATATTATATTATTCAAGAAGTGGATGGGAAAAGGCAGATGAAAGCCTATGACTCACTGGAAGAATTAAAGGAAAGTAAATATTATAATTCTGAAGGCCGGCTTCACATCGTTTATGATACAGAACACCAAAATGAACATCGGCAGGAGACCAGTGATGATTTATCTGAATTACTGACAGACATGGGATTATTGAATGAGACAACCAAGATTGATATGTTTGGTCACAGCTACGGAGGACGCAGATCATTTCAATTTGCGATGGATTATCCAGACCATGTCCGAAGCATTACAACTATCGGAACACCTTACGAAACAAATACATTGGGTAGTGGTGCCAACAAGTACCCTTTTATCGCTGGTCATATCCCATTTGTTGATTTTCACCCTAAAGAATACAGTGGTTATTTGGATCCCAATCCAGAAAACTACCGTACAGATGATGGCATTGACCACAGCAATGTTTATACAGACATGGCTAGTGAATCAATGGGTGATGATATCAATCATTTAAAAGCCGCCAATCCTGAAGCCTATGAAAAACTGGAAGAAATGGATATTACAGCAACAGCAGGTAGTAGTGGCACTATTTCTACATACAACTATTTTGATAGAAAGACAGAGAAGGTTTATTTGGGCGACCATATTGTATCTGTAAACAGTCAGCTTGCGAAAGAGCTGGGGGATTTAATTGATGATCATGAAATATACAGCATCAAGATGCCAATTGCGCATTTAAAGGAAATACGAAATGAAGAATTCATTGATCTTGTAAAAGAAGTAAATAAAAAAGAAAAAGAGTAGGTTGTGGTAAGATGGTAAGCAGATTTTTAAAAATATCAATACTTCTGATACTGCCAATTTTTCTTTTTGGATGTGGAGCTGATAAATTGACCTATCAAAAGGGATTCCCCAAAACAAAAACCCGGGCTTTAATAGAATTTATAGGCCAGCAAGCATCGCAGCAAATGCATTTTTTATACAAAGAAGATAATCAGTGTATTTATGCGAAAATTCCTACAAAAAACGATAGAGAAGTTCCATATTACCGATACGAGGATGCTCAATTGAACGATTATGTAGGGAAATATTTACAAACCAAATTAACACCAAAGACCTTCAAGGCACTGCGGGTTGACATGAAAGAGAACTTATTTCAAGGCATTTCGAATAAAGCAATATATAATCTTCCGCAAATAAGTATGGAAAACGATAATGTCTTACATGTAAAAACAAAAACAAATGAACGTGATTTTGATTTGGTTGATGTTTTGAAGGAATATAAGGTGAAAAAAACCGACAAGATTATTTATGAAGTTACAGCACTGACCGATGAAGCTTTTCAACTTTATGTAAAAGATATGGATTTAAGCAAAACTTCCAAGACGGATATGACATTATTCATCAAACAGGATTTATCCGATATTGTTGTTACACAATTATACCCCGGTAAACTTGATAAAGCTTTGGATAAAAACAATTTAATTCTATATAAGAGTCTACTTACAAAATTGGATGCGGATAGATATTTAGTTAAAAGTGCATCCGGGTACAGAATACTGGATTACAAATCACAACAGCTGAAAAGTGTGGACGATAACGATTATTTAAGTCTAGACGGTAAATACGTTTACATTAACGGAAATAAAAAAGACCTTCAAGAGGGCGAGCAGCGTATTCAAACGATTGAAAACTACCTAAAGGGTAATGACAAATATGAAAGAGAATTCAATTTGAGTTTTAAAAAGATAGCCAAAAAACTAAAATTAGATACAAGTGGTGTAAGCAGCGCATCGATCAATTACTTTAATAAGGATTTTGTTGTTATAAGATTGAATTTTAGTGGTGTAGTTGTTGGGAAGGCAGGAGCAACAAATGTCATCATCGATTTACAGGACAAAAAAAATCCAACAGCATATATTGTAGACTTGGGATTGGAATAATAGAGTAGGTTGTGAAAATGATGAAAAGTATTTTAAAAGTTTTTCTTTTATTAATCAGCCCACTCCTTCTTTTCGGTTGCGGAGCTGATAAAGTGAAATATGAAAAAGGTTTTCCAACGTCCGAAAGTCCAGCCTTATCCGAGTTTTTGAGAGGAGAATTGGCGGGAGGCAGTTACAGATTATTACTTCGTGAAAATGAAGAACAGATTTATACCGATCACCAAACTGATAACAGAATTGTATATTACATCATTTCGGATGACAAAATGGAAGATTTTTATAAATCACTGCTTCATTCAAAAAATACCGCTGATACACTTGAGGACATGCATAAAACGGATAAATTTACAAGTAATTTAACAAAACTAAATGATAGTAAACGATACCATCTCCCTTTAGTCGAGCTAAAGAAAAACAATTACATGTATATCAGAACAGATAAAAATGAAACAACACTAAATTTACCGGACTTGTTAAAAAAATTTGATGTGAAGCCTAATGATGATATATATTTTTCTATCACTCACATCAAGAAAGACCATTTCATCATAGAATTGGTAAATGCTAATCAAGATACTGAAATAAATAAAGTCATTGCTATTTTTGTAAAACAGGATCTAAAGAAAATCGTGGCAGCCAGTACTGTCCCTAAGGAATTCAATAATACCTTGGGAAACGGGGAATTAGATGGTTTTTCCAATTTATTTACCAATTCTAGCAATAAGCGCAGATATGATATGGCCTTTATCCGTCATGGGCAGTATAGTATTTACGACAGCAAGTCAAATAAATTAATAAGTATAGAAAAACAAGACTATTTAAGCAAGGACGGAAAATACGTTTACCTGGGCGGAAACCAAGGGGAGCTGGAAGACGGTATACAACGCATTCAAACCATTGAAAACTACCTGGCTGGAAATGACAATTATGAAAGGGAATTTAAACTTAGTTTTAAAAAGATTGCCAAAGAGCTAAAATTAAAAACAAGCGGCATCAGTACAGCAACTATCAATTACTTTAATAAAGACTTTGTCGTTTTACATTTAAATTATAACGGTGTGCTTGTCGGAACAGCCGGTGCAACCAATGTGATTGTTGACTTACAAGATAAAGATAACCCGACAGCCTACATCGTTGATTTGGGACTGGTATTGTAAGCATGTAGGTATAATTTACAACTTTTTGGGAGCTGTAGTGCCTACAATCAGCGTTGGAAAAAGAATAGGATGTGACTAAATGATGGGTAACACCTATAAAATTTCAATTCCATTGCTATGTATCCTACTACTTTTCGGTTGTGGGGCTGAAAAATTGAATTACAAAATTGGATTTCCAACCAAAACTAGTCCAGCGCTATCCTCTTTCATTCTTAACCAAATAACAGGGTATGAAGGTAACTTCTTATTCAGAGACGGTGATGAATATGTATATGCAAAGGTCAATCCACATAGCGAATTGAAATCTGTCGAATATTTTTCAATCACCAGTCATCAATTGGAAAAACATATGAAACCCTTATTTGCCAACAATAAAACAAAGGATGCTTTTCGCACAGTCGCTTTTGGCGAACAATCGTTAAATCAAATAACAAATCATATTGACGGCTATAAAAAATATAGTCTCCCAAAAATCGAATTGCAAAAGGAGAATATGTTGTCTATAGAAACAGCTAAAACAAAAAAATCATTCAACCTGCCTGAAATCTTGGAAGAATATCATGTAAGTCGATAAGACCAGTTAATGATTAACATAAGCCACGTGACCAAGGAAGCATTTTCTGTCGATATTGATAATACCGGTAACGACGGTAAAGATGATTCTGTCCGTATATACATGAACAAGGATTTGTCCCATGTGGTGGCTACAAGCACTTATTACAAGCATTTTATAAAAAACGTGAAATCCGGCAAATTGGATGATTTTAAGGGCTTAATATTTCACCACAACTCTAATAAAAGATACTTATCCTTCAAAGATGGATATGGTAGTTTTGACACGAAAGAAAATAAATATTTCCGGGTAAAAGAAACCGACTTACTAAGCAATAATGGCAAATATGTATACATTGATGGAGATGAAGGAGACCTGAAAGATGGTGTACAGCGGATCCAAACCATTGAAAACTATCTTGTCGGCAATGACCAGTATGAAAAAGAATTCAAATTGAGCTTTAAATTGACCTGTAAATAAACAATGCAAAAGCATAGATGGCAGATTTGTAATCCAAGCGTTCTTCATCCAACTTTGCCAATTCAACGATCTTTTCGTATTACGAGGGGGAATACAATGAAGTTCAATGGTGGACTTACGATGATTTGCATTGCCAATATCATCGAAACAATATTGGCTCTGAATATATTCATGTTTGCATTTGGCGGGTTTATGTATATTCCCAGGGAATTGATGGTTATTTTAATTGTTACCGCAGCTGTTATTGGCACTTGCTGGTTGTCATTTTATAAAATACTGCATGGAAAATCCGGATACTGGCTGGTTATTTTTTTCGCCATGGGAGTTTTGAATGGTTTTGCTGGACTTTCTTTATTGTTTCCGATATTTCCCATAGATCCAATACTTATTATGATTCCTTTTATATTTGTCATCCCGGCAATATTATATATTGTTGGGGGCATTCTTATTGTGCGGAAGACAAACTGATTCAAAACTTTTTAAAGCTGTGAGGCACACTGAATTTTAGTAACAAGTCGGTGGAATATAATCGAAATGTTTGGATTATATTCCTACACTTATGAATTGAATTCAATATTTTCCATAACCTTTTTTACCTCTTTTCCTATTGCACCCAAATCAAAATCGGAATCACTTTGCTTTTTATTACACTTAACGTTATATACATAACTTATCATTCGATGATGTTTTTTTGATTTGATTAAACCGAAAAATCTATATGTATTACTCTTTTTGTCCTTTGTAGTGTATTTCATTTTTGCAAAATAAACTGTTTTTTCTTTGTAGTCCTGTTTTTTATATTCACCTTCGTAATCCAGCGAGTCAGAAAGTAAACCTAAGTAGATATCTGTATTTTTTGTATCATGCTTATCATCGTATATAGCATTTATATAATAGGGTCCACCAGTAATTTTTTCATTTTCACCGCTAAAGTCTATTGCTTCATAATTATTTTTATCTCTTTCGTAGTACGCAGCACTCATCTTTGCATCTTCGGGATACCACATTGTATATCCAACCGTCTTGGATTTAAACAAATAATAACCATTTGCCACTTCCTCGGTCGACGCCATAAATTCCCGCGTAAAATCATCTTGGAACGCAGTAACATCCGGCAAATCTTTCGGATTCATTTCCGAAATATCCTTTTCCACTTTTCCGCATCCCCCCAACACAAAGAACAAAACGATTCCAATCAATATACTTCTTTTCATGAAGGAGAAACCCCTCTCCAATTATTGGTAACTTACAGCCTTTTCATTATCATACCATATGATTTCAAGGCTTGATTAGGCTTTGCTGGTAAAAGGCAAAAGGTGAATTATTGGACCTCGTACCAAAGACCTTGGAGATGAAGTTCAATGATATTACTATAAAAACCCATGGAAGCTGTTCGTATCTCGATTTTAGTCATCGACATTTATGTATAAATCACCCGCTTTAGCAGGTGGTTTGATTTGGCTAAATCCAACCAACATAACCAAATTTATGCTATCCCCATTTAAATTTCTGCTGAAACAATTTCCCAGCACATGAATCTCTGCTAATATAGTAATATATGACTATAGGCAATGGAATTGAAAATATACAGAGGTGCAGATATGATTACAGGAGAATTACGAAACAAAGTAGATAAAATTTGGGAGACGTTTTGGACGGGAGGGATTACAAATCCGTTGACCGTCATCGAACAGTTTACATATTTGTTGTATATCAAGGGATTGGATGACACGGAAAAGCATCACGAAATGGATGCGGAATTGTTGGGCATAGAACATAACGGTTTATTCCCGGCGGATAAGCCACAGTTGCGTTGGTCCAATTTTTCCAATATGGGACCGGATGAAATGTTTCAGGTTGTTTCACAAGAAGTGTTCCCATTCATCAAAACGATGGGCGGCGAGGAATCAGCATATGCACGGTATTTAAAAGATGCGATTTTTGTCATTCCGACACCGTCTTTGCTTGCGAAGGTAGTGGCAGGAATCAATGCATTGCCACAAGCTACGAATGCTGAAGATAAAAATGATACGCTTGGGGATCTATATGAATATTTGCTTTCCAAGTTAAGCACGTCCGGAACGAACGGGCAATTTCGTACACCACGCCATATTATTAACATGATTGTTCAATTGATGAAACCGACACCTGAGGATATTATAGCTGATCCAGCGGCAGGCTCTGCAGGATTTTTGGTGGCGGCCAGCGAGTATTTGCGCAAAAATCATGGCGACATGTTTTTGGTTCAGGGCTTAAGAGAACATTTCAATCGCAATATGTTCCACGGTTTTGACCTCGACAGCACCATGCTGCGTATCGGGGCAATGAACATGATGCTGCACGGCGTTGATTCACCAAATATTATATATCGAGATAGTTTGTCCGAACAAAACAAGGATCGCGAAATGTATACACTGGTACTGGCCAATCCACCATTCAAAGGGTCCCTGGACTATGAATCTGTCTCGGACGATTTGCTGCGAATCACCAAAACGAAAAAGACGGAAATTCTGTTCCTAAGCCTGTTTTTACGCCTGTTGAAAAAAGGCGGTCGGGCTGCTTCGATTGTTCCGGACGGTGTACTTTTCGGCAGTTCGAATGCGCATAAAGCAATCCGCAAAGAAATCATTGAAAATCAGAAGCTGGAGGCAGTTATCAAAATGCCAAGCGGTGTGTTTAAACCATATGCTGGCGTATCCACAGCCATTTTGATTTTCACGAAAACGGATGCCGGCGGAACGGACAATGTCTGGTTTTATGACATGAAGGCGGACGGCTTTTCGCTGGATGATAAGCGCAGTCCAATTGAAGACAATGATATTCCGGATGTCATTGCCAGGTTCAATGATTTGGATGCGGAAAAAGAAAGAAAGCGGACGGAACAATCGTTTTTGGTGCCGGTGGATGAGATACGGAAGAATGATTTTGATTTGTCGGTGAATAAGTATAAGGAAGTAACTTATGAGGAAGTGGAGTATGAGGAACCAAATGTAATATTTGATAAGATATTTGGTATTGAAAATGAGATAAAATTAGGCTTGGAAGAAATAAGAGAACTAATTAAGGTGAAACAAGATGAATAATTTTCAGGATATGTCTTTCATTAATGGAGCAAAAAGAAACAGATGGAAGATTCTTAACTTATCAGAAGTTATAAATGATGAGTCGAGGAAAGTAGTAAAGATTCCCAAAAGAGAGTACCTTGAGAATGGACATTACCCTATCATCGATCAAGGAAAAAGCTTTATTGGTGGGTATACTGATTTAGAAAATGGCATTTATAACGAGGTACCTTTTTTGGTGTTTGGAGATCACACCAGGGTAGTTAAATATGTGGAAAATCCATCGTTTATAGGAGCTGATGGAGTAAAGGTTTTAAAAAATAAATTAGGAGAAGAAGAATTAAATACTAGGTATTTATACTATTTTTTAAATAACGTTAAGCTTCCTAACACGGGATACAATAGACATTTTAAATTTTTAAAACAGGTAGTTATCCCAATTCCACCTATTGAAACTCAAAAAAAGATAGTCGATGTTTTGGATAAAGCACAGGAAATAATAAATAAACGAAAACAACAAATCACAGCATTATCAACTTTAACCCAAAGTGTGTTTGTTAATATGTTTATAGAAAATGATATTGGAAATGGCAAGGTTCCGCTGAAGGAATTATGTGAATTCAACCCCAAAAAGAGTGAACTTAAAGAAGAAGATCCCAATCTTGGCGTTTCATTTATTCCAATGGAATCTGTTTCAGAAAATGGAGATATGGAACTTAATGAAATAAGGACATTGGAAGAAGTTTATAAAAAATATACCTATTTTCGTGAAGGAGATGTTTTATTCGCAAAAATTACTCCTTGCATGGAAAATGGTAAAGGTGCAATAGCAACCGATTTGGTCAACCATATTGGTTTTGGTTCTACGGAGTTCCATGTGCTAAGACCAAGTGAGAAAATCAACAAGGAATGGTTATACTACTTGACTAAAACCAAGACATTTAGAAAACAAGCTGAAGAAAACATGACCGGAAGTGCAGGACAAAAGCGTGTTCCAAAAAAAATTTTGGAAAACTACCAGGTTAATGTCCCTGATTCAGATTCATTGGAACAATTCTCTAAAATTATTGGAGAAGTGCAGTCCATTAAAAAGGTTTTTATTAAAAGCTTAAACGAGCTAGAAACCCTATACCAATCCCTAACCCAAAAAGCCTTCAAAGGCGAACTATTCAGTGACGAAGAAGAGCACATGCCAGAACCAATTCGGGAGGTGTAACCATGCCCAACTTTGAATTTCTAGCATCCAAATCCCAATACAAGTCATTTGCCAACGCCTGCCTGGAGGCGGAAAAAAGTCTCCAGGTCAGCCCGGCAACATGTGCGATTTTGACGCGGCGTGCACTCGAACTTGCCGTAAAATGGATGTACAGCTTTGATACAGAACTCAGGGCTCCTTATCAGGATAACTTATCCAGCCTCATTCACGAGCGTACATTTCGCGATATTATTGACGATGACCTTTTTCCGGAATTGAAATTCGTTATCAAGCTCGGAAATGTTGCCGTACATACGAACGCCAAGATTTCCCGGGATGAAGCGGTAATGGCGCTGCACCATTTGCACCAGTTTGTCGATTGGATCGACTATTGCTATTCAGCGGAATACACGGGGTCTGCGTTTGATGAATCGGTGCTGCTTGCAGGAGATGAACCACGCAAACGCCCGGAAGAATATCAGGATTTGTATGACAAACTGAGTTCCAAAGATAAAAAGCTGGAAGAAATGATGCGGGCGAACGAAGAACTCCGCAAACAATTGACGGAAAATCGTGTCCGTAATACGAAAGAATACGATTATCAAGTCGATGAAATTTCCGAGTTCCGGACACGCAAGCTATACATTGATATTGAACTGAAATTGGCTGGCTGGGAATTTGGCAGGGCTATTATGGAGGAGTATGAAGTCACCGGGATGCCGAACAATACCGGCACAGGTTATGTTGATTATGTACTAATGGGAGATAACGGCAAGCCGCTGGCAGTGGTGGAGGCGAAACGGACTTCTGTCGATTTGTACCAAGGCAAGCAGCAGGCGAAACTGTACGCTGATTGTATCGAAAAAATGCATGGACAGCGCCCGATCATTTTCTTTACGAACGGCTTTGATACGCGTCTTTGGGATGACCTAGAATATCCGGAGCGGCAAGTATCCGGATTCTATACGAAAGGCGATTTGGAACTGCTGATCACAAGAAGGACATTCAAACGTCCGCTTACAAACATCGCGATTGACGACAATATCACGAATCGCCCTTATCAAAAAGAAGCCATCATCAACGTTTGTGAGGCGATTGCAGCCAAGGAACGCAAAATGCTGTTGGTCATGGCGACTGGTTCCGGAAAAACACGGACAGCCATTTCGATTGTCGATGTCCTTGTCAAACATAACTGGATTAAAAATGTGTTGTTTTTGGCGGATAGAAAAACCCTCGTCAAACAAGCAAAGAAAAATTTCAACAATTTATTGCCGTCAATGAGTCTTTGCAATCTGTTGGATAACAAAGATGATCCGGGATTGAGCCGGGTGGTCTTTTCAACGTATCCAACGATGATGAACGCCATTGATGATGTGAAACGAAAAGACGGCAGGCGGCTGTTTACGGTTGGTCATTTTGATTTGATCATTATCGATGAAAGTCACCGCAGCATTTACAAAAAATACAAAGCGATTTTTGATTACTTTGATGGCATATTGCTTGGACTGACTGCAACGCCAAAAGATGAGGTCGATAAAAACACGTACGATATTTTTGGTCTGGAAACAGGCAATCCTACCTACGCTTATGAACTGGAACAAGCGGTCCAGGATGGGTATCTGGTCGATTATCGGACGATGGAATTGACGTCGAAATTTTTGGATGACGGTGTAAGGTATGATGATTTGTCAGACGAAGAAAAGGAATTGTATGAAGAAACATTTGATGAAGAGGTCGGCGACTATATCAACAGTGGCGCCATGAATGAATGGCTATTCAATGCCGACACGATTGATCAGGTTTTAACGGAATTAATGGAAAAAGGAATCAAGGTAGAAGGCGGAGACCGATTGGGCAAGACAATCATATTTGCCAAAAACGCAGACCATGCCAAGGCGATTGTCGAACGGTTTTATAAACTGTACCCACATTTGGACAGCCATTTTTGCAGTCAGATAGATTACAGTGTGAACTATGTGGATACGCTGATTGACGATTTTTCCAGCAAAGACAAGAACCCGCAAATCGCGGTTTCCGTTGATATGCTCGATACAGGGGTCGATATTCCGGAAGTTGTCAATCTCGTATTCTTTAAAAAGGTGCGCTCCAAATCGAAATTCTGGCAAATGATCGGACGCGGCACGAGATTATGTCCCGATCTTTTTGGACCGGGTGAGGATAAAACGTATTTCCTCATTTTCGACTACCTGCGCAACTTCGAATTTTTCCGGGAAAATCAAAAGGGTGTGGAAGGTAAAATTACACGTAGTTTGACACAGCGGATTTTTGAATTGAAATTGGATATCGCAAAGGAACTACAGGCACTTGATTTTCAAGAAGCCGACTATATATCCCATCGCAAGCAACTGGTGGAAGACTTGATCGCTGACATATCGCGTTTGAATGAAGAGAATTTTCAGGTGCGGATGCATATCAAGTATGTCCATAAATATAAAAACAGGGAAAACTGGCAGACACTCTCCGTCGCAGGTGTCAATGAAATCAAGGAACATGTTTCACCACTCACACTGTCCAGTGATGATGAAGAGATGGCGAAACGGTTTGACAACGCCATGTATACAATCGAGTTGGCCTATCTGACAGCAAACAACGCTGCAAAACCGATCCGCAGTGTCATCCAAACAGCTGAAAAACTTTCCGAACTGGGTACCATCCCGCAAATTAATGGAAATAGGGATTTGTTGATTCGGGTACAGTCAGAGGAGTTTTGGGAGCAAACGACAGTTTTCGAACTGGAAGAAGTGCGGACAGTTATCCGCGAACTGGTGAAATTCCTGGAGCGTGAACATCAGAAGGATTACTACACGAATTTTAAAGATACATTCACGATGATCAGCATGGAAAATGCAGCCTTTTATGGCACAAATGATTTGCAAAACTATCGCAAGCGCGTCAGTCGGTATTTGAAGGAAAATCAAGACCAAATCGCCATCCATAAGCTGCGCAACAATAAACCGCTGACAGCCCGGGATGTCCAATTGCTGGAAGATATTCTATGGAAAGAACTTGGGACGCGGGAAGACTATGAGAAAGAATTTGGTGATACACCGATTACAAGGCTCGTCAGGCAGATTGTCGGATTGGATATGCGGGCTGCAAACCAGGCGTTTTCCGCATTCCTGTCTGAAGAACGCTTGAATGCCAATCAAATCAAATTTGTAAAACTAATCATTGATTATGTCGTGAAAAATGGCTATTTGGAGAAAAAGGTGCTGCAGGAAGATCCATTCCGCGCACTTGGGAGTGTATCGGAATTGTTCCGGGATAACATGGATGATGTCAGAGGGATTCTTGGCGTGATTGATGGCATCAATCGAAATTCGGAAGTACCGGGGGCTTAGGAAGTGGTTGTTTGGCTGGGGAGTTGCGCAACTTTTTTCCCAAAAATAATTATCATTAATGGCGAGGTAAGGACTGGATGGTTAGCATTTCCAGTCCTTTTCTCATGATGACTTTGGTCAATTGAGTATGTAGTTGGTGCAACCATATGATCCGATTTGTGACTGAGTTAAGCCGGTTTGAAACAAGCGCTGACTGGCATGATGCATTTGGCAACTTGAATTCGGTCTAGGAAGGGGATATAAATTTTCCTCCACATGATTTTCTTCAGTAAATACAAACCCAATTCCATCCATATCCAGCTATAAATAATGGAAAAGAAGAATATCAATAGCATGCTTCACATGGTAAATGAGTTTGCCAAATCTGGTCCAAAAACAGGAAATTTGAACAAATATAAAGGAACGCAAATGCCGATTGCCAAGACTGAATCATTGACAAAGAAAATACCCAAACGTTTATGAAGTGCACAAAACGTCCACCCCACCGCTTAGTCCTAATATGCCTGTTTGTGAAAGGGAGTGCAGATAGTTATTCGTGCATTGGCGAAGATTCTTGAAAGTGAACATCAACTATAAATGAGAAAACAGCATCTTGACTATTGCAGGTCTTCAATGTAAATTGTAATTAGAACATGAATTTTTCTTTTAACACCGAAGATTTTTTGAGAACAGGATGAGTTGCGGACTGGGTTCTAAACAATACCCAGTCCTTTGGTATACACTGAAAACGGATTTTTGCCAAGTGTAAAATAAAATTGAATATACAGTAATGAATGGAGGAGATGAAATGGAATACCGTCGTGACGCTATCTCATTTGATGCGTACCTTCAAATTCGCGAGGAATCAGATGCAAGGTTGGAATATATTGACGGAATTGTTTACATGTCAACCTCGCCATCGACAAAACATCAACGTATATCTGCAGAATTGCTGTTTGCATTCAAAAATTTCCTAAAAAGCAGATCTTGCGAGGTCTTACCTGCACCATACGACATTGAATTGAAAAATGATACAATGGAAGGAACCAAAATTGTCATACCTGACATTACCATCATTTGTGACAAATCCGGTTTTACAGATGCGAGATATGTTGGCGTACCCAGCATGGTCGTGGAGATTTTGAGCCCTTCCAATCAGTCCCATGATTTGATTACGAAGCTAAATCTTTATATGAATTATGGTGTTGAAGAATATTGGATTGTCAACCCAATGCTTAACGCAATCTCGGTTTATTCTCTAAATAGCGAACAAATGTACGAACAGTATGATATGAAAACAAATGTGGGAGAAATCACCTCCAAATTACTTCACGGTTTTCGGGTTGATTTGGCACATATTTTTAAAGACTGACCTTGGCAGGTGAAAAATGACACCGCCTTTGTTATTTTCGTACACGAAGGTTCACCACCATTCATCCCCACTACACCACACCAGAGCCAAGCAACCATCGCATAAAACAGCTAGGGGCCCACTTCATCACTTGTTTTTTCCTTCTATGAATATGTTGTCTAACACTCCAGCTTATAACAACCAAAAGTAAGCGTTTACCAAACGTAGAATTACTGATACAGTAGACTTATGGAATGAGAGGAGGAGTAAATCAAATGGAAACAAAACAAAAATTGCAAGAGGCAAAGCAAACGGTTTATGTCAATGAATTCACAGATGGCATTCTTGATCCAAACAAGGAAATGGCATACCACGTCAAAGATGGAGGACAAATTATTGCCAATACGACTCCTGGCTGCTGGGGGCCGATGATTACACCAAAATTAAAGGGAGGCCATGAGGTTACAGAGCCTGTATATGTTGAAGGCGCTGAGGTTGGAGATGCGATTGCAATTCGTATCCAATCGATTCGCGTTACATCAATTGCAACTGCTTCCGGAAATGATAAGCCTATTGAAGGGCGTTTTCTTGGGGATCCATTTGTTGCAGGGAAGTGCCCGGAGTGTGGCACAATCAATCCGGACTCAAAAATTGATGGAATTGGACAGGAAGCGATTCGTTGTAAAAACTGTGGTGCAGATATTACCCCGTTTGTTTTCACGCATGCCTATTCAATAGCGTTTAATCAAAAAAACAGCCTTGGCGTCACGTTGAACAAAGAAGCGGCAGAAAAAGTCGCCAAAGATGGAAGAAACTACATGAATACACCGGAAGCGTCGATTCAAAATCCGGTTGTTACATTTGCTCCGCATGATATGGTTGGGACGGTTGCCAGGATGAGACCATTTTTAGGTCAACTAGGCACGACACCGGCACGTCCGCTTCCGGATTCTCATAATGCCGGAGATTTTGGACAAGCATTGATCGGTGCCCCACATGATTATGGCATTACGAAAGAACAACTCGAGGATCGTACCGATGGCCATATGGATGTTAACCGGGTTCGTGAAGGTGCAGTTTTAATATGTCCAGTAAAAGTACCTGGTGGCGGGGTGTACGTAGGGGATATGCACGCGATGCAAGGAAATGGGGAAATTGCCGGCCATACTACGGACGTAGCTGGAATCGTCAATATACAAGTGGAAGTACTAAAAGGTGTGTCTGTCGATGGGCCAATCCTGCTTCCAGTAGAAGAAGATCTTCCCTTTTTGGCAAAACCGTTTACGGAAAAAGAAAAACGAGAAGCGCTTGAAATCGGCCAATATTGGGGGGTAGAGGAATTGGAGGAGTCTTATCCTGTATCATTTATTGGCACTGGTGAAAATCTCAATAAAGCCACGGATAATGGAATGGAACGAGCGGCGAAAATATTCGGTATCACCGTACCGGAAGTAATGAATCGGGCTACCATTACCGGTTCCATCGAAATAGGCAGACATCCGGGGGTTGTAACAGTTACTTTTCTTGCACCAAAACAATATTTGGAAAAAGCGGGATTGTTAGATTTAGTGAAGGGGTTTTACTAGTGGATAAGGGCAAGGTACCAATCTATTGACACGTTTGACCCATGTTTCTTAGTTGTTAATGTTGGAAAGTAACCTTCATATAATGCCGAAGAATTATTATAACAGGATTGAGTAAGGGCTGGGTTAATGACAAAACCTAGTCCTTTGACATAAACTGAAATCCTACGTTTACTGAAGAACGTTCAAATTGATTTGGGTTAAATTATGGGATAAAATGGAATATCGACGTAATGCTATCACATTTGATGAGTACCTTCAACCTATTTTAACAGAAAGGCTCCTACCATTAAGAAACGATTATCAATAAATTTGCACGTTGAAATGCAGGTTCCGATATTTTTGTGAAATAAGCCAATGCTGCATTTCAAAAATTTGACGATTTGCATGACAATAGTGTAAGGTTATTTGTGAAAACTAAATACGATTTCTTCGGGGCAGGGTGTAATTCCCGACCGACGGTGACAATGCGCATCACTGGCATTGAAGTCCGTGACCCGCTCGAGCAGCGGTTGACCCAGTGCGAGTCTGGGACCGACAGTATAGTCTGGATGGGAGAAGAATGAAACGACAATGACGTTTTATACATTGTAAATGCAGAAGGCTACCTAAGCTTATAGCTGCTTGCTGCATTTATTTTCCTGTATGAAATCTTATTTGGCGATCAAAATTTCCGGTGTCCCGTATCTCATACGGGGCATTTTTTTGTGAGGTGAAAAAAATGACCAGCGAACAGCTGATGCAGCTGGCGCTCGATGAAGCTGCGCGTGGCTGCGGTATGACCCATACCAATCCGGTCGTTGGGGCGGTAATAGTGAAAAATGGCAAGATTATCGGAAAAGGCTACCATGCCGGTTTTGGAAAGGAACACGCGGAAATTGCCGCGATGAAAAGCGTGGCACACCCCGAGGATATGAAGGGAGCAAGCATGTACGTGACATTGGAACCATGTTCGCATTTCGGCAAAACACCGCCATGTTGTGAAAGTATAACTGCAGCCGGCATAGCCCATGTCCATATCGCACAGCTTGACCCCAATCCACTTGTATCCGGCAAGGGGAAGGCATATTTGCAAACCGCCGGGATACACGTGACGGTCGGACTGATGGAGGAACAAGCAAGAAAACACAATCGATTTTACAATTTTTATCATGAAAAGGGACGTCCATTTATTACGGTGAAATATGCCATGACGCTGGATGGCAAAATCAATCAAACATCCGGCAAACGCAGCCTGATTACCGGCGAAAAAAGCCATGGGGATGTACAAAAGCTGCGCAGTATGCACCAAGCAATTTTGATTGGCGCTGCAACGGCATTAACGGATGATCCGCAATTGACAGTGCATCAAAGGGAGATGCCACATCCACCTATTCGTGTCGTTATAGACAGACGCGGCAGGATAACCGATGCACTGCGGATAATCCAGCAGGATGATGCACCAACATGGATTTTTACGCAGACATACATGAAGAAGCTGGCATCAAAAGAACATGTTACCGTCTTTTACAAAAAGGCGTGGACAATGGCGGATGTCATCAAAAAATTGACGGACAAAGGGGTGCAGTCAGTGCTTGTGGAAGGTGGCGCGCGTATTCAGCAGGCTTTCCTGCAGGCAGAAATGGTGGATGAAATTGTCGCTTATGTTGCACCAACATTATTCGGTGCTCAGGCATTACCGGCATTTTATGGGGAGAAAAACAGCACGAATACCATGCAATTTCAAAAAATGAGTGCAGAAATGGTCGGCAAGGATGTAAAAATTACAGCATATCGGGAGTGAGACAGGTATGTTCACAGGCATAATCGAAGACATCGGGCATGTCAAACGAATTGAGAGGAATCAGAAAACAATGCGTCTGGCAATCCAATTTAATCAGATGGATACAGACGGATTAAAAGTTGGCGACAGTATCGCTGTTAACGGCACTTGTTTGACTGTTGCTCAGCTGGATAAGGATGGTTTTACCGCAGATGTTATGCCGGAAACATTTCATCGGACAAACCTTGGCGTATTAAAAATAAATGCGCCTGTTAACATGGAGCGTGCGTTGAAAGTCAGCGACCGGCTTGACGGCCATTTTGTCACGGGCCATGTAGATACGGTGGTTCGTTTGCTGGATAAAAAGCAGGAACAAAATGCGTTGGAGATGACATTTGCTTTACCTCCACAACAAAAGTCCTACGTGGTGCAAAAAGGGTCTGTTGCCCTCGATGGAACAAGCTTGACGGTAGCAGAAGTCACTTCAGCAAGTTTTTCCGTTTCTCTTATTCCCCATACGCAGGAACATACTACTTTAGCAGGAAAACGGCCCGGGGAAATGGTTAACATGGAAACCGATATTTTGGGCAAATACATCGTGCCATTACAAAACAACCAAGCTACAGATAAAATAGACAAAGCTTTTTTGATGGAAAACGGCTTTTAGAAAGGTGAGGAGCATGAGCGCAGGCAATGTGGGAGAGGCAATTGAACAATTGAAGCAAGGCGGGCTGGTTTTGGTAGCTGATGACAACGACCGGGAATCAGAAGGGGATCTGGTTGGTGTAGCTGCATTTGCCAGTGAGGAAACAGTCAATCGTATGGTTATCTCTGCAAGGGGATTGCTTTGTGCACCTGTTTCATCAGGGATTGCCAAGCGATTGCAATTGTATCCGATGACTGCACAAAACACGGATCCGTTCGGTACGAATTTTACAATCAGTGTTGACCATGTTCATACATCGACAGGTATTTCGGCAAGGGATCGCAGCTTGACAATTCGGGCATTGGCTAATGAAAATACAGATCCGGAAGATTTACATCGCCCCGGGCATATTTTTCCGCTAATAGCAAAAGATGGCGGTGTACTGGAACGAAGAGGGCATACGGAGGCAGCTGTCGATTTGGCAAAACTTGCCGGTGCAGCACCTGCAGCATATATTTGTGAAGTGCTCAAAAAGGATGGAAAAATGGCCCGCCGTAACGAGCTGAAATCTCTCGCAGAAGGGTTGGAATTCCCGATGATTACAGTGGAGGATATTGTCCGTTATCGTTATATTTATGATTCAAATGTTATCCGTGAGAAAGCCAAGGCAAAATTGCCGACTGCCTTTGGTGATTTTGATATCACTGCGGTGAATACCGTAAAGGATGAACAGACACAACTACTCATCAGCAAAGGAAATATTGAAAATCCTCCAAAACCGCTTCTGGTGCGGCTGCATTCGGAATGTATGACCGGAGATGTGTTTGGATCGCACCGCTGTGATTGCGGCGAGCAGCTGCATCTGGCATTGCAAAAAATAGAAGCTGAAGGTAACGGTGCCGTCCTCTATCTGCGACAGGAAGGACGCGGTATCGGTTTGTTGAACAAGCTGCATGCGTATCAGCTGCAGGAAAACAATGTCGATACATTTGATGCCAATGTTCAGCTTGGTTTCAAGCCGGATGAGCGGGATTATGGCATTGCGGCCTCGATGCTGCATGCGAATGGCATCAAGCATGTACGGCTGATGACCAACAATCCCGACAAGGTGAGCAAGTTGGAATATTATGGCATTAAAGTAGTTGAACGAATCCCGTTGGAAGTTCAGGCCAGGAAAGAAAATGCAGGATATTTGCAAACAAAAAAGGAAAAATTTCATCATATTTTACACGTAGGGGAGAAGGTAAAATGAAGACAATGAACGGGAAATTAAATGGGGAAGGTATGAAAATAGGCATTGTAGTTGCCAGATTCAATGAATTTATAACGAGCAAATTGTTAGCTGGTGCCAAAGATTCATTGATTCGTCACGGCGTACAAGAAGATGATATCACTGCGACTTGGGTACCTGGTGCATTCGAAATTCCATTGCTTGCCCAAAAAATGGCTGAAAGCGGTCGTTATGACGGTTTGATTGCACTTGGCTGTGTAATCCGCGGTGCAACAAGTCATTATGATTATGTGTGCAATGAAGCTTCCAAAGGAATTGCCAATGTCAGCCTGAATAGCGGTATTCCTGTTATGTTCGGTTTGCTTACAACGGAAACAATTGAACAAGCGATTGAACGAGCCGGTACAAAAGCAGGAAATAAAGGCGCAGAATGTGCGCAGGATGTTTTGGAAATGATTGATTTGACCAAGCAGCTTTACGCTGGCAATAAAAATTAAAAGACACTTCCTTAGGCGATGAATAGTTGATATGCTCCCTATGTAGTAGACAGAGAAATAATAAAAATTCTCTAATACTACATAGGGAGCATTTATTATGTC
>NZ_JAROCA010000055.1 GCF_030732005.1 Tigheibacillus jepli | reverse complement strand
CTAGGTATTTTAATAGTTTTTACCTAGTATCGACAGCTATATGAAATATTAGACTAAACACTAAATAGCGAGGAAGCTCAAAAATTGAATGCACCAGAAGCGTTCAATGCCTTTGTATGAAAGCAATTGGTAAAATTCCATCTTCCAAATGTTGCTCCAACAATTGTGTCACTACTGGCTCCCTTCCATAAGTCCCCATGTAAACACTTCATCTCCCTTCACAAAGAACAACATGGTTTCACCTTCCTGTATAGAAATATCCGGTTAGTTTGGAGTATATCATAATATGGTGCGGGGTTTTTGATTAATTACCCATTTTTCAAAAGAATGAGTTAAAAGTCCTGAACATGACATGCTGTATGTATGAAAAACGAAGGATTATAAAGAATAATATGCCGCATTACCTATCGTTAGGTTTATAAAAGTCTTGTATAATAACGAGTAGAGATATTTCGTTTAAGTTTATGTGTGAACTGCAGAGGTATATGATTCATGTGTTTCAGCTGATTTTGTGAAAGGAAAGGGGTAAGCGGGCAGTGAGCGAGATTAAAATTTATCACGGACCAATTGATCAGGCGCTTGGCGATTTAAAAAGTACGACAAACGTATTCACCTCTTCATTTATCAAGGATATAAAGGGAGAAAATGAACTAGATATGATGGAAAAAATACTTGAAATCAATGAGACCTTTGATAAATTGCAAAAGTCTTATCAGGAATTGATGCTTCAGAATGCTGAAACGGCAACAGAGGCAGTGAAAGCCATACAGGAAAGAGAACGGGATATTGGCTCTTCTATTAAACAAGAAAGCTGAAAAATGATAAATTTCGATAGGATGTGTACCGGTAAATCGGTAAAGTAAGGGGGCCTCATATGTATGAAAACATTAGATGCACAAAGCTTGCACGATGGCATTGCAGTTACAGTATCTGAAATCAAAACAACACAAAGCAAAATAACCGATATGCAAAAAGCGGTTCGTGGCATCACATCGCTAGAAAAAGACTTAAAAGGGAAAACCGGAGAAGCAGTACGCACCTTTTTCAATGAATGTCATCAGCCTTTCCTTATTTATATGTACCAATTCCTGATTCATTATCGCCAGACATTGGAACAGATGGGGCAATCTGTAAGATCGTTTGAATCGATGGAATCGGGTTTTATCCGGGAAGAATTTCTGGAAAATAATGTGACACAGGGTCTGGATAATGTGTGGCGTAAAGCGACAGATTTAACGGAGCAAGCCAATGGTATCATGGATAGTGTGGCGGATATCGTATCACTTTCCCGGCTGGACCCAAAAGAATTATTTGAAAGTGTCCAGTATGGCAAAAAGAAAGAAGAAAATGTGGTAGAACAACTACATGCATTGGATGACTATCAAAGCAGTGCATTAGATGAAATACTGCAGGATTTACATACGATGGAAAACTATGTCAGTGACATTGCGGGCAAATTCAAAAACGGTAGTATATCGATTGCCGATTTCAAGGTGACGTCCATTGAGGGATTGTCGGGCTATAAAAAAATGATGGACAGTATTTATCACAAAGGTGGCAGCGTTTCCGCAGGGCCTGATAAAAATGCCGGAGGTGCCAAAAAACCAGATGCTGAATTGACTGCTGCAAAAGAGGATGTAAGCAGCACAGGTGACGGGGAATCGTTCGTTTCATTCGATCCAAATGCTCCTTTTGATTCAGCTGGTGACTGGGCAACATTGGGAACGGAATCTTTGGCTTTTTATAATACGTATGATGCTACTAGGAAAGGTTTTAAAGTTGAAAAATATACAACCAAAGGTGGGATTACCAAATACAGGGTATACAAACCGGAGGCAGTTGGTATAAAACCATCAACGAAGAAGGTAAGAAAAACTAAATTATACGAAAAGGAATACCTGAAAAAGGAAGCCAAACGGGGAAACCATCTAAAAATAACTAAATATGTCCGCCCCGGTTCCGGTGCCATTACGGCATTAAAGAGCAAAGCAGGATGGCTCGGGGTTGGTATCAACGCTGTAGAGGATGCCTATGATAATCGAAATAAAGGGATGACAAAAATTGTGTGTGATCTTGGCGTTGATGTAGGAGTCGGGGCTGTATCTATTGCTGCCGGCGGGGTCCTAGCTGCAGCGGCAGGTGCTTTTGGTGCACCAGTAATTGTGGGTGCAGCAGCTGCATTTGGTGCTTCTGTGGCTGCCTCATATATATTTGATGGTATCAAAATAGGTAAAGGGAAAAATAAAAAAAGCATCTCTGGTCATATTAAAAGTGGCATTCAATCAATAGCCGGTTGGTTCAAAAAAGGTGGTAAGAAATAAACTGAATAAAGGTTTGATATTATTAAAGGAATGATTAAACGGTGAAAATTAATGAAAGTATTAAAGACTTCAATAAATTGCCCGTGTTTGTCAATCAGCATCTATCATTCTTGGACACAGACAATATAAAATTTATTGTTGCGGCATTTACATTTATTTTATTAGATTTAGGAACATTTCCATTACTATATCCAAAGATACCAATTATTTATTATATTGCGATACCACTTCTTGTGTTTATTCACCTGTGGGCGTTGCGTATATTGATTAAAAATCCTTTTTCTACCCAGTTTGAAAGTCTTATTTATATTGGTGTGTTGGGAGTAGTTGGTACAATTTGTTATTTCATGCTAGTACAGAAAACAGCATATATGAACCTTGGAATTAGGAACTTGTTTTATTACGTTATTTCTACGGTTTTATATTTGTTTATCATTGGTATACTCGCATACTATCAAATACAAAGATATTCAAATATAAATAAAATAACTGTACAATCACCCCAAAGGGAGCGGGCAAAAAAAAGCTCGTCCAAATATGGATTTATTATCGCAATATTTCCAGCGGTTGGTTATTTCATAGCACAAAGAATGATGAAACAGTCTGATACTGCAATGTATGCGTTAATCTACCTTGTGTTTTTTTTATTCGGCGTTATAATGGCATACTTAGCGGCCAAGTGCCTGCACCAATATGCATTCATGAAAGCAAATATGCGTTTTGTCCGCTATCAAAAACCAACAAAAAAGGCGATGAAGCAGGCGGAGGCAAAAGGAAAAAATCTTATCATAAAATGAACCAAAATTGACAAGTGCTTTTTTGCTACAAATGATACAATAAGTGAAAAACGCAAATAGTTAATGGATATGCTGTTGCCTGTTTTCCTTACAAATTAAGGAAGGTGTTATGCAGTTTTAAGCCGGCAGAACCACTTTAAATACATTTCAGGAGAAACTGGGTGGCAATAGATGCTTAAAATAAACAGTAGTATAAATAAAAATCGATTGCCTATGTATGTTTGGCTACATTTGGGTTTTCATAGTCCCAATGAGACTAAGTCGATTGTGATAACGTATATTCTCATATTTTTGGACCTTGGTACATTACCGCTACTCTATCCAAAGGTAACAATCATTTACTATTTCGCTATTCCATTATTAGTTATTGCTCATTTATGGGCAATACGATTGCTATGTAAAAATCCCTATTCCACACAGTTTGAAAGTGTGCTTTTTATGGGGGGGGTTGGTGTAATTGGAACCATTTGCTATTTCACTTTAATACAAAAAATAGCATATCTGAATCTGGGGATTAGAACACCAGTTTATTATATCCTTTCATCTATTATTTTTTTGGTGATTGTCGGTGTGCTTGTATACTATCAGTTATATAAATACTCCAATATAGAAAAGAAGAAAAGCAAAAAGAAAAAAAGAAGTTCATTAAGTTATGCTGCAGTCATCGCAATTGTTCCTGGTTTTGGTTATTTCTTTGCGCATAAGATAATGAAGCAATCAGATTTAGCAATGTATGCCATGATGTATTTCGTGTATGCCATGTTTGCAGTCGTATTGGCTTATTTCGCCGCTCGGTTTTTACACCAATATGCATTCATGAAAGCAAATATGCGTTTTGTCCGATACCATAAGCCAAATAGAAAAGTGATCAAGCAGGCGGAGGCAAAAGGGAAGAAATTTATTATCAAGTGAAGCAGCAAAAAATGAGAAAATGAATAGGAGATGGAGAACATGACAGAACTATTGCCTAATGGTTCCATCGTGATGCTGGAGGGCGGAAATAAGAGATTGATGATATACGGCAGAAAGCAATTGCTCTTAGAAGATGAGAGTAATCAGGAGGGGGCAGCCGAGGGAACGATGTATGACTATATTGGTGTATTCTATCCGGAAGGCTATATCAGCCCAGAGTATACATATGTTTTCAACCATACAGATATTGTGGAGGTTATTTTCAAAGGATTTGAAGACGAAGAAGAAGAGGAATTTAAACATGTGTTAAGAAACACTTAAGGTTGGCGCCTGTCACTTCCCGGTTTTTAATTACTCAAAAGAATGATAAAATAATATTGCAATTCACATTTTTGAATACAGATACATTACACAAAAAACAACAGGAAGCGTCAATTTGGATTGTTTCCTGTTGTTTTTAACATGTGAGGGGGAATGGGTTCTATGGGTACACCAAAACACATCGTTTCTGCAGCGGCCATCGTTCTAAACGATAAAGATGAGATTTTGCTGATTAAAGGACCGAGAAGGGGCTGGGAAATGCCTGGCGGTCAGGTGGAGGAAGAAGAGTCTATCAGAGATGCAGCCATTCGAGAAACGAAAGAAGAATCGGGTATTGATATCGAAGTGACAAAGTTTTGCGGCATATACCAAAATGTGGGCAAGAGTATTTGTAATACATTATTTTTGGGTAAGCCGATCGGTGGGAAACCTACAACAAGTTCAGAGAGTTTGGAGGTAGGTTTTTTTCCGATCAAACTTGCGCTGGAAATGGTTAATTGTGGTAACTTCAGGGAAAGGATTGAAAGTTGTTTAAACCCGGAAATTCAGCCATTTTATGTTGAATTTAATTGAATAGGGGGAATGGTTTGATGCAAGAATGTCGACGTATCAAGAAAGGTATGAATGATGGAACAAAAGATAACCGTTATCAAAAAACGAAAACATCGTAAACGTAATATATTTTTATTGCTGTTCACTGCAGTCTTTATATTTGCCGGGGGATTTTAAGCTATGCTTATTGGCAATATCATTCTGCTCTAAAGGCTTCTATGGCTGGTGCTAGGAATAAAAAAGATCCGGATATTGCATTCCCATGGTGTCGAGAACAGGTTAGGCAATATCAATGTTTTGTTGCTCGGGGTGGATTCAAGAAAATTCTCGTTCGGATACCATCATGATTGCCCATTATAATCAAGATACGAAAACTCCAAAAATCGTCTCCATAATGCGGGATGCCTACGTAAACATCCCGGGGTACGGAATGAACAAAATTAATGCAGCTGAAGCATTGGGGGGACCAGAATTGCTCCGTAAAACCATTAAAGAAATGAATTTTTAAAGAACCACAATTAAAAGAAACTTGGAAAATTTGGAGGGTGCAGGTTGAAAAGATTTATCACATTTTTGGCTATTATTGCATGTGCTGCTATCTTGGTATTATCCGCTTGCGGCAATTTTTCCAAGGACGAGGAGGCAGGGGGACAGATACAATCGGAAAAGGAAGAGCCCACTACGGGGGGCGATCATTCCAGTGTAACTGACAACGATTCAGATGACAAAGATATAAATGGTGAAGATAATGCTGTTTCCGGTGAGGATAATGAAAGCCAGGAAGGTTCAAGTAATCCTGGAAACAGCGATGGGCAAAAGAATACCGAAAATGCCGCTCCTGCAGAAAGTGAAAATGCTCAAATAGCGAATATGGACGATGCGATTGCGTTTTTAAAAAAAGAGCTCGATGAAAGGGATGAGATAAACATCGCCGATACGGAATTTATTCCAAACGATGACTCGCCCAAAACAGATGATAAGGGTACATATTATGTTGTCAGCTTAGATTCTATCTCAATGAAAGAAAGTGGCGGATCGGGAACCATAGGAAAATACAAAGTGTATGAAAATGGAGAATATGAATTGGCTTATTAACCGTGGTGTTGTGTTTTGAAACGAAATAGGGGACTCGCATGAGGGGCATGACAGTGAAATGATGACGCTATGGATTATTTTAGTGACCTATATAATATCAGGTTACCTTTTAGTTCTAAAAAGCAACGCCAATCCCATGTGCTATCTAGCTTATTTTTGATATTGACACTCGCTCCTTTATAACATTGATGGAAGCAGTCTATGAAACTGGAAAAAAATGAAAAAATTATGATAGTGCTCGAAAAAATGATAGATAGGGCAGAAGGTATGGAAAAGTGGTTTGTGGAAATAGACCCGCAAAAATGCAAGGGGTGCTGGAAAAGCTGTCACGATTGTATGCGATACGGATGGCATTACAGTTACCAAAAATGGTAAGACAGAATCGTTTGATTGGGATCATGTCGTTCAGTTTGGAACACTTGCCGTTGTGCTTACTAAAAACGATGGTGATGCTGCATGGACTATTTCACTAAATAAAAATTTTGAAGTGCATGCTGATGACTCTTTGCCGCAAAAAGGGGATATCACTTTGTATAAGGCGGCTTTGGGACAACAAGAGCCGACTGTGCTTCATTATGTTGGCGGATAAAGGATTGGTCGATGCCCTAACTGTCTTATGAAGGACATTTTTGATGGATTTTTCGTATTCTTTTTCCTTATCCGCCTTATGAAGGACATTCATGATAGGTATTCATATTCTTTTGTCCTTCCTTATCTTGAGGATGTTCCTCCCCAATGGATCATTTAAGATTTTTAACTAGCCAGCATATATCTTTTGAAAATGGTTACAATAACTGTTATAATAATGAAACTATACTTGAAGGAGGGAATTTTATCAATGTTATTTTCTGCTGTGCGTCAACTTGTTTTTGCTTAAGAGCGGGATACGTATGCCCTTTTTTAAATGAGCCAAACACAAGTTGCAAACAGCGGATATAACACCTGATAGCTTTCTCATATGAATAAATCTGTCACCTTTTCATGATGGGTTTATCCAATGTCGACAGGGCGTTATCTCGCTCTGTCATTTTTTATGGAAAAAAGGTGGATTCGGCTTTTCTCTTGTGTTTGGAAAACATCAAATACGAGGAGAGAAAAAGATGAGTATATTGGAAGTGAATGGACTAAGCCATAGTTATGGGGATAAAAATGTTTTACAAAATATATCTTTCCGCATGCTAAAGGGTGAACATATAGGGCTGGTCGGTGCAAACGGAGCCGGAAAATCGACACTGTTTAAGATGATAACCGGTCAATTACTGCCCGATTCCGGAAATGTAAATTGGCACCCGCGGGCCCGGTCTGGCAGTTTGGAACAGCATATCGCGTTGACTGCTGGGCAAAGTTTGCGTACCTTTTTACAGGGGGCGTTTCAGGAACTAATTGATGCCGAAAAAGAAATGATCTCTTTAGCGGAACAAATGGCAAATCATGCAGTTGGTGACCTTGATTCGCTATTGAATCGATACAGTATGTTGCAGGAGATGTTGGAACAGCGTGATTTCTACGGTATTGATGCACAAATCGAAACAGTTGCTGCTGGACTTGGATTGACACAGTTGGGATTAGATACAGACGTGGACAAATTGAGCGGTGGTCAGCGAACAAAATTGCTGCTGGCAAAGCTGCTTTTGCAAAAACCTGATGTACTCCTGCTCGACGAACCGACAAACTACCTGGATACAGCGCATATTATTTGGCTGCGGTCATATTTACAGGAATACCCGCACGCATTCATGCTAATCACCCACGATACAGCATTTATGAATGCGGTGGTCAATGTGATTTACCATCTGGAGCATAAACAGCTCACCCGTTATCCGGGGACTTATAATGACTTCACAAAAGCTTATGAACTGCGAAAAAGACAAATTCATCAACAATATGAACGTCAACAAGCGGAAATTCAGAAGCTGGAGACCTATGTACAGAAAAATAAAGCAAGGGCATCCACCGCAAAACAAGCCAAAAGCCGGGAAAAAAAGCTGCAAAAAATCGTACGAATCGAAAAGCCGGGCAATAATCCGACACCCATTTTTTCATTCGCTGTCGCGCAACAACCAGTAAATGTCATGCTGGAAGCAACGGATCTGAGCATCGGTTACAGTACGCCATTGTTTTCTGGTATCCATTTGAAGCTTGAACGTGGGGAAAAGGTTGCACTTGTTGGTCATAATGGGATTGGCAAAACAACCACGCTGAAAACTTTATTGGGCGAATTGCCGGCACTTCGGGGAGCTGTCTCGATTGGCGATCGTGTATTGCCAGCATATTTCTCCCAGGAGACACAAGCAATTGGGCAACAAACTGCATTGGAAGAGATGCATGCGGCTTTTCCAGATTTCACACAAAAAGATCTCCGAGCCAAGCTGGCTAAATGCGGGTTAAGGACGGAGCATATTTTTCAGCCATTGAACACGTTGAGCGGCGGCGAACAAACAAAGGTACGCCTGTGCAAACTACAGCTGGCAAAAAGCAACTTGCTTGTATTAGATGAACCGACAAACCACTTGGATATGAAAACAAAGGAGGCACTAAAACAGGCGTTGCGGGATTATGAAGGGACAGTTATCCTTGTGTCACACGAACCAGATTTTTATAAGGATTGGGTGAGCCAGGTGTGGGATATGGAAACTTGGGGGTAAGGATGGTTTTTCACGAAAAAGTTCGGGTTGGTGCGAAACTGTAAATAACTGCCAAAAAAAGAGGTGCCACTAGCATCTCTTTTATTTTGGCAACATTTGTAGCTGGAATCTATCGCAATCGCTTGCTTAGCCATGTTCAGTCACCCCTACTTGGATATTTATTCCACGTTGGGAATAAGATGGAGGTGGGGGAGTGTCTCCCTTTCTGCAACTAGAACATAGGAGTTTGTGTATTTTTTGGCGCTGTTTAGTGCGACGGTTAATCTACCAATCATTTTTCCATTCTTTCAGTTTCCTATGTTATTATGGCTCCCCCTGTAAAGGATGGAAGATTTAGGTTAAAACAATGATAACCTTGGAATACAGCATGTAATGCATTACAATATCAGTAAGGTATTTTTAGTAAATAGAGCACCCTCATTCTTTTCCAAGGAGGATTTCCAGTAATCCGCCAAACAAACATCAAGTAAGCCTTGAAGAATTCTACAGCATGCGTGAAAACTCAGATCGTATTTATGAATACATTGATGGTGTTGTATATATGTCACCGTCTCCAACAACGATGCATCAGAGAATTTCTGGACGGCTGCATGTTTCCCTGTTTCATTTTCTGGAGAAGACGGGATGTGAGGTATTTCATGCCCCTTTTGATATCGTACTGAATAACGATAAGGCGGATGGGAAGAAAATCTTTGTACCAGATCTGTCTGTCATTTGTGAGCAGCAAGGTCTGACGGAAAACAATTATGTAGGTGCTCCAAGTTTAATAATTGTAATCTTGAGTCCGTCGAATCAATCACATGATCTTGTGACCAAGTTGAACTGGTATATGAAATATGGGGTGAAAGAATACTGGATTGTCAATCCTATGCTTCACACTGTCCAAGTTTATTCATTGGATGATAATGGAGACTACCGACTGAATGATATAGTCAAAAATGAAGGGACTATCCAATCTGTCGTATTGGATGGTTTTGCTGTGGATGCCAAGGAATTGTTTCGTTGATGACGGTGCCCTCCCTGTTTCATTTATGTAGGATCATAGAGTTGAAACGGAGAATATATGCAAAAAAATAGGCAGTGGTATCTGTAGGACAGAGGTGACATCGCTTGTATAGTAAACTCCAAAAGTTCCTGCCAGCGATAAAAAATTTAAATCCAAGTACGCCGCTTACCAAATCAGTTCTTATGACTGAGCAATTTTTGATTGAAAAGGAAGGGGGGCTGGACATGTACTATGCACCCCATAACGAATATATCAACAAACAGGCGATCATTGTTATTGTCGGAATTACTCCTGGTTGGAATCAAATGAAAACTGCCTTTGAACAATTCATTAATGGACTGAATACTGACCATCCTGTTGAGCAAATCCTAAAAGAAGTGAAAAAGGCGGCCAGTTTTTCCGGAGCGATGCGGTCCAATCTTATTCAAATGCTGGATGAATGCGGGATTCCCGAAGCGGCTCATGTGGAGCATTCTGCTTCTCTTTTTGAAGAAAATAGGCATTTGCTCCACACCACCTCGGTGATAAAATACCCTGTATTTTACAAAGGGAAAAATTACACGGGGCATCAACCAAGCATTGAGCAGTCGTCCTTGCTTTCCAAACATGCTTTTGACGTTTTTCCAAAGGAAATAAGTCAAATGCAACAATCTGCTCTGCTTATCCCGCTTGGGAAAACCGTGGAGCAAGTTTTCCATAAACTATTTCGTGAAGGAAAACTTGCCAATCACTACTGTTTATTCGGCTTTCCCCATCCTTCTGGCGCAAATGGCCACCGAAAAAAGCAGTTTCTAGAACAAAAAAATTCGCTGATTGCTTCTGTCAAGGAATGGGCACGTTATCGGCAATTGCAATGATGTTTCAATGTTGGCCGGGGAAACTCTTAATGCCGCAATCCTTCGTTCAATTTACCTGTGATGGTATCGATCTGTACTTCGAATAATTCAATTTTGGAAAGCGCGGGATACCCCTTTTCAAAAGACCAGCCAGGATCCCCATATTTTTCAAGCAGCTTGTCAAAGAACCATTCCTTTTGTGCATCATCATCAATTCGACTAATTGTCCCAAACAAAACAACGCTCGTATATACAAGTGCCGACTGACAAGCGTATTTTTTACCGGGATGCAGGTCCCCCATCTCACTTACCTCTATACTAATTTGTGGGTGCTTTTTAATGTTTGTCCAAAAGTGACTTTCCCGTATATTTCCAATATGGAGATATAGTATGTTTCCTTCTTCATAAACATAAACCAGGGGAATGACATATGGAAATCCATCCTCCCCTACAGTAGCTACGTGGGCCACTTTTCCTTGTTTCAGAAATTGGTAGGCGTCCGTTCCAGATATTTCCCGCTTTTTGTTTGAAATTTTTCCTCTCACTAATACTCACTCCCTGGTTTTGAATAAGCAATGCAAAACATTATATAAAACGCTACATCCTTAAAGATATAATACCCGAGTTATTCATACATTCATGCAGAGGGGTGAAGTGTTATAAAAATGGCAAGGCCAATGGAAGTAGAGATGGCATGTGACCCGAATACAAAAGATGGCTTAAAGAAGCTGGAGTTGAGCTGATTACATATGATAATTTGAGTGAAACTTCTATCAGTGGGGTTTTCTTCATCCCTACTGATAGTTAGTTAGCCAAAGGTGCTAGCGCCCATTATCTCCTACCTAAACTTCAAAAAAATGCAAAAGTCAATTCCATTATAAAAGATTGGGTATTGAGATAGCTGAAAAAATCCACGGACAAGTGTACAAAACACAAAAATGTGGTATATTAAGAGTAGAAATATCGTAAAATAGGAAAACCGCTCCATGCTGGTAACATGGAACGGTACCAATAGACCAACCCCATCAAGAGGGGTTCGGCAACAGAGAGAAATAATCCCTCATGTTTCCGTAGCTTAAAAGCTCATGAGGGGTTATTTTTTGTCGTTGTTGGTCGACATGATAATGGCAACCAAAGTGCCGAAAGAAACCATCAATGTCAGCACATCTGCAACGTCCATAGGCAACACCTCCTTCGTGGGAAATATCCCAGCCGAAGGTACAGTTAACAAAAATCTAGGTGTGCCAAACCCCTCATGTGAAGCTTGTCTATTGTGATTTTATCATAACACAAACGAACGTTTATTTCCATAAATGATTGAATTATAAAATTATTAAAATGAAGGGTTAGGTTTCGACTATCTGGGATCTAACCCGATTTTATATTTTGTTTATCAACTTAGGCGAGAAAACTCCATCCTCCGTGAAGCAGGGTGGAGTAATTCAGGTTATATAATGTTATCACAGACACAGACAGTAACAACTCATTCGTGCAGAATAATGAAACTTAAAGTGGGAACATTTCGTAAATATATAGAACAACATATTAACATATAAATCACACCTTGATATTCTTCGCCATTTGCTGCAGCTAAACAAAAATAAAGAAACGGAAATGCAAGTTTCAGATAATCACTTCACAGCCCCGTTGAAAGCGGGAAAATATTATTATTCCTATAGCGTCTGGTGGATGGATGAAAAAGAAGAAAATGTTTCCAATGGAGATGCTGCTTATCGTTTTGTTTTGGAAGTACAATAGATTTGGCCGGCGCAGGAACCGTATTTATCCATAATCGGATTGTAGGTGAAATGGGAAAGATGCTATAATTCTTTCCTCATCGTTCTTCATATTTTGGACAATCGGGATTTGGCCAAACGAAATTAACGTTAACAAAGACGATCGTATCGTTTAATATTCAAGGAGATATGATGGAAATTTCATTGATAAGACACGGAAAATCAGTACATCTTGAAAAAAATAAAATAACAAGTGAAGCGTTTAAGGACTGGGTTGAAAAATATACAATGCCGGTGTTTTCAAAGAGGAATCATATCCGTTGGAAACACTTTCGAAAATAAAAAAGGCAAATATTGTGATAACCAGCGATTTGAAACGGTCAATTGATTCAGCGAA
This sequence comes from Tigheibacillus jepli, assembly GCF_030732005.1. Lineage (GTDB taxonomy): Bacteria > Bacillota > Bacilli > Bacillales > Amphibacillaceae > Tigheibacillus > Tigheibacillus jepli. The sequence continues at coordinate 8,244 of NZ_JAROCA010000055.1, read as the reverse complement.
ATTACTCAATCTACACGGAAAATACATAACTGATCCTTTGTTTCGTGAGGTGGAAATACCTGCCAACATTTCAAGCTTAAAAGGATTAACATTTAAACCGGCTACATGGTCAGTCATTTCAAGACTTCTTTGGTTCTGCGGCTATTCGAGAGATTGCGAGTCCCTGATACATGCTCGGGTTCGCGCGGAAAAAGCAGCTAACGTATTGGTAGAATATGCAAAAGAGCATACAAATGTTGTTTTGGTTGGACACGGATTTTTCAATATGCTAATAGCAAAGGAATTAAGAAAAATGGGCTTTCGCGGTAGACGGAAAACAAATTCAAGACACTGGGGAATTACGACATTTTCACTGGGGTGAAAAGGGTTGAAAAGCTAAATAGGGTGCGATAAGAAATTAATATGAGAGGGGGAAACTTTGATGGATACATTGAAGCTAAAAGAACTGCAATCACCAAATGAAATTTTGGAAGCTTATCCAATTATGAACCAATTGCGAACCCACCTTGATGAACAGACTTATCTTGATTTGGTCCTTGAAGCAAAAGAAAAGGACCATTACAAAATAGTTGCTTTAATGGATGGTGAGGAGATAGTTGCCGTAACTGGTTTCAAGCCTATGATAACATTATACTATGGCAGATTAGTTTGGGTTTGTGACCTTGTAACAGATAAGAATAACCGCTCAAAAGGCTACGGCAAAAAATTACTTTCCTTTATACATGAATGGGCAAAGGAAAATCACTATGAGAGTGTTGCTTTGTCCTCAGGATTGCAAAGAGCAGATGCACACTGCTTTTACCAAAATAAAATGGGGTATGAAAAAGTCAGTTATGTGTTCAAAACAGTTTTGAATAAGTGAACGAATGGTGGAATATTTCCCTGGATGAAATAAGCAGTAAAGTTCCAATAAGAAGGGATGAAAAGTGATTGAAAATCGTTGATACATTCGCGTCATTTCCAAAACAGCCGAATCTAAAACGGCTGAGACAATATCACAAAAAGCATTGTGAAGTGTTTAAAACCTATTTTTTGTATCACTGTCAAGACACAGATGAGCGATTATCCAAAGCAATAGAAAGATATTCCGAAGATTGGAAGCTCATAACAAAAGTCCATCAATCCATGGAATGTTTAGTTGTAGAAGTTTGCAATACATATGAGACAACATATCACATGGAGTTTCCAATTTCGGTAAACTTGATCATTGGGGCATACGGTTCCAATGCCTATACGCACAGGAAAATAATACCAGATATTACGTTTGCTATGGAGCGTCTAACTCCGCAAGAAATTCCTTTGAAAGTGATAATCGCTCACGAATTTGGCCATACAGCACACCACATCATCTCGGATAATCATCAGATGGATTGGCAACGTATACGATGGGAACATCCATATATCTGGCTATTACAAGAAGGGGCAGCAACACATTTTTCCAGACAGATCGTTCCTGACATAAAAGAATCTACCTATTTTTCTTATGATGAGTCCGGTGATGAATGGTTAAAATTTGCCAGGGAACATCAACACGAAATTATTGGTGCCTTTGCAAAGGATATTCAAAGCGGGAAAAATGGTAACGATATTTTTAAGGAGTGGTTTTCCATTAACGGTGGTTCAACTTTTGGTTATCCAAGGCTTGCATATTTTATAGCGGATACATTTTTTCAAGATTATATGGGTAAGGAAGGGGAATTAAATACATTACTTTTGTGGAATAATGACTATTTCTTTTCGGTCTTGGATAGATGGATAATCGCATTCATGAATGAAAAGTAGAGGGGGTTCATTTTTGTTTGAAACGGAAAGGTGTTTTATCAAAACCGTACAAAAAGCTGACTTTACCGATATAAATGCTATATATATAAATGCAGATGTCAGAAAATATCTTGGCGGCACGCGTCAGGAAGAAGCAATCGACGAATTATTGGAGGAGATGCTTTGTCCAAATACTGTATCCCATTATTGGGTTGTTAGGGAAAAATATACCCAAAAATTTATCGGATTGGTCAGTCTTGATACCCATCATGTTGGTACCGACCTGGAAGTTTCCTATCAATTTTTGCCACATTGGTGGGGAAAAGGTTATGCAACAGAGGTAGTTGGTGCGGTCATCCACATTGCCTTTCATGAATTTAATCTGCCTAGAATAGTGGCGGAAACGCAAACAGCAAATAAGGTGTCTTGCAGACTACTAGAAAAGTTGGGCAGGGCATTGGAAAGAACAGTTATGAGATTTGGGGCGGAGCAAGCAATATATTCGATTACTAGGTGTGAATAATGTCATAAGTTAAATGGTCTTTAATTTTTCCAAAAAGGTGGGAAGAGAAAATTGGATTGGTTGGTACTTTTATTAGTCGTATTAATTGTTGTCGGTATCTTTTTATTTGTCTATGGGTGGAGAAAACAATTACAACTGGCGGTATTTTTTGGAGTAACGTTTGTGATTGCTCCAGTGCTTTATCTGATTGGCTGGAATGTCATTGTTCCGTTTGTTCCACCAGTCGCATTTGTCATGTCGAACTATATAAAGAAAAGTTTTGATCCAACGTGAAATCCTGTCCTTTCGATGGATGAAAACATACGAGTGCTTACATGATAAATAGGATAAATGGCTTTTTCTCTGTCATGGATGGAATTGCGTGCCAAGATATAACATAAAAAGATAGCTTGCCCCTAGCCTATATACATCTTAAGGACAAGCTTTTTCATATCATTTATCCCTCCATGGTAGGAAACGATATTTTTCCATTCCATGGAAACATCTTGTACAAGTTACGATATCCATTAGTAGTTTCCTAGCACTTGGGGATCTTATTGATGATTAATACGTCCCTGTTTCCAGCTGAAATCCTTCCACAACCACGTCATCATTGATTTCTATTAATAAGCAACGTTTTCCATCGAACGTAATATACTTGATGTTTTTCAGGTCTTTTGGACTGAGTGCCAGATTTGCCACTTCCGTTTTTATTTTGATTGTTTTCGGGACGATACTGTTTGCTTTGAATTCATGTTTTTCATCGTCAATGACTGTTTTAAAAGCGTTTTTCACTTTTTCAGTCTCCACTCCTTCAACACCGCTTGCCTTCAGGATTTTCTCAACATCCCGATAGTCCAAATTTGGCGTCTCTGTCTCTTCTTCGTCTTCCTCACTCTCCTGTACAATCCGATCGACTTCTTCATAAATGTTGGAAATCACTTTGGAATTTACTTGATCGCCAATCACATTTTGTACAATGAGCCCGAAGCAGTCCCGGTCTTCTGCGGCTGTCATCATTTCCCCACAGTTGAGCACTTCTTCAATAAATAAGTCGTCCGGCTGGTTGGCTTTGCCGGCACTATAGAGAACATGGTTTACATCCGAAGCGTTGTCTGTAAAGGTTGGAAATAGAAAGCCTGTCAAAGGGGAGGTCAAGTTAATAATTGGATCTACCTCATTATTTGGTCTGAACTTTTTCTCTATATAATCAAATACCAAAGCTTTTTTCGGCTGATCTGCTTTATTAAGACTGCATAGAATAAACTTATTGGCGTAAACTTCATCATTGCCGCCTTCCTCGGATTCAACATCACGTTTTCGCATCGGTTTGCGATATTCCCCGACGATAAACGTTACGACTGTATCAAATTCATAGACTCTATTTGCATACATCTTTTCGACAATTTGTAGCATATAAGCTTTCCAGCCTTCTGTCGTTTCCGCTTGTAACCCATCGAAAAGGATTTCCTGCGTGCTGTCTTCCACATCCCGCCTGAATTTTAGTTCAAACAGTTTGGAATCAAGCTGGCCTGTTAAAACTTTCTTGAAGTTGATAAGTAATAACTCTTGTGATTCCCTTTCTAACATTTCAAATGGCTGGCTAACATGATGGTAAATCTCACCGGATTCTTTTTGCACATACACACTAAAAATTTCCTTGATCTTTAATTGTTCATTATCCAATTTGAATTGTTTTCGTATATTTGCGATATCTTTTTTATTCACGTGATTCACTCCCTTTCCCGATTATAACGGTTTCGGATTAAATATGTAATAGTAGCTAGAAAGTTTAATAGTTTTTATATAAATGTAGATTGGTTGCGACCGCCATTGACCAAGGGTTTTGTTATTTGAATTCCAATTCGTTGGTTGCAATGCAACAACCCATAACAGAAAATCAACATTATATATACCCCCATCCCGAAATGGAATGGGGGTATATATAAGTAGGGTTTCTAAAATTCCTCATAAACAGCAGGATCCTGACTGTTGATTCTGCCATCTGCGCGGGTCAGATCATCGATTTGTTTCATTTCTGCATCATCGAGGGCAAAGTCAAAAATAGAGATATTTTCGCGCTGCCTTGCGGGGGATGCGGATTTTGGAATTGCAATGGATCCAAGCTGGTAATGCCAACGCAAAATTACTTGCGATACGGTTTTGTTGTGGCGGCTAGCGATGTTTTGCAGTGTCTTGTTCTGCAGCATTTCGCCTGCTCGGAACAAGGGACTCCAGGACTCTGTTTGAATATTATGTTCTGCATGCCATCTTCTTTGTTGTTCCTGGTTGAAAAATGGATGTAATTCAATTTGGTTGATGCTCGGTTTGACGCCAGTTTCTTCTTTTAATCGCGTCATATGCTCCGGCAGAAAGTTGCAGACACCGATCGAGCGAATCAGGCCCCATTTTTTAGCATCTATCAATGCCTGCCATGCTTCCACATACTGATCTTGTTTTGGATTTGGCCAGTGAATCAGATACAAATCGTAATAATCGAAGTTTGCACGGTATAAGGATTCTTGAATCGCATGGACAGCTTTTTCGTAGGTATGGTAGCGACCCGGTAATTTGGAAGTGATGATTAATTTTTCTCTTGGAACACCGCTGCGTCGTACGCCTTCCCCTACTGTACCTTCATTTTCGTAGTTGTATGCTGTATCAATGAGTCGATAGCCGTTTGTAATAGCATTTTGAACAGCAATGGCTCCTTCATTCCCGTTAAGACCATATGTGCCAAAACCTATTGCTGGTAATGTAAGTCCGTCATGAAGTGTGATTTCGGGAACGTTTTTTTCCATGTGATATCGCCCCTTTTCAATTGTTAATTACAGGTTAGCATTTTGCTAATGTAATCTTCAAACAAATGGTTTCGTCTGGAAAGTTTCTTCAGGAGAACAGATGGTGTCGACAGGCTATGTCATTATTTTTATGGCCAAGCCGAATCTTTCTCACCAAACCTTGCTTCTTGCAAATTTTGGTCAAATGGGAAAACAGAATGCCAATGCAATAAGGGGCATGGGGGCACGTTCCCACTTGCTCTACTCGTGCTTTACCTTCTTAAGCAGCTGTTTTCCAGTCAGCTTTGCGCATCCTGCAATAACTGTTGATATGTTGGATAGCAGGTTTGCCAAATGGCGGTGCGATCACCAACTGAACGGCCATCAAGCAACGCCTCGATCACGTCCAAACAAACGTGCCAGCCTGCTAAATCCTTTGCGGTGTGTTCCGTAATCTCATGTAAGTATTCTTTGAAAACAAGCATACAACCACTATTATCCGTGGCTAGTTCAAAGCGGACCAAATTTTTATCCCATGTAAATGCCAAAACTTTTTGAGGAATCATTTCTGTGATTTCCATTCGTTCAAAGTTTCCGTCCCCGAAATCAAACCGTATTTCTCCACCATTTTTCAACGCCTGGATTTCCAACTCGGGAAACCATTGCTGCAATTTATTATTGTCCGTTAAATAAGCCCATACATCGGCAGGACTATGACGTAAAAATCGTTTATAAATGGCAGTAAGCACATTTTTTTCTTTTTCCAATTTTGCAATCATGAGTATTGCTCCTTTACTAACTGAACATGATATCAATAGCATAACATACAGCTAAATGCTGCGATATTTCGGAGGGTGAATACTTAAATTTAATGAAGCCCTTGTATGATAGACGGCAAACGTTTTCTTGGTACTTTCCATTTGTGACAGTTTTTTGGAAGGCAAGTTACAAATGTGCCAAATTTAGATGAGAAATTTGCATTTGCTGGAAAATAATTGTTTAACGAATGTGGGATGTAACTTACAATAGTTAATAAGATTGAAATGCTTCTGAAGTTTTCGTAAGGCAAGAAACAGAAAGCAAAAGTATTTGGGGGATCGAAATGAGAAAGAGAATATATATCATTAGACATTGTGAAGCAGAGGGGCAGTCTTTGAAGGCACCGCTTACGGTAAATGGGCTCAATCAGGCGGCAGAACTGGCTAATTTTTTCCGAAACCGAAAAGTCGAGCGAATTATATCAAGTCCATTTACGCGTGCCGTTCAGTCAATACGGCCATTGGGGCAGCGTGCAAATATTAATGTAGAAATAGATGATAGATTATCCGAACGTGTACTTAGTTCAGTAGACTTACCGGATTGGTTTGAAAAACTAAAAGAGACTTTTACAGATTTGGATCTAAAATTTGAAGGAGGAGAATCAAGCCGGAAAGCAATGAAACGGATCACCGAGGTTGTAGAAGAAATTTTTCAATCTGACTCCGATAACACGGTAATCGTCAGTCATGGAAATATCATATCACTGCTTTTGAAGAAATATAATCCGGACTTCCATTTCGAAAACTGGAAAGCTCTTAGCAATCCGGATGTTTTTCAAATTGATGACCGTAATGGACAAATTGTTTGGAAAAGGATTTGGAATGTGAATACGGAAACAGGGGGAGCATTCCGGTAATGAAGAAATTTGAGGTTTAAAAAGAAAAGAGTCTCCTTGGTAAAGTACAGGGTGTCATAACCATGACCCCGAATTTAATAGTTACCAAGGAGAGGACTTACCAAGAAATACAACCAAAATTACAATATCATGCAAATAACTGATAAAACATTGACCGTGCGCGGCTACCTTACAATATACTGATAAAATGTTTCAATTTTTAATCATATTTAATATAATAGACCTAGATTCTAAAAAAGGAAGGTGTGGAAGATGCTGTACAAATCGCGTACCAAGCCAAAAGAATTACGAATCCTGGAATTGTTAGACAAGCGAAAGGGGTTGGCTGAAAAGGATCAGTATCACTATTTAAATTTGAAAAAGGGTTACGAGGGGGAATTGCTGTTCGACAGCTTAATAGAAAAATTACAGTGTGAATGTTTGATCTTGAATGACTTGTTGCTGAAAATAAACAATTCTACCTTCCAAATTGACTCGCTTATCATTATTCAAGGAAAAATTTGTTTTTATGAAGTGAAAAATTATAGCGGTGACTATTTTTATCAGTCCGATAAGCTATTCAAAAAACCAAAACTGGAAGTTATTAATCCGCTTCACCAAATAAGTAGAAGCGAGTCCCTACTGCGCCAGTTACTCCTCAGCACAGGAATAAACCTCCAAATTGATGCCTCTGTTGTTTTCATCAATCCAGAATTTACTTTATACCAGGCGCCACAAGATAGACCATTTATTTTTCCAACGCAAGTTAATCGCCACCTGGAAAGTTTAAATGCGATACCTTCCAAATTGACAGATAAGGAAAAAAAGGCCGCGGAACAATTAATGTCCCGCAACATTACCGATTCTCCTTATGAACGGATACCTGCTTACGATATTCATCAATTGAAAAAAGGAATCACTTGTCCAAGATGCGATTCATTTTCTGTCTCAGTTGAAAAAAGAAAATGTGTTTGCCACAAATGTGGCTTTAAAGAGTCGGTTACAGATGCTGTTATGAGGGGCGTTAAGGAATTTATGATACTATTTCCAAATGAAAAGGTCACGACGAATATCATTCAAGAATGGTGTCAAGTTGTGGAATCAAAAAAGACGATACAAAGGATTCTAGCAGGTAATTTTAATCCTGTAGGTGAAAAGCAATGGACCTATTATGAGTCTAACAAAGGTTCTTCCATGAATCGGTAACTTGTTAAGGCTATGAACGACCGAACGGAAGAAAAAAACCGTCATTCGGTAGTTCATCGGGGTTATGAGCGACCGAATGGAAGAAAAAAATCATCATTCGGTAGTTCATCGGGGTTATGAGCGACCGAATGGAAGAAAAAACTCATCATTCGGTAGTTCATCGGGGTTATGAGCGACCGAATGGAAGAAAATAATCCTCTTTCGGTAGTTCATCGAGGTTATGAGAGTCAAGTCCCAAATCCTGTGTAAATAGTTACAATGTTCACCACGTATGGTGGCAGAAAATACAGCCAAAATTACAAAGCACCAGGATAAATTAACGCGGATCCACAATTTGATAT
>NZ_JAROCA010000054.1 GCF_030732005.1 Tigheibacillus jepli | reverse complement strand
AAAAATTGGGAGTGAAAGATCCGTTAAAAAGAGAACACAAAATTATCGGAAAAAGGTTGTAGTGACCAAAATAAAATCAGAAATCCCAACACAGTGGGATTTCTAGGCTTTTTAGCCGAAACTTGGGCTAGAAACGGGAGCAACCTGCTTCAAACGAGGCAAAGTCGCTCCAAACGAAAGCAACCCGCTCCATCTGAAGCAATGCCGCTTCACCCAAAGAAAAGCCACTAGCCGCGTTCAAAATCCGCCCCGATTCAGGGAAAGCTGCGATAACAGAAAGGTATCCGTCCAAATCGATCAACAGTTGCGCCATCTCAATGGCCCCCCCAACCTCGTGCTTTTTCTGCTGCTTCTCCCTTTCACTTAATGATAAGGCACCATTAAACCAACGCCGCCACCGGAATCGGTTTTCAGGTTTTCAGAATACTACTTTCAAAACAATTTCCGTTCTAAATCAAAACCCCCGGCAAACAGCATTTCACCCGCAAGATACATGAATTCTAACAGGCAAGCAGACTACCAGCAAAAAAAGCTTAACTTTCCGCTGCTTGCAAAACAAAGCGTTCAATTGCTTTAGCCACACCGTCATCATTGTGGTCGGCAGTCACATAATCTGCAACCTTTTTCACGGCGTTTTGTGCGTTGCCCATCGCAACACCAACACCCGCCTGCTCAATCATTTTGATATCATTCAGGCTATCGCCGGCAGCAAGTACATTTTCCATTGTTATTCCAAGTTTTTTGCAGATGGTTCGTAATGCATTTGCCTTATTGACGCCGATTGGGTTGACTTCCAAGTTATTGGGCATGGAGTTCGTTAATTCCAGATTGCCAATTTTGGAAACTTCTTCAACGACATGGTCCATTTTTACCAAATCATCAGAGACACATCCAAATTTTAGCCATTTCTGTTCTTTAAAATTCACCGGCAATCCATCACGGTAGATACCTTTTGTCGATACAAGCCACATGTCTGCACCGGCAGCTTCTCCAATACGATACATCTTTTCAAGGCTTTCTGTTTCCAGCAAATGTTCTTCAACCAATTCCTTTTCCATCGTAAAAATCTGCCCGCCGTTGCTAGTGATTAGATAGGATTGCAAGCGCAGTTCTTCTGCATACGGATAGCAAGTCCCCAGCCACCGCCCGGTACTCAGCACGACATGGACATTTTGTTCCATTGCTTGTTTGATTGTTCGTTTATTTTGCTCTGAAATCCGGTTTTCCGAATTCAATAATGTACCGTCCATATCTAATGCAATCAATTTAATTTCTGCCATTGTATATCTCCTCTTTTTTCATCCTGTTTCCTTATTTCGCATGCCGCGATCAAACAGGCCAGTCGTAATAAATGGAATAATCATCAGACCTAGCAATATATAGAATAAAACATGAATATTATACATATCTACGACAACGCCGCCAAGGACCGGGCCCAGCATTCTTCCCGCTGCTGCTACACTGTTAACAAACCCCTGATAAAAGCCAGCACGTCCTTTTGGCGCCATTTCATCAGCCAGCGTCGGTATAGCCGGCCAAACAAGCATTTCACCGATTGTAAGAACAACCATTGCTACTACAAACAAAAAGAATTGGTCGGCTGCCATTGCAATCAAATAGGAGACGACAAATATTGCTGTGCCGCTGAAGATGTATGCTTTTTGAGATTTCCACTTTACCAGTTTCAAAAGTGGCTGGCCAAATACAATCAAGAATCCATTGATTGCCCATAGTGTACTATATTGTTCAAGTGGGATGCCAATATCTTGCGTATGGGAAGCGATGGTTGATTGCCACTGGCTGTATGCAAGCCAGGAGATGAAGAAACCAACGCATAAAATAAGTAATCCCTTGAACGAAGATTTGCTTTTTATTTTACCGCTTTGTTCAATAATCGACGTGTGCATTTGCCGATCACGGCTTTTATCCATGCTTTTAAATGTCAGCAGGACGATAAGCAAGAAAACAAAAAACAATGTTGCATTCGCAATGAAGATATAGTTAAACGAAATGCTGGCAACATACCCGCCAATCGTTGCACCGAGTGCCACGCCCAGGTTTTGTGCAACATAAATCGCGTTGAATGCACGCCTGCCACCCTCGGGCCAAATGGAACCAGCCATCGCAAACATGACAGGCCATGTTGCACCTATACCAAGTCCGATAATGACAAGCATAATGGAGTAGGATATAATTTCATGATTAATAGCCAGTACAACCGATGCCGAAACAGCAAGTATAGTAGCAAACAAAATTGTTTTGTACGGGCTGAATTTGTCAAAAAGAACACCGCCAACAAGGTTGCCGATAATCGTTGCGGCCTGGTTGAACATTAAAATGAGCCCGGCAAATGCCAAGCTTTTTCCCAATTCGTTGTGCATATAAATTGTATTCAAAGGCCATAAAAAAGAGCCACCGGTCACATTGATAGTCGTTGCAATAACCAACAGCCATATTTGTCTAGGCATTACCATCATCCTTCATTTTCTGTGGGAACTTCATACCGCGCCTGTACGTCATCTATCCGGTAAAAAAGTCTGCTTTTGATATCGGACTGTCATTTTTCCGGATAGATGACATTTTCCATTCTAGTAAGTTCCTTCCCTATTTTACAGTATGATAGTGGTAAAAAACTAGACTTTTGTCCGTTTTATATATTCTGAATATAGTTGTCCAAAATTATCCTTTTCTCCTCATTTGCATGATAAAAACGATAGGTGTAGCAATAACAAGTGCAATGCAGACAACTACTGGCCACATGCCAAATGTTTCTCCGGCCATAAAAACGCCAATTTCCAAAGTGATTACAGCAAAAGTTAACGCAATTTCCGCATTCATTACAGCTACCAAGAGCCTTGACAGCTGATAAAGTTGCTTTGCGTTGGATTCTGTAACTGCAATGGGATAATTGTGGAGATGGGGCTTTTTTCCAATCAAATATATCGGGATAAATAAAATAAGCGACACAAGCGGCAATAGAAAGATGGTCAAGCTACTTCCCCATCTATCCGGTTTATTGTTCAGGTCAAAATGGATCGGCACCTGCGCAGGTACATGAAGATACGTATGCAAAGCCGAAATAAACGTAGCGATGATAAGCGCAACCGCCACGGATGTACAGATTCTTTCAGAAAGCGTTACTTCCACATTTATTTTAGGATTTGTGCCCATGATCAGACCTCCTCCAAAAATTGTATTCCCCACATACAAGTGGAATGTTTCAAAAGTCCTTTCCAAAACCTTGTAAATAAAACTGGTGTTCAAGAGAATGTGAACAAGAATATGCGCTTCAACCGCCGCAAATGGAATATACTCGCTTTCCGCGGGCGGCTAATGAGCCTCCTCAGCGCTATCGCGCTTGCGGGGTCTCATCGAGGCCTTCCTTGTCCTGCGGGAATAATGGTTTTCGGTGCGGCGAGTAATTGTAGCCCCAGCACGAGTTCGAAGACCCCACAAGCTAAAGTGAAAGGGGAGGACCGACTAAAAGCGGGCTTTGCGCCCGACTCGCGTATCCCTTCGCCGGTGCAAGAAGGCCGAGGCCGTGCCCGCTACTCTGCCTTCCGTTCCAATCAACAGTTTGCATAAAGCTAACTATCTTTTGTTTACATATAATGCCGCTCATATATTTGATTCAGAAAGAACTTTTGGGATGCTCCACTAGTTCAAGTGATAAAAAAGTTCCTATTGGTTGGGAATCTACCTTAAAACCAATACATGTTGCCAAAAGGAGAATTATAGACAGGCTATTGCTATTTTTACAGCATGACATAGATCATCTGCCGACCAGCTCGGCATTTTTTTCCGTATTGCCAACGCATGTGAAGCTGGTAAATGAATAAAACCCGATGGCCTTTCAAGCTTGTGCACCTTAAAATAATGCAATCCCTGATACATCACATGATTGCATAAATAAGTCCCAGCGCTATTGGAAATGACGGCAGGCAGACCTTCTTTCTCCATGCAGGAAACCATTTTTTGAATAGGCAAGGTCGAAAAATAGCCATCAGGTCCATCCGGGACAATTCGTTCGCCATTCGGTTCGTTTCCCCGATTGTCTTTTGGACCATCATTGCAATTGATGGCAATCCTCTCTGGTGTCACACAATTCCTCCCTGCAGCCAGTCCAAGGGAAATAAGCGCATCTGGCTGGTGTGCCTCCAGCAACTTTACAAGCTGCTCACCGGACTCGGAAAAGACAACCGGCAACACTTTTCCGATGATTGCATAATCATTGATGACAGTGTCGTTCAATTTTTCCGCAATTTCTGCTGTCGGGTTTATCGGATTATCCAAAAACGGTTCAAAACCAGTAACTAACAGCTTTTTCATCTAACCACCCCGCCTCAAATATAGCATATAAAGTGAAAACCGTCCTATTAAAGGATGTTCAAAGGGTTCTGTAAAGTGACATATCTCAAAGGGAGGAATTTCGTTCAACGTTCAACACGTCCTGGGACTACAATTTTTAGCCAATGCGGCCCCCTATTAATGTTTTGATTATGAAAAATATTTTCATTATCCGCAATGTAATCGTTTTAAAAAAATATGTTATACTATTCTATGAAATTTAGTTTTATAGAGGGGGACATGATGATGCTCACTGCAACTTGGAATTGGCTTTGGGACAAGCATGATGAAGTGAAGGACATGCTGCGTTTCTTTACAAAGACCAACTCTTCTACCATTGTGAAAGGGCAGACCGATGGCGGGAAGAAAAATTCGCCGAACACAAAAACAAATGGCAACGGCGGCGATGGAGGAAATGAGGGCAAGCGCAGCTATAAGCCGGCGCAGTGGATTGGTTTATTTGCCGGGCCAATTTTCTTTATCCTTACATTATTATTTTTCTCTCCGGAAGGGCTTTCAAAGTCTGGGCTTGCTGTACTTGCCAGCACAATTTGGGTAGCAATCTGGTGGATGACAGAGGCGATTCCGATTCCAGCGACTTCATTGCTGCCAATTGTTCTGTTCCCATTGACAAATGGTTTGGATTTAGGGGCAACCACATCGTCCTATGGCAGTGATACGATATTCTTATTCATGGGTGGATTTATGGTTGCATTGGCGATGGAAAAGTGGAATTTGCATAAACGAATTGCATTAGCCATTATATCTGTTATCGGTATAAACATGAATCGCATGATCCTTGGTTTCATGGTCGCCACTGGCTTCTTGTCGATGTGGATTTCCAATACAGCCACGGCGATGATGATGGTACCAATCGGATTGGCAATTATCTATCAGGTTGCTGATGCTTTGAAGGATAATCCTTCCGTCGACACATCAAAAGAGAACTTTGGTTTTGGTAAAGCGTTGATGCTCGGGATTGCTTATTCTGCGTCGCTGGGCGGAATCGCAACGCTGATTGGGACCCCACCAAATGCCGCACTGGCAGGCGTTGTCAAGAAAATGTACGATATAGATTTATCTTTTGCCGGATGGATGCTTTTTGGCGTTCCAGTCGCGTGGATTTTTATCCTGATTGCCTGGTTCTACCTTGTGAAAATTGCCTATCCGTCCAAAGTGAAAGAGCTCCCAGGCGGCAAGGAAATCATTCAATCGGAAAAAAGAAAACTCGGCGAGGCATCGTATGAGGAGAAAGCAGTATTTGTCGTTTTTGCACTTACTGCAATCGCCTGGATTACACGCTCGTTTGTACTTGTAAAGATCAATCCGAATATTGACGATGCAATCATCGCCATGGTAGCTGCTATTGTATTATTTATTATTCCTTCCAAAAATGAAAAAGGTGATTTCCTGCTTGATTGGAACACAGCCGTGAAATTGCCCTGGGGGATATTACTATTGTTCGGCGGTGGTTTGGCTATTGCTGCAGGCTTTACAGAATCCGGGCTATCCAAATGGATCGGGGAACAGCTGGCTGCATTGGAAGGCATGAATATTATTATTGTTCTGCTTATTGTCACAGCACTTGTCATCTTCCTGACTGAAATTACGTCAAACACGGCAACTGCGAATATGATGTATCCAATCATGGCAGCACTAGCCATAGCACTTGGTATCCATCCTTTCTCAGTGATGATTGCTGCCGGTGTGGCTGCATCTTGTGCATTTATGCTACCGGTTGCTACACCGCCAAATGCTGTTGTGTTTGGCTCTGGCTACTTGCGCATACCCGATATGGCCAAAGCTGGCCTCGCACTGAACATCGTGGGGATTATTCTGGTAACCGCAGCGGTATATTGGCTTATCCCACTTGCCTGGGGAATCGATATCACGCATATGCCAGCCAATTTTAAATAGAAACTAGATTAATAGGATTACATTTTGTAATTTTGAAATCTATAAAACCGTTTGGAGATAGAAATGCCTCCAAACGGTTTTTTAGCTACTATGCAGAATTATATGTGTTACAATTATTCACCATAGGAAGCTCTTCTCCTTGGTTAACTGGTTGTTGTCAAATCCCATTCTACCAAAGATTGGAGCAGTTTTTTATGATTTTTATTCGAAATCCAGGATTTTATTTGGGTGCACTTCATAAAATGAAACTTCATTCAGGGTGGGTCATACCCCAGTTAATACTGCGAAAAATTGCTACTGCACCGCAAGACTTCTTCTGTTGTATGTTGCAGCCATTTCAACGGCTTTTTCCGCATCCAGGTAACCCCAATGATCGTCAAACAATGGTTCGGCCGTTGTTTTCAGAATACTTTTGATGTCATTCGGACTAAGCTGAGGATTTGCCTCCAGCATCAGTGCAACAACACCGGCACAAATCGGTGTAGCCATCGACGTACCGGAAAGTTGCAGATAATGCTTGTCAATAATCTGTTCCGGCAATTGCTTTTCTAACGCCGAGCCGGACGCCAATAAAGAAATGATGTCCTGACCAGGTGTATAGACATCCGGCTTGATTAGGGAATCAATCGTTGGACCCCGGCTAGAAAATTCAGCAATTTCACCGTCTGAGCGTGTTTCCGTGTTTTGATCCGCAGCCGCTCCTACGGTAATGATGAACGGATTGATAGCGGGAGTACTGATCGTGTTGGGCCGTGGTCCCTCATTGCCTGCAGCTGCGCAAACTACAATACCTTGATGCCAAGCCTCCTGTACAGCCACTGACAGCGGATCGTCCCGATAAGACTCATAAGCCTGTGCGCCAAGGGAAAGCGAGATAATTCGAATATGGTACTCCTCCTTATGCGCGAGGCACCAGGTGATTCCTTTTATTATCGTAGACAGCCTGCCACCGCCATTTTCATCAAGTACCTTTACGCCAATCAGTGAGGCATCCGGTGCAGGTCCGACATACTTTCCTTCCGATAAGTAGCCATTACCGGCTGCATCCCCCGCACAGTGCGTCCCATGTCCATTGTCATCATATGGGTCACTTTTATCATTGATAAAATCTTTAAAAGCCACAATCCGATTGGCATCTTTTGTCAAGTCTTCATGCGGAAAAATGCCTGTATCAATAATTGCTATTCCGACATCTTTTCCAGTAAAGCCAAGCTGCTCCTGAACAGCACGTGCACCAATCTCTTTCGTTGCAATATCAAGGAAAGCGTTTACTTTACGGTCGTAAAAAATTCGGTCAACTGCTTCATGATCCTTTACTTTTTGAATCATTTTCGGTGTCAAATGGCCACATGCAGCATTTTTTATACCAAGATCGTGATCAATCTGATTGTTATGCGCTTTCTGGCATGTCTGCACCAACTCATCCACCTTGTCCTTTTGTGTACCATTCGCAAAATAAATAATCACTGGGATGCTTTCGTCACTTGTGTCATAAGGGTCTTTCTTCCGTCGTTCGTGCAATTGTTCCACTAATCCGGGATCCAGCTTTCGGCCAGCTTCTTCATACCATACCCTTTTTCGGTTACCCATAGCGATTCTCCTCCTCGTGATCTTATTAAAAAATGGTCATGCATATACTGCTTGTCAGTAGTATAACAGGGTTTTTTTATTTATACAATATGCCAATTTTACCATTTTTTAGAAGTGAAGGAGAATAATTTTCCTGATTTTTGACGAAAAAAATCGCTAAAGTTTCCTCGCTTAATAAGCTCTTTTCTTCATTTTCTTCAGCACAAGTTGTGTCAAAAGAATATAAGCAACCGGCAATACACCGGCAAAAGAAACCAAGCCGATCCAGCCGCCATTTTCCCATATTGGTGCTGCAGCTGTACTGCCAAATGATACACCGATATAGTATGCAACCAGATATAAGCTAGATGCACTGCCTTTATGATGTGTTGCCGTCTCACTGACAGATGTTGCCGTTAAGGAATGGGCAGTAAAGAAACCAAGACATGCAATACATAGACCGATGACAATCATCACAATCGATGCTGCCATCGTCATGAAAATACCTGCCGCCAGTACAAAAATACCAAGCAAGCGGAGCTTTCTAAGTCCGAACTTTCCGGTGAGCCATCCTGCAACAGGCGAGCCAATCACTCCCAGCCCATAAGCAAAGAACATATTGGATATTGCCTGCAAGGAAAGAGAATATGGTTCTCCTTGCAAATGAAAAGGAAGATACGTCCAAATGCCGGTAAATGAAAACTGTAATATAATTCCCAGTCCAAAAACAAGCAATAGCGCAGGATTTTTTAAATGATACAAAAACCCGGAAAAATCCTTACGAAGCGACAGCCGACTTGGTGTGAAAAAACGTGATGCAGGAAGCAGCAATAATACAGCCAAAAATACCACTACTCCTAAAAACGCCAGCACGTAAAAAGCAGCTTCCCATGAAAAACGGTCGGTTATATATCCGGCTGCAACCCGTCCAACCATTCCCCCAAGCGCGTTACTTGAAATATACAAAGCCGTTGCCACTCCGACATTGCGCGAATCCATCTCTTCACTTAAATACGCCAAAGCCGCAGCTGGCAACCCAGCCAACGCAATGCCCTGTAAAAAACGCAATACAAGCAACACTGTAAATGATGGAAAAAGCGGCATGATAAAAAATGGAATCGCAGAACCGAGCAATGCAAGTTTAATAAATATTGTCCGACCTTTTCGATCAGATAAAAAACCAAGTAACAGCAATCCGATGATCAAGCCAATAATGGTCAGCGACATGGACAGACTAGCGGTGGACACCGTTACATGAAATTCCTCGACAAAAACCGGCAGCAATGGCTGAACAGCATACAAGGATGCAAAGATAAAAAAAGAAGCCAGTGCAAGACACCAGGATATTTTCCAAAAATAAGCGCTTTTTATCGCATATGGCTTATGTTCCATTCGTCCCCCTCCAATTTATTCCAGCACGTATTTGTTGCGTCCGGCACCAATGCCAAACAGCATCACAAAGACAGCAACTATAATGATTGTAACCAATGGAACGGACCAGCTATGGGTCATATCAAATAAATAGCCGATGAATATTGGACCAACTGCAGCCAGTATATAGCCGAGTGATTGCGCCATACCGGATAATTCTGCGGACTGTTTAGCTGTTTTTGCACGAATTCCCAAAAATGCCAAAGCAAGCGGGAAACACCCTGCCAAATAAATACCGATTAAAACCACGCTAACAACCATTGTCACATGAGAATTTCCAACCAATAAACCGGTATAGCCGCTAATGCCACAAACCGCCAGGAAAATAACAATGCCCCATTGCGTGGCAAATTTTTCTGCAATGACCGGCACAATAAAACTTATCGGAAGGCCAATGATTTGCATAAAGGATAACATCCAACCGGCTGTTGCTTCCCCGACACCGTAATCAATCAAAATTTCCGGCAACCAGGAAATGGTGACATAAAAAAGCAATGACTGTGATCCCATATACAAAGCAACCATCCATGCCATTGGAGAGCGCCACATCCTACCGCCCCCCGTTTTTTCCGCATAAATTCTTTCATTTTCGGTTGTGGTTTCTCTCCGCTTTTTGTGTAAATAGATCCATATGAAAACACCAATGATTGCCGGCAGTACCCAAATGAGCAAGGCTATATTCCATCCCCAGCCTAGTCCACTGGCAATTGGAATGCTTACCCCTGATGCCGTTGCGGCAAATACACCCATGGCAGTCGAATAAACACTTGTCATCAATCCGACTTTCAGCGGGAACTTTTCCTTAATGATGCCGGGAAGCAGTACATTTAATACTGCGATGCCAACTCCCGCCAGCAAAGTTCCCAAGAACAAGAGAGCCGCAAACGACATGGATCGAATACTTACACCGCAAATAATCAGTATAAGTCCAATCAGCATTGCGCCCTCATTGGAATAGCGATTTCCTAGTCTGGGGGCAATCGGTGAAACGATCGCAAATGCAATCAGTGGCAGACTGGTTAGCATTCCCGCACTCCAATTGGATAATCCTACATCATCCCGGATAATACCTATTAATGGTCCGACCGAAGTTATCGCAGGCCGTAAATTGAATGCCAAAAAAATAATTCCCACAACTAATATCATGCGATAAAATTGCTTGTTGGGATTTTGTTTTACTCTTTCCATGTGCCTCCCCCACTTTTGTTTCGTATTACTTAAATATATCACATGGCAGAAACACAAGAAAAAAATGTGCACAGAAGAAAGGAAGAAGCGTCCTTACAGGCTAAAAGCGCGACATCCTGGGTCTGCGGTTACTCGCCCCACCGATAAGCTCTTCTAGTTACTGGGCACTGGTGCCGGACGGGGGGCTGTCGCTGAAAAGGAACATTAACACAGCCTGCGTTTTATGTCTTCTTATAACATAAGAAAATCCCCTCGCACATTGCAAGGAGACTGCCAAGCATTTACTTTCCCGTCTTAATTTTATTGTTAGGCAAGATAAGCACTTCCACCCGCCTGTTCTTAGCCATGTTTTTTTCCGAAGTGTTTGGCACAATCGGATGTTGGTCTCCATACCCTTTTGCACTGAAGCGCCCCGGATCCAGCTTATTATTTTCCAAAATCAGCTGCATGAAATTCACTGCCCGTATGACACTCAATTCCCAATTGGAACGGAACCGCGAATGATGCACCGGTCGGTCGTCAGCGTGACCGCTAATAACAATTTGATGCGGAGGATCCGTATTTAAGAATTTGGAAACCTCTTTTGCCACTTTTTGGCCGTCAGCGTTTACAACTGCGCTACCGGAATCAAAAGTGATATCGTTTAGAATCGTGATCAGCAATCCCTCATCCGTCAGTTTGGTTCCAATCGATTCAGTGAGGTTGTTTTCCTTGATATAGCCGTTAATTTTTCGCTGAATTTCTTCCAACCGTTGCAATTCCAGCTTGCCACGATTTTTTTCGATTTGCTTCTCTTTATCTTTTTCAGTATCTTTTTCTTTATCTTTCTCATCTTGCTTTTGGATTGGAACGTCTATATCATGATTGCTGCTACCTTTATCCAATATCCCCGGACCGGCGCCGGTAAATTCGCTTTTAAATACAGCAGACAGCTGCCGATATTTTTGTACATCAACTTCACTCATGGCAAACAGGACAATGAACAAGGCCAGCAGTAATGTCAGCAAATCGGAATACGGCAGGAGCCACGATTCATCTGTCTTATGTTCACTCCGCCGTTTCTTCTCCCTGCGCATGCTTATCCTCCTCCAGCTTTGCCAATTCCTTCTCAGATAAAAATGAACTTAGTTTATCCCGCACGACAATTGCCGAATCACCATTCGTAATGGAAAGAATCCCTTCCACCATCACTTCTTTTACCAAAATTTCCTGCTTGGATTTTTCCTGCAATTTGCTAGCGAAGGGATGCCATAATACATACCCCGTAAAAATACCGAATAACGTGGCGATAAAGGCAGCTGATATGGCATGGCCCAGTGTCTCCATGTCATTCATATCTTTCAGCGCTGCAATCAACCCGATAACCGCACCAAGCACACCGAGCGTAGGTGCATATGTGCCCGCTTGGGAAAAAACGGCTGCACCTTCCTGATGCCGGCGCTCCATGGCATCAATTTTTTCCAGCATTACTTCCCGTATATATTCCGGCGGCTGTCCGTCTACCACCATTTGCAGTCCGGGGCGCATAAAGGCATCATCTGTTTCACTGACTTGCTTTTCCAATGAAAGTAATCCTTCACGTCTGGTTTGCTCCGCCATTTCTGTAAATAAAACGATAAGCTCAGGAATTTCTGTTTGTTTTGGATTTGTAAAAATAATTTTTAATAGTGACGGGATTTTTTTTATTGTTTTCCCGGGAAATGATATCAATACAGCAGCTGCTGTACCAACAAAAATGATTAATAATGCAGCCGGGTTGAGCAATGCCGCCAGTTCGGCACCCTTTAGCACCATCCCTACACCGATCGCCAAAATACCCAATATTAGCCCGACAACTGTTGTCTTATCCATTGTAATCCCCCAAAATCCGTATTGATTGTATATGCTGTGCTTCATCTCGTAATGAACCATCTGTCAACTATATCGGGTAATTGGTACTTAATGTAAAGTAAAAGGTGAAAAAAAGAGGTTTTTTGAATGTTTCTGCTCTGAAACGTCCGTCCCCTTTCACCTATTTATTCCTTAGATTTTCCCGCCATGACTACACCTCTAAATATTTACCATGTTAACCAAGCTTAAGTGGCGAATATTTTAGTGTGCGAAATGGGTGGATGCATATTTGAAATCTCTTTTACCATAGTAGCGCTTAACCAGGGAAATGAAATATTAATTCTTTTTTTATGCAATTTTTATTTTAGGATTGAAACATAATTTCATTTGTTTTAAAATAAAAATACCAAGAGAGCCCTTACAAAAAAATCATGCAGAGAGGAGGGACAAAAACTTAGATGATTGGATTCTCTGTATTTCTTAACGATGATTGGTCAAAAGAGAAGGAAAACTATATACATCAAATGGCTGACAGCGGTTTTGAAGGCGTTTTCACTTCGCTGCATATCCCTGAAGATGATCCATCAAAGTACAGTGACCGCTTAAAGAACTTATTAAAATTAATAAAAACAAGAAATTTGAAACTAATGATCGACATTTCAAATGACGCATTAAAGAATATCGGGCTCTCTTTAAGTAATCCCAAAGCCATTTTTGAAAGCGGAATCACAGGCTTGCGAATGGACGATGGAATCGATCTTGAGGTTATCGCGAATTTGTCACATTGGATTACTGTCGGCTTAAATGCCAGCACATTAACGGAAGAAGATTATGAAAAACTCGTGGAATACAATGCTGATTTTAGTAATATGGAAGCGTGGCATAATTATTATCCAAGACCGAATACAGGCTTGGATGAGAAATGGTTTTACGAAAAAAATGTTTGGCTGAAAAGCAAACATTTTAAATTAAGTGCCTTTGCGCCAGGTGACGATAGATTGCGTTTCCCATTGTATGAGACGCTTCCGACTTTGGAAATTCATCGCTATCAAAATCCCTTTTATGCTTCGCTTTCTCTATTAAGGGATTTTATGATTGATGACGTATATATCGGTGATCCTGGTTTGTTGAATGCCACCCGCTATCAATTCAAAGGATATTTTCATGGGAGGACAATACTTTTTCATGCAATTACCATTGACCATAAATGGGATTCATACGTTTACAAAGATCATCGGAATCGATTGGATGTGTCAAAAGATGTTATCCGCAGTGAACAATCAAGAATGCTGCATAAAAATGATGATATTACATCTGAAAACACTGTTAGGAGAAAAAGAGGAAGTATTACAATCGATAACAATTTATATAAGCGGTATAAGGGAGAAATACAGATAGTAAAACGAGAACTTTCACCCGATGCAAAAGTAAATGTAATTGGGCAAATATTGGATTACGATTTGCCTTTACTCGATTTTGTAAAGGATGGTACAAAATTCAAGCTAGCTGATATTCGGGAGGTACAAGATGGACTTGGATAAACTTGCAACAGAGCAACGAAACAAAGCCACAATGGAATTGGACACACTGTCTACCATTGAGATCTTACAATTAATGAACGAAGAGGATAAAAGTGTTCCCATAAGCGTAAGTAAGGAATTGCCCCAGATTGAGAAGGTTGTGGAGGCTGTCAAACATTCATTTAGCCAAGGCGGACATTTGATTTATGTTGGTGCTGGAACGAGTGGCCGTTTAGGAATACTTGATGCTGCTGAATGTGTACCAACATTCAGTGCCGACCCTTCCATGGTGCAGGGCCTGATTGCCGGAGGTATTTCAGCTATGACTGTTGCAGTTGAGGGTGCCGAGGATTCCATCAGTTTGGCGGAAGAAGATTTAAAGAACATACATTTGACGGATAAAGATACTGTTATGGGTATTGCTGCAAGCGGACGAACGCCATATGTCATTGGCGCATTGGATTATGCAAAAAAAGTCGGTGCAACAACAGCAAGCCTGGCTTGTAACAAACAAGCGGAAATCAGCAAGCATGCTGACATAAATATAGAGGTAGTGGTTGGACCTGAAGTCCTTACCGGATCGACAAGATTAAAATCAGGTTCAGCACAAAAGCTTGTACTAAATATGATTTCAACAGCTTCCATGATAGGAATAGGAAAAGTTTACAAAAATCTGATGGTTGATGTGAAGCCAACAAATGATAAATTGGTGGAACGCGCCAAATCAATTATTATGCAAGCAACTGACTGCGATTATGAAAAAGCCGAGCATTACTTCCATGAGGCTGATAAAAACGTCAAATTGGCGATCGTGATGATTTTGACCAACCTTTCCAAGGAAGAAGCCAAACAGAAATTAAATGATTCAAAGGGGTTTATAAGAAAAGTCATTAACGCTTGATTTAACGACTTTTTTATATATGAAGGGGGAAGAGTAAGATGGCAGAACCAAAAGAGCAAAGATTGGCCAGAGAGATTTATGAACATGTTGGTGGTATGGAAAACGTAGCAAAGCTGATCAATTGCATGACCAGGGTTCGGCTGACAATCAGAGACTATGACAAAGTGGACCTGGATGGCCTTAAAGCCATTGACGGTGTACTTGGCGTTGTAGAGGAAGACTCATTGCAGGTTATTGTAGGACCTGGAATCGTTAACAAGGTTGCAAACATCATGGTTGAAAAAGCCGGTGTCAGGCTTGGCGAGCCTTTCCCCGACAATCCTTCCGGTCAAACAGAACAATTAACTGATCGGCAAAGGGTCGAGGCAAAAGCTGCCGAAAGAAAAGCGCAGGAGAAAGCGAAGCATAATCACAATTCACCATTCAAAAAGGTATTGAAATCAATTGCAAACATATTTGTTCCATTGATCCCCGCCTTCGTTGGTGCCGGTATTGTCGGTGGTATTGCAGCGATTTTTGCCAATCTCTTGACTGCCGGAAGCATCAGCCAAGATTGGGAACCCATTATAACAACATTAAATATCATCAAAAATGGACTATTTGCATATTTGGTCGTTTATGTCGGGATTAACAGTGCCAACGAATTTGGGGCCACGCCAGGATTAGGCGGTATCATAGGTGCGATAACGATGCTGCCCGGAATGGATCCGGAATCACCGCTTAGCAATATTTTTAATGGCCATGACTTAGCGGCTGGTCAAGGTGGTATCATTGGTGTTATTTTCGCCGTTTGGATTCTCGCTTTGGTTGAAAAAAGATTGCATAAAATCATCCCGAATGCGGTTGATATCATTATAACACCTACAATTGCATTATTGTTGGTTGGTCTATTCACGATATTTATCGTCATGCCGATCGCAGGTGTCGTATCGAGTGCACTTGTAGGATCGATAACTTGGGTATTGAATGTAGGTGGCGTTTTTGCAGGATTCATACTGGGTCTATTCTTCTTGCCTTTGGTTATGTTTGGCTTACATCAAGTATTAACGCCTATTCATATCGAAATGATTAACGCCTCAGGTTTTACGCTTTTACTGCCAATCTTGGCAATGGCTGGTGCCGGGCAGGTAGGTGCCGCATTTGCCCTATGGGTAAGATGCAGAAAGAATCAAAAACTGACCCAATTGATTAAAGGCGCTTTGCCGGTTGGAATGCTTGGAATCGGTGAACCTTTAATTTATGGTGTTACATTGCCATTGGGTCGTCCGTTTATTACCGCTTGTATTGGCGGCGGTATTGGTGGCGCTGTTATCGCCGGAATCGGCAATATCGGGGCAATCGCTATCGGTCCAAGTGGTATCCCACTTATTCCGCTTATCGCCAATGGTCATTGGATGGGATATGTAATAGGATTAATTTCTGGTTACATCGGCGGATTTATTGTGACGTATCTCTTTGGTGTTCCTAAAGAAATTCGCCAAGAAACGAAAATAGATTAGGTTGGGAACCGAATTGGAAGAAAATATTATACTGCAAATTAAATCAGCATTGCATAGTCTTTCAAAAGCGGAAAGAAAAATAGGCGAATATATTTTGCAGCATGCTGTGGAAATAGTGAATTATAATACAAGTGAACTGGCACAGAAAGCAGGAGTCAGCTCGGCGACCATTGTACGTTTCTGCCGTTCCATCGGTTTGTCGGGTTTCTCTCAATTAAAAATTCGATTATACGCTGATGCCTCCGGTGTTGATGAGGACTTGTATACCGATATTACGCCAAATGAAAATGTGGCAATGATTGCTGAAAAGCTTGCCTTAAGATTCAATCACTCCATTTCACAGACGGTCAACCAATTAGATCAGTCGCTGATGGAGAATGTTTCAAAAATAATCGATAGTTCTACAACTATTTACGTATATGGTTTAGGAGCATCTCATATTGTCGCAGAAGATTTCACACAAAAGTTTTCAAGGATTGGTAAAACGGTAGTAAATATGCTTGATCATCATTTGTTGAGCTCCTCCTTTATTGGGACTGATGAAAAAAGTGTGTTTTTGGCAATATCCAATTCAGGTGAAACCAATGAAGTTATTAAACTGACGGAAATTGCCAAACAAAAAAAGATCCGGACAATTGGAATTTCCCAATATGAAAACAGCACATTGGCAAAATTGGTAGATTATCCAATCATACACCACGGCGGTGAGGCAGTTATGCTTCGGAGTGCGGCGACAACATCTTTGATTTCACAATTATTTACAATCGACGTACTTTATTATGCATTTGTAAATAAAAACCTCAAGAAGGTCCTGCGTGTGTTAAAAGAATCAAAAATAAATATACAAACCTTCTTTCGTAAAGAAAACAGTTAATACAAAAGGCGTATCGTGCTTTTCCACTCTTGGAGGTGGCATGATACGCTTATTTTCAGCACTTACGTATTTTATAGTATAATAAGAATATTAATTTTTTGAAAGGGCGTAATGTCGATGTCCAATCGAAACGAACAAGTGCTAATTAGTGATATACCGGTACTCTATCAATATCCGGAATTGCCCACAGGCTGCGAAGCGACAGCATTGACGATGCTGCTGAATTGGGCGGGACTGGACGTGTCACGGTTTGATGTAGCGGATGCCCTGCCGAAGGGACCAAAAGTAGAACAAATCAATGGCATATGGTATGGTGCTCACCCAAATAAGCAATTTGTCGGGGATCCATATTCAGATGAAGGTAGCTTTGGTGTCTTTGAAAAACCGATTCTGGAAACAATTGATAAATTCCTGCCGCAAAAAGGTGTCGACTTAACCGGAAAAGGATTTGATGCCATTTTACAGCAGCTGGACAAGGGCATACCTGTCGTTACATGGACAACGCTAAAGCAACAGACGACATACCACAGCAAAACGTGGCAGGATGAGGAAGGAAATATCATCAAATGGTATACATATGAACATGCAGTCCTGGCGATCGGTTATGATAGGCAACATGTTATTGTTCAGGATCCGGACACCGGTAAATTGGAACATTATGAGAAAAAACGATTCGAAAAAAACTGGAAATCAATGGGCTCACGTGCGGTGACATTAGAAAGGAAAGCATGACAGAACAAAGGGGCAAGTGCCCTTACAGGCTAAAAGCGCGACGTCCTGTGCGTCGTAGCAACGTACAAACTGGAGCACTTTGGGGCTGCGATTACTCGCCCCATCGAAAAGCCCTGGGACTGCGGTTACTCGTCCCAT
Organism: Tigheibacillus jepli; assembly: GCF_030732005.1. Taxonomy (GTDB): domain Bacteria; phylum Bacillota; class Bacilli; order Bacillales; family Amphibacillaceae; genus Tigheibacillus; species Tigheibacillus jepli. Next base: position 4,294 of record NZ_JAROCA010000054.1, on the reverse strand, counting down.
CAAAAAGCTCCGCAATGAGATAAAGGAAACATGCCCCTGCAACAGGGGTATGCCGACGTTGGGCGGCAAGCCCGCTTTTAGTCGGCCTTCCTTTGACTGGCACGAACTTATACTTTTTTTACCTTTTAAAAAAGCGGGCAATGTTTTTAAATAGTTCACATACTGTGGAGAAACAAGAAACAAAAAACTCTATGGCATACCAAATCATTTATGACTTGACACACCAATTTTTGTTGTTATTTCAACAGTTACGGGGTTTTAACAACCAAATTGGCACACTAATTGGCGTCATGAAGGTAATGAAATGGGGATTAGGAATGTCTTATACTTTCAAGAAGTTAACACAAGAACAAGCAGAGGAGATCTCCTATAATTGGCACTATGAAGGCATTTATTCTTTTTACGACATGGAGGCAGACCAAGAAGATTTGGAAGAATTTTTGGATGCGAAACAACGTGGAGATTCTACATTTGCTGTTCTTAATGACAATGAATTAATTGGGTTTTTCAGTTTTAGTCAAACAGATGCAAATACCATTGATATTGGCTTAGGTATGAGGCCTGATCTAACTGGTGTTGGAAAAGGTTTATCCTTTTTAAAGGAAGGCTTAGCATTTGCAAAAGCAAAATATTCACCAAATGTAATAACCTTATCAGTAGCAACATTTAATAATAGGGCAATTAAAGTTTATAAAAAAGCTGGATTTGAGCCCGTTGAAACATTTGTCCAAGAAACAAACGATGGTCACTATGACTTTCTAAAAATGAAGTATAAATTCTAAGAGAAAAGATAGGAAAACCATTTAGTATAAAAAACGCTTGGCACTGCCAAGCGTTTTCACTTTTTATTTACCTTTAAAATTCTCACACAAAAAATTCCTATTTCTTTACAATTATTGGTATTAAATTTTCCTCATCGAAAACGAACTACCTATAATGTTTTCCCGCTTTTATTTATTATATCTCAGGCAGTCTTTCCCGAAGCATGGTTTCCAGTTTCTCTGCAAATGCTTCACATCTGGCTATATCTTCCTTCTCCGGTTCCAAATCAACCTTTAAACTTTCCGGGACCAATACGGCTCCGCGGCCTTCCAGCCGGTCAGACATCAGATCGATTGCGATACCATACGATTCATAAAAAGAATCCGCCGAGCCGAATACACCGAATAACCTGCCTGTCAAATCCACTTCATCCAGATCTTCATAGAAATCCTCTACCTCATACGGGAGACCCTCATCCCAGGAATGCGTGCCGATAAGGACCGCATCATAATCCAGTAATTCTTCCACATCTATTTTATCAAAATCAAATGTTTTCACATCAACCTCATGGTGTTTGGACTCCAAATAAGCAACCATCGCCTCAGCCATCAATTCTGTATTTCCTGTAGAACTGGCATAGACAGTTAATATTTTGCCCATTTTCAAGTCACCTCCGCTTGCTTTGGCTACTTCTATCATAATTGATAATGTTTATTGATTTCAATATTTCAAGCACAACCATTAAACAATTATGGCAGAAATGTGACCGCGTTAGTGTTTGAAAAATAAATTTCAGATGCTTCAATCAAAAAACAAAATCCAATGCTTATTTTTGACTTGGCATTTTTAAATTGCTGTTTATTGGTGTTAGACAAATTATAGATTAAACTGAACTGTGTAAGCGGTAGGGTTCACCATTCGGTTTTTATTGTTTGGATGTAAGGGACCATATGGTAGGTTATTCTGCTTCATCACGTTCTTAAATCAATCCGCTTTCAATTTCCTTCACCTAGCCCATTTTCACTTATCTTACATGACCTTGCGCATTGGACAATTCCCGGCTCACCATCGTCGCAATCGGCAAGCTTTCCTGTATCGACACATCGATGTGGCATCTTTCTGCGACCGGTTCAATTAACCTGGCCGTATCCCTGTCTGTTGCAATGCGCTCCGGCAGTCCATCGAGTGCAAGAAGCACCCTGCACAGCTCCTCTTGAACCAATTGTGGCTCCATATAGGAACGTTGCCCATGCAATACATTTTGATAGAAAACGTGCCCATCTTTCTGTTTTGCACCAACAACCAGTATTGAAAATTCCTGCTTTTCTCCCTGATTCCTGGTTAATAAATCGATAGGAGACAAGGAAAATTCAATGGCCATTGGAAATTTTTGTTCCAATTGTTCTAACCGTTTTACATCTGAAGTCCTTAGTAACAGGCTTACTTTCTTTAAGGATGTTTCTTCTTCGTGGTACTTGCCAATTTCCATTACCTCATTTTTAAACGTGTTGGAATCCCCTGTAGAGACCGGCACCCTTGCTAAAACACGCTGTTCTTCAGAAGGATTTTCCGGCATTTCCTCAATCAATTCGGGGTTTTCACAAAAATAAATCGCTTGCTCCAACACCACAAGCATCGTTTTCGCTTCTTCTTCATTAAGGCGTTGTGGGTAATGCCCTGGTCTGTAGCTGCGAAATTGTGGCCAGGCTTTTTTGCCGCGAAATGGAATATCATTTGATTTAATTAATATATGGTCCTGTTCGCTTAAGGCTTCCCTGTTTTCATACGTCAATAGCAAAATCTGCTGGTTTGCAGTTTCATTCATTTCCGATTCAACGCCTTGAAACTTTTTCATGAAAGCTTTGAATTCTTGTCTGTCCGGATAAACAGCCAAGCCATAGGTTATTCCTTCAGCACCCAAAACAGAGCAAAAGAACAACTCTTCAGATGCTGGTTCAACCACTGCAAATATATTGTCAGATGGCAGCATATCCCACGGCTTCATTCGATAGAAGTCTTTTGATCGTTTAAACAATTGCTCCCACGTATGATTACCTTCATCTTTTACCTCAGAAATAAGATGGGAAAGGCGAGATTGCAATGTATCGTTGATTACCTTCACAAGTTGTTTAGGGCTCTCATCCAAATCCGCATCAAGGTCATTATTTGCCACAATGTTTCTTGCCCCGGTACAGTATGGATAGAGGACGCCTTTTTCAGGTTTTGACATTTTTTCCACATATATTTCGTGGTACCACGTATTCTCATTTTCAATATTATATGCATAAAATGCCCGGTCCTTTGTTTTGCCAAGCCAATCTGAAATTTTAATCAATCTTTCATCAAGATCATATTCGCTTGATTCCAAAGGAGGTTCATTATACGACACAGATAGGATGGGTTTAATGTATATCCCTTTTGACCGTTTGCCAAACGATTTGGCAATTTCAAAACGATGCATGCGAAAGCCATCCCAATCAAAAGCTGTCTGGATTATTTCATGTAATTCGTAAAACGTTGCATTGCTGTCTATTTCTATTTTTCGCCAGACAGGTTTGTCCGTATTTCGCAATGTAATACGTAACTCATAAATCATGCTCCATTCACCTCCGCTTAATCAGTTTACCATAGGCAAACCGGCATGACTATGGTCCATAAACCCTATTATTTGTAGCATACTTGCAATATTTACCATGAAATGAACACATTTGTAGCAGACGTATTGCGCTACTACCTACTTTCACAAACTGTTCAACTATTACCACAAACATGTATAGGGAATATATCGTATATGACAACGATTTCAATTCATCATATAAAAGCCCACTTTATCACGGTGAACTTGTTATGTTAAGTCACCACCCGAATAGGTTAAAGGTCCTGTTTTTATCTAATGAATTCATTATTGCCAACACCATTGCCTAAAATTTTCATATTTGCCTCAAATTACATGATGATAGATGCGATCCAATTTTTCTTCAAAAAGGTCCATCTGGACGATTCGTGCTTCCCGCAAATATTCTTTTCCATCGATGAACAGCAGCAATACAGGTGCTGTGAAAATGGAAAATTCTCCTGCAATCGCCTGTACTTCTACAGCATCCACCTTTGCTAAAGCAATTTTTGGATATTTTTCCATTAAGGCTTGGACTTGTGGAAGTAGGCCATGGCAAACGCTGCAATTTGGCTGGGTAATATAAAGGAATGCCAGTTGATGTTTATGAATAAAATTGCTGACTTCATCTAATGTGTGAAGGTCTCTGAAGTTGCCCATATCATTCACCTCAATCATGATCAAATAATTTCTAAACGATATTATACCACTGCCACCCGCCAAACCGTAATTTGTATGTCGGTAGCAAGTAGCACCCCTATTGTTGCTACTGATAAGACACCACACCAATTTCCCCATGTGCCGTACCACCGAACTGTTACATTGCATATTTTAATAGAAAAGAAAGCATTCCTGTAATGAAGAAATTTGAGGGAAAACAAGCGTGAAATCGATTGTACAAAAAAAGCCCCCCTTTGG
>NZ_JAROCA010000053.1 GCF_030732005.1 Tigheibacillus jepli | reverse complement strand
TTGTAATTTTGGCTGTATTTTCTGCCACCATACGTGGTGAACATTGTAACTATTTACACAGGATTTGGGACTTGACTACGCAAACTTTTAAAAGACCCTTCCTCAACCATTTTTCCTACATATGGAAAAGAAGATAACAGTTGATCAATAAATTTGGGCTCTCTTTTAGAATACTATGCAGGTCACATTGGTTTTCCAGTTTTTCGATTAAATCCGCGTAGGCTATCTGGAGTATAAGATTACCTTTGGTTTCATCTTCTCCGCCACCCTTTCCACTCCTTATGCTCACTCGGGAAAACCGCTCCCGCTCGGCTAAGACTCCAAATACATTGGTAGCTGTCACATGTCTCCCTTTCTCCTAGGAAACTACTTTCTCCCGAATGTTCTTTTCATCAATAAATTTAAAATATGGTAAACACATTCCTACTCCTGATACAATGCTAATAATTAGACCGATTAGGAGATACAAAGGTCTTACACCTAACATTTCACTTAATATTCCACCCACGAGTACCCCCAGGGGCATAGCTCCTCTTATAATTAACAAACGAACTGAAAAAACTTTTCCCATGAGATGATTTGGTACAGTTTGTTGGCAGATTGTCGTATTATGAATTCCAAAAATAGCCATTACAATTCCACCAATGGTTTCAGTTGTTATTGCTAAAGGGACGCTATGGTTAAAACAAAGTGCCATGAACGTTAAACCACCTATAAAGAGAGAGCCGAGCATAAGAAATTTGCGACTTTTAAATTTTATTCTGGGTACCAGCATAGCACCTACTATGTAGCCAATCGGAAAACCAGCCATAAAATAACCATATTCTGCATAAGTGCCTCCCAATTCTTTTGTTATATATGGCAATGTTGTGACCATAGTCACTCCTACTCCAAATTGGACGAATGCTAGAAAGACACCCAGCCATACAATAATTCGCTGAGTGAAGAAAAAAGAAATTCCCTCCCTGAAATCAGCCAACCACGTTTTCCTTACTTGTAGATGATTTTTCTGTTCTTTAATGAACAGCAATGTAAAACCACTTAAAATAAGCAGCGAACTAACGAGTGCAAGGGTAAATTGAATACCAATATACTCGATTACTATCCCAGCTAGTATTGGAGATAAAAATGTCATTAAACGTACGGTCCCATCAATCCATGCGTTCGCTGACTGTAATTGTTCTTTTGGTACAATAGTCGGTGTAATCGCTTGATTTGCAGGTACATACAAAGGTGTGACTAAGCCGTTTATTGCTTGAACAGCATAAATATGCCAGCCTCAATGAATCCTGATAGTAAGGCAGCCAGGGGAATAATAAATATCGTTCCTCTAGCCCATTGGGAGAGGACCATAATCCATTTTCTGCTCCAACGATCAATGTAAGGACCGATAAAAAGTTGAAGAATTAACGATGGAATAAAATATAAAAGCCACATACTTCCCAAAGCTAAAGTAGACCCTGTTAATTGGTATATTAAAATAGAATTACAAAATGTTCCAAAGGCACCGCCTAATTCGGATATTCCATTTCCTAACCAAGTCGAAACAAATGAACGATTTTTATATAGATATGGATTCATAATCTCTCCTTTAATCATTGTTTTATATACTGGTCTAATTCTTTGAATAGCAGTCCTAATGCATTAGCTCTAAGGGAATACTTCATACCCCTCATTTCAACAATTTTAGATGAGCGTAATATCTTTAGATGGTGATGAATTGTCGTTTTCCCCATATTCAACTGTTCTGTGAGGTTTTGTAACGAACGGTCATTTTCAGATAACAGCTTTATTATTCGAAGCCTAACCTCATCTCCCAGAGCTTTATGTTTTTGTACCAAGAAATTGCTTGGCATGTATTTGTCATTTGGCGAAAGACTACTGTTTGCTACCGGGTAGTAAAACACTTTGGTATCTTCAAGATCTGCTTCAATATTCCAAGGGCGGTATATGTACTGCGGGATAAGCAGAACCCTATGAACACTTGGTTCTGGGAGATAGTTGACTCCCCCGGTTGCCCATTGAACAAGTTCTTCGGGTGTCATTTTTTCTTTCATTTGATTTTTGGACTTATAATCAGTTTGCAAAATCTGTTCTGTCTTTTCCAAGTTGGGGACAATTACTGATTCGTACCAACCAGACATGACTTCAATAAGATGAGATTTAAGTTCATTTGCATCTATTTTACTAATGAATTCTATATATCGGGGGAAAAAGGAATTTTCATTTGTTATCCTTTTTAGTTCCAAGATAGCCTCTTCTTCACCAAAAGCAGCACTTTCCCTTAAATGCTGAAATGTATCACCAATAAATGGCAGACAAATGAATTTTAATTCATGGGATTCAAGCAATCTGACACCTGAACAAAACTCTTTCACGTTGTTACCTTCAATTTGATGGAGTAATTGTAGCAGTGCTTTCCAAGTATTGTTCTTTTCCACATAATCCAAATGATTTAAAAGGTTTGTTGATAGTTTCCCTCTAAGTTCTTCCCAGTAAGCTGCAGGTTTTTCCAATGTATTAATTAATTGGGAATTCGTTACTGCAGCAATTCCAAGTGCGCATTCCCATAACGTAGAATAAGCTATCTGAACGTCATAAGTTTCTCTTTTTCTACTTGTCGCATGTATTATTTCCACGAAATCACCTCTGATAATTTCTTCTATTGGACTATTATAATCCATAAAAATATATTATTCAATATTTATTGAATATGAAATTAGATATTAATTGAATTAAACGCATAAAAAATGCACTTTGATTACAGAGAATCAAAATACACCTTTTTAGTTTCGGTTATCCTGAAATGGAGCGAGTGAATCGTCTTTTTGATTCCGGCCTTTTATTTATATATAATGCCGCTCATATATTTGATTTGGAAAGAACTTTTGGGATGCTCCACTAGATGATTTTGAATGTTCCCCAGCTTCGATTAAGATTTTGCATTGTAGTACCACCCATTCAAAATAAGTGTCCACCTGGCTTAGTAATTGTGTTAATATTATCAATGTATAAAATAATATTATCAAAAGTCTAGGCTTATTTTAGCATTTAAAGCAACATAAGAAGGGGTGTACATATTAGTGATTTTAGTTAGAAATGAAAGTTTCAAGGAATTTTTATCAAAATATCCAATAACATCTGCTATTGTTTTTTTAAACACAATTGCATTTTTATATACATCACTGCTCGGTGCTTTATCAGGGGAAGGCATTTTTAATAGATGGGGCGGAATATCACTCGAGTATATACAACAAAACGAATATTACAGATTTTTCAGCTATGCATTCTTACACGGTTCATTTGCACATTTTGCTTTTAATATGGCAGCAATTATTATTATTAATCCACCCATCGAGAAAAGTTTAGGGAAACTCAAATATGCTGTATTATTCTTTTTTACTATTCTTGGTAGTGCGATAGCAATTTTAATAATGAGTAACCACGCCGTTGTTGGGGCTTCCGGTTTTGGTTATGGTGTCTTTGGTGTATACCTGTCTATTATCTGTTTTAAAAAGAAGCTGATAGATAGACAATCAAGGACTGCATTGTTGGTGTTTATTACAATTGGCTGGTTAATAACTTTATTCGCTAAAGGGGTTAGTTTCGCTGGACACTTTGGCGGTTTTATTTCTGGTTTCGTTCTAGGTATTGTTTTTCTTTGGACCAATAGTTTTAAGGAAATGAAGTGAGATCGCCACTATATTGGTCATTTTTTTATAAGAAAAGGGCAGCTTTTCAATCATGCTACCCCCATATTCCATTTATTCCTATTGCAGCTTGCCTCTGCAATCGACATCCAAGACCTCGTCGATCACACCGTTTTGAATAAGATAAGCCTTTTCATGCAAATTGCAAACAGGACAAACGTGGTTTGGAATGATTTCCACTTTATCTCCAATTTGTACCTGCTTACTGAAATCAGCATTATAAATAATTGCATGCTCATCAAATACACCATCGATAAAAACATGCGAAAACCCTTTTATTTTGCCAACCCCAATCGTTTTTGTGATACCTTCACTTCTCGTCTGTGCCGTAATCCCTTTCGCACCAACATCCAAGATGACACGTTCACGCGTTGGTTTGCTAATAACCGTTGCCAGCACCGATGCCGCACATCTATCATATGTACCAATAACATTTGCTTGGGAGGCATCCATGAAAATATAGGTTCCAGGACGAATTTCGGTAACTCCTTTTGGAATATCGAATCCTAGCATGAACGGCGGGGTAGAACCAATGCTCACGGTTTCTGCTGGAAGACCCATTTGCACAGCAATTTCAGCAAAATGTAATGTACGATGTGTAGCCTTTAGGAAAAGCTCTTTGCAAGAAGGCGTATCCTTCGCTTTATAGGAATGGCCATCATGTGAAAATACGCCTTTGAAGGAAACATTTTTGCAGGATTTTATCGACTCCAATAAGTTGCGGAAATCCTTTTCTTCAATAATTCCCGAGCGATTCTCGCCCACCTCGATCTCTACCAGCACTTGCGCCTTTTTGTCTGCGCCCCTAAAGACACTTTCGATCTGTTGCACTTGAAAAACGCTGTCGATACCAAACGATATGTCAATGTTTTGTGCAAGCTTTCTAATTCGGTTCAATTTCGACTCGCCAACAATTTCATTGGCGATAAAAATATTTTGGAGTCCATTTTCCGCCATTACTTCCGCTTCCCCTACTTTTGCAACAGTTATGCCGGATGCTCCATACTTTTCTTGCAGCTTAGCCAAAGCAGGCATTTTATGTGTTTTTGTGTGCGGCCGCAGCCTCACCCCATTTTTTTCCGCATAATCCTGCATGGACCTTAAATTACCCAACATCATTTCCTTATCGACCAGTAACGCAGGCGTTTCCAGATCCAGGTAGTCCATAATCCTTCCCCTCCTCCTGTGCCTGGCACCAACACTTGGATGCCCGACACTAAACAAATGGCACAGCAATTAACAGCACTGAAGCACTGGTTACGATTGACCAAGTTGCTGCTTTTGGCAATTTTACTTGCCGCTTGCTTCTGTAAAATCCCGTAAATTGCAGTCGGTTTCGATACCAAACAAAAAGCAACAGCAAAATAGAAATTCCTACAAGCCAGCCTCTGTTTGTATTTTGTATAATGACACCGAATGCTGCATAAAGTGAATTGGCTATGACACTCAAAATGATACCACCAAGGAAAAAAATGCAAATAATCCGGATTAGTTCCATCAAAAATCGTAGCATCTGGCTCCCCTTCCTTCCAATCCTTTCTACTTGTATTTTCGCTGGTTTTACTATTCTTGTCAACACAAGGCACAAGCAAACGTAACAATTCAGAATGGCTTGGGATACCAGGCACCTTATACTTTTACTTTCATTGGTAAAACTAACATGGATTATATTTTTGAAAGGAATTGATTGTCGTGAAGGATAAGGAAGAAAAATACACAGCAAAATCGTATCAGGAAACAAGCGAGGATATTTCCAAAAATGAAAAATTGCAACATGAGCAGCCTACACCGCAGCCAAAGGATTTGGAAGAAATTGACTACTGATTTCCTTTAATTTGACATGCAGCATATACTGAAGGAGGATTCCAATTGGGAAACGAAGAACGCGTTTACCGAACAGGGCAAGGTATTCCTGTATCTGCAGAATATATGTGCCAATCCGGTGAGGCACGAAAATTCACCAAGGATGACGTTTTTCCGGTTTGTCCCGTGAGCGGCAAGGATACGTACTGGGAGCATCATGAAGAAGAAGAGAAGAAAAATCGCTAGTCAAAAACAGGGGAATCTCCCCTGTTTTTATAAGTTATTGTTATTATTTTTGTTGTTTGCTTCGGACTCGCTATTTTGACGTTTTACTTCCTCAACATTTGTATCACTATAAATATTTGTTCCATGTCCGCCGGTTGTCTTGGCAATATACACCTTGGCCTGGTTGTACGTTAATCCCGAACGTTGGGCTTGCGCTTGCAATGCTGCCAAATCCAGGTCAGATGATCTGCTTGACAAGTTATCCTGCTTGTCTGCCACCCATGTCACCTCCAGTTGAACAATTGCTGCTAATAGGTTTCCCAAAATGACGAATGATATGAATACGCTCGTTCTGTTCACCCGTCCAAGCCTGTAAGGGTTGATGCAATGCACGTACATATGCTCATGCATGGAGGAGGTGCCGTTTGCCCAGGGTTGATACAATGCACGTGCTTGTCTGAAACAAATTCCGTTCAAACCGTCCATCGACATGCCCTTCCTAGAACCTCTCCCTTTACATACCGGATTTTTTGCATATATATTGGATATTAATCAGCAAACTATACGTTATTTAAGGGGAAGAAAATAAGTGATTATCGTTTATACAGATGGTGCATCAAAAGGAAATCCGGGTAGCAGTGGTGCAGGAATCTATATCAAGGCCAACGGAGAAATTTTTGAATATGCGATCCCACTAGAAAAGATGTCCAACCATGAAGCGGAATTCCAAGCGGTTATTGAAGCACTGAAGATTTGCAATGAAAAATTTGCCGGGGAAATATTATCTTTTCGTTCGGATTCCAAAGTGGTTGTCGATACGATTGAAAATGATAGAACAAAAAATCAAAGCTTTCAGCCGTTGCTGACAAAGATACGAGAAATCGCTGGTTCCTTTCCCTACTTTTTTATCAAATGGGTACCGGAAAAGCAAAACATCCATGCGGATCAGCTAGCAAAAAAGGCAATTCAGATGCAGTAGGGACAGAGGGACAGGTCCACTGTCCCAATCTCTGCCAATCTAGCTGGGACAAGGAACCTGTCCCCCTGTCCCGCGTTATTTTAATTTTGGGTTTTCACGTTTTGCTTCTCTCACGCGCTCCCGGCGAAATCCGCCAGCAATGTCCGCTTGTTTAAACTCCTTCGCATACAGCACTTCCTGGGCATCAGAAAGCTGTTTATTTTTTGTTGGCTGATATTGTATATTTTTCATAAATAATCAACAATCCTTTCCCAAAATATTGCTTGTCTTACATTACTTTCCTTCCCTTTTTCGGTAAACTAAAACATGTTTTTCCATTCATCTATGACCAACATGCTTGAGATTAGTTTAAACCTCCTCATTCATTAATGCCAATTCATGCGATCCATCAATGGCAATGGTTGATTGAACGCAAAATAGGGTATTGCCTGGTATCAGCATACATTGTTTGGAGGATTAAACTTGGAGAGGGAAAAAATTTGGATTCGCATAAGAGAAGCGTTTTGGTTTTTACCGGGACTGTACAGTATTGCTGCCATTTGCTTGGTGCTTATAATAAACAGCTTGGATTCCTGGATTTTAACCAGCTTTCAACACCAGTTGCCGAAAATGATTTTGACAACCAGCGATATTGCAAAAGAATTGTATTCGGCCCTTGCTAGTGCCATCCTCAATATGACGACCATCAGTTTTTCAATCATCATGGTCGTACTGACAACCTACTCGACACAATTTTCACCACGTACCTTACAAGACTTCATGCGCAGCAAGACCACACATCATGTATTGGGCGTCTATTGCTTTGGGTTTATTTTCGCATTACTGCATTTATTATTGGTAGGTAAAAGCGGCGGGTTGATTGGTCCGATAGTGATGGTCATTATCTCTATTCTGGTTTTGGCGTTTTTTGTTTATTTCATCCATCTTTCTTCACGGTGGGTGCAGGTAAACAATCTGATCGCTACCATCCGGGTCGATGGCTCCCGGGTCATTTCGCATATGTATAAAGAAAGAGATTTTCAAGTATGTGAAACTTGGGATAGACAAGAAATTGAAAGAGCAACTTCCAATGCCAGCCAGCCGGTCCACGCTATAAAGTCAGGCTACGTTCAAACGATTGATTGGAAAAAGCTGGTCGAATGGGCAGTATATCACGACCAATTCATCCAAATGAATGTACAAATTGGTGATTTTGTTATAAGAGATTATCCAATCATGTATGTTAATGCGCAACAAGATGAGGAATTCACACACACCAATGAATATATCCTTATCGGCAACGAACGTACTGACCTGCAGGATATTGAATTTTCTTTGCAAAAACTGGTAGAGATTGCATTGCGTGCCATTTCACCAGCAATCAATGATCCACACACGGCAATTAATTGTATAAATCGCATCGGTGAGCTGCTAAGCGAGATTGGCAAAGAATATAAAGAAATAAATTATTTAGCGGATCATAATCAGCAGCTTAGAGTGATCATTGAGCAAAAAAAGTATGAAACATATTTGTACAAAAGCTTCTACCAAATTCGCCATTACGGAAAGGATGACGTATCCGTAATCTATGGGATTATCGAAGTACTTTATAAAATCGCTGTCGTCAGCAATGATACCATCAAGCAAAAACTCTGGGATTTTCACATCTATATACTTGATGTAATTGACTGGGAGAGCCTATCGAAACTTGACTACAAACACTTGCAATCGATAACCGAAAAATTCCGCAGAACTTACCAAGCACCGGGACTATCCTGAATTGTTCCAGTGCTTGGCACGGTGGAACCATCTTTTGGCTGTTCTAATAACATAACGTGAGTGGTATAAAAATTTGATGACATGTTAAAACGTGTAAGGAGTGAGCATATGCCAGCCATATCAGGTAGTGAATACATCGACCGTATGAATCGGCTGCAAACAAATATCTGGGTAGATGGACAGCGTGTCGCCGGAAAGATTTCCGAGCATCCCGCCTTTAAAGGAGTGATAAAAACCCAAGCCTCCCTGTACGACCTGCAGCATGACGCCTCACTAAAAGAAAAGATGACGTATCCCTCCCCTTTAACCGGAAAGCCTGTTGGCATGTCGTATTTACAGCCAAAAACCAAAGAAGATTTAGTCAAAAGGCGGGCAATGACGCAAGAATGGGCGAGAAAAAACAATGGCATGATGGGAAGAAGCCCGGATTACATGAATACGGTGCTGATGGCGATTGCATCTTCGGCGGATATTTTAAAAGGGAAAGAAAATTGCTTTCCGGAGCATCTTGTTTCCTTTTACGAATATGCACGAGAAAATGATATTTCAATGACCCACACATTTGTCAATCCCCAAGTAAATCGTGCACAGTTTTATTTTGAAGAAACAGAAGAGCCTATTGCTGCCAAGGTAATTGAAAAAAATGAGAAAGGCATTGTTATCAAGGGTGCCCGGCTGTTGGCGACCCAAGGGGGCATTACCGATGAGATTGTTGTCATTTCAGCAGGTGGCGCCCAAGACAAGGCGAATGGTTTTGCTTTTTCTATTCCGAGCAATAGCAAAGGCCTGAAGTTCATTGCCAGGGAATCCTTTGTCCGGGGAGATTCATCATTTAATTATCCATTAAGTTCCCGTTACGAAGAAATGGATGCTATCGTTGTTTTTGACAATGTACTTGTACCATGGGATCGGGTATTTTTTTATGATAATATCGAGGTATCTAACAGATTTTTATTCTCAACCGGCTTTTTGCCTTTTGCATTACACCAAGCTGTATCCAGACAAATTGTCAAAACAGAATTCATCCTCGGCGTTGTACAATCCATTATTGAATCGATTAATATCAGTGAATACCAGCATGTGCAGGAAAAGGCCTCTGAGGTGATTATTGCATTGGAGACGATGAAGGCATTGGTGATTAAGTCTGAGGCTGAAGCTGAGCTGGATCAGTGGGGATTCATGCGACCGGACCAAACGACTCTACAGGTAGCCAGCAATGTTTTTCCCAAAGTCTATGCCAGATTTGGCGAGATTATACAGCAGCTTGGTGCCAGTGGACTAATGTCAATACCAACGGAGCAATCTTTTCAATCACCGATACGAAAAGATTTGGACCAATACCTGCAATCTAAATCCGACGATGCCGAAACACGAGTAAAGCTTTTCCGATTGGCATGGGAGCTTTCCATGAGCGCATTCGGCACCCGTGAAATCCAATATGAACGTTATTTTTTTGGAGATCCGATCCAACTTGCAAGCAAACTGTATCGTTCTTATGATAAGGATCCTTTTGTTAAAAGGGTAGCATCACTGCTGGAGACACCCTAAAGGCTCTCGATAGTGAGTAATTTTAACGAATACACTTGTGAAGTAGAAACAACAAATCGCAAAGCAAAACGCATGTAAAATCTTAATGATTTACACATGCGTTTTTTGCAAGTATTACAATGGGACTAAATGTGATATTTCATGTTTGTAAATAGTATAACCTGTTGCCGTTATTATAATGTCCTTCATTTAACACGCAAATTATTTCACGGATACAGCCATTTTTAAAGCATCAAGCGGCACTTCGCTTGTCTTCAATTGATACACCATTTTATTCTCCTGCCAACGAATCGCTACATTAACGGAATTGCCGCCGTTTGGGTAATTCACGAAAACCATTCCCTTATCCTTTGGTGCGGGTAAGGAATGAGATTCCAGATAATCCACCATTTTGCGAGCAATAGCCGGGTTATCCATCTTATCAGCTGATACAGATGTAATACTCATCGTCCAATTTCCTTCTTTCCAGCCAAAGTGGGCATGACCGGCAGTACCTTCACCATATCCCTCAATACCATGACCAAGATCTGTTGCGGTATCATCCCTTTTCGGCACTGTCTTTCCGTTCATAAATTCATCCATGTTATGTTTTGCTTCATCCGCTGAATGGTAAAGGGTTCCTGTAAATGAGGCAACATCTTTATTAGAATTGGTCCGATAGTCAATGGAATAAACAGACGGTGTATTTTTCCTTATCGTCGGCGTAACATTCCCATTTATCGGGAAGATGGCTGGCAGTTTTATATTTGTATCGTTCATTTTTAATTGGTTCGATAGATTGGCTGGTTGGTTTTCATCGCTTCCATTGCTTGTTCCAGCCTCTGCTTTGGAATGATCGTTTTCGTATTGGTCTTCTTTAGGCTTATCACTGGACTGATCATTGGAATCCGTATTTTCTTTGCCAGCTTGTTTGTCCTTCATCTTATCTGCATTGCTGCTATTATTTTTATCGCTGGAAGTAACAGCATTATGAGCTTTTGACGTTTGTGAATTGTCGTGTGATGCACAACTCGCAAGCAACACAACACCTATTAAAGCCGCACATAGAAGGAAAATTTTCCTTTTCATCATTTTGTTCCCCCTCCGTTGTTTATATTTTTCTTCCCTAGTCGCAAAAAAATAAACAATTTTACCATAATATGGTTGGACGCAGTTGAATAAAATTTGTACACCAATGCAGTGAACTTCCAGTAAATATCCATGTTTTTCGTCTAATTTCATCTTAAGCTTATAACGAACCTGCTCATTGAGGGGATGAACGACTGAACGGGAGAAAATAATCTTCATTCGGTAGCTCATCGAGGTTATGAGCGACCGAACGAAAGAAAACAATTCTCATTCGGTAGTCCATCAAGGCGATGAGCGACCGAACGAAGGAAAAAAATTCTCATTCGGTAGTTCATCAAGGCGATGAGCGACCGAACGAAAGAAAATAATTCTCATTCGGTAGTTCATCAAGGTTATGAGCGACCGAATGGAAGAAAATAATCCTCATTCGGTAGTTCATCGGGGCGAGGCCGACCGAACAGACAGTGAGATTTTGCGTTTACAGGAAGACGTGCAATTGCTGAAACAATTAATATCTATAAAACAACAAAAACGCCTGGCGCAGAAATTCCAAGCGTTTTCTAGTATTTTTTAGTTTACCCTATAAACCGAACAAACTCCATGCGGAAAAATTAATTTTCAATCTCCTTTTTTCGCTCCTGGCGGGACAATTCATTTAAAAGCACATCCAGCGATTGGGAGATCTTTAACACCCGGGGATCCTTTGGGTTATTCTCGTATGCCCGGTACATCATTTGTCGTGTGTATTCTATTTGCTCCTTTAATTCTTGTATATTTGCCAGTCTTTAACTTCCTCTCCATTGTTACTATACGGTAATTCATTTATTATTTGAATTTTTTCTTTTTATACATCCTAATACGTTGACATCCCCTAAAAAGGTTCATCACCCGCTCTTTTTTATGTGAAGTTCCACTATCTCAGTCATTTCTATATAGGAAATACCCATTCTTTGTTTCTTTAAACCCATTCTGGCAAGTATGAGCTGTACGCAATTTCCGGGAGACGCTAGCGTTTAAAAATTACCTCGAAACGCTCACACACGACAGGCATTTGTTGATGAAATTCCCGACCAATCGCATCCAATTCTTTTGTAAAAAATTCTTCGTGGACGTTTCGCCAATATGCCAGCGAGCGATCGCCTTCCCCTTCCAAATAAGCATGCGTTTCTGTCACTTGATCAAAAGGTATCACATCAACAGCAGTTGTTCTTAATATGGCAACTGCTTCTTCATCCCCATCCAAAAGAATATTTATCAGTCCTACTTTAGGCAGTTCTTCATGATGCAGTTCATAAAGTGCATAGTTGGAAGCTGTTGCCGTTTTCTTTTCTTCCAGCACCAGCCTTGCAAGGGTATTTGCCATTTCTTTTGAATCGCCAAACGCCCAGGCAACGTATTCATTTGGAGTATCTAGATTTTGTTTACGAAAGTCCTGCCATATTTGTTTTACAGAATCTTTTTCCATCGACATTTCCCTTTCCGTTAATATTACGGACCAGCCAAATAACAGTTGTCCGTTGTCATATAATCGTCCTACTTGTCCAAACTAATGTAGAGGTGAAGCACATTGACAGAAAAACCAAAAAAGAAATTCCAATTTCCGGTAGAGGCAAACACAAATGGTGAAATAAGTGCGACAACAGGATTGCACACGAACAACCCGTTTAACCAAGAGGATAATTTTGCCGGGGATTCCGTGGATGATCATAAAGAATTCGAAGCAGCGAATGAACATCTGGCGAAAAAACAGCTATCTCAATTGAATAACAATTTGTAGCCGGCACGTTGAAGCCATATCTGAACCTTGGGATATGGCTTTGTGCGGGATACAACCTGTGTGTGTAATATGGTCCAGTGTTACCCCTGTGCAAAATTAAGTTTGTTGAACTCCTTTCTTTCGCACTCTTGTGGAATCAATCTATATGAATGAGTGTGCATATTCGTATTAGTAACAGCCGACCAGTTGCCAAATCACATAGTGCCCTGTTTTCCCCCACCGAAAAAAGTAGGAATATTGAAACATCCTGACAATTATTTTACCATTTAGCCGGGTTTGATAGTAAACGATTTACTCAATTTTTCTCTGACAATCCTTCGTTTGCATGCAGCGACATTTCCAGTCCAATCATTTCAGCAGACAGCATTTCCACCTTGGGCAAGCTTCTCAACCGTGGATGGAGAAGCCATACAGTCGAAACAACTAAAAGCCCCATTCCTGTACAAGCGATTGTCAGCGTGCTACTTGTCACGCTTGCAACATAGCCACCTGTCAAGGAACCAATTGGCATAGCCACTGCACTTAAGCTAGTAGAAACAGTTGTAATACGACCCAAACTGTGGTGAGGAATGAGATTTTGCAGGCTGGCAGCAAAAATTACATTCGTACCTCCAATTGGAATCCACGCAAAAGCGAAACAAATCAATGCCATCCAAGTATATGGAAGCAAAGCAGCGAAAAGCCAACATACAGCACCGATACAAAAAGCGATAATGGTGAAACCACCGATACGAAACGTGCCCATCCAAGATGCACTTAAGGCGCCAACTAGACTGCCGATGGATATCGCAGCAAGAAAAAAGCCATAATACATTGGACCGCCATGATGATCGGCAAAGGCCGGCAATACAGCCATTGCCCCTCCAATACAAAAATTGGCAATCACCGATCCGATTAAAAAAATGGCTATTAATGAACGAAAGACAGTCGTAAACCCTTCATTCAATTCCGAAAAATATGCTGACGTTTTATTCTTCCAATCCCGCTTTCCTAACTTCTCTTTCCTATGTGGAATGGACAGGAATGCAAATAATATTGCCGCCGTCGCAAAGATAACAGAATCCGCAATATATAAAAGAAAAATTCCGAAAATAGCAACCAGAATGCCCGAAACGGCATTAAAAACCAAGTCAATTCCTTGATAGGCGAATGCAAAATAGGAATTTCCTTTGATTAGCTCTTCTTTTTTCAATATCACAGGCAACGTCTTTGTTTGCATCGGATAGGCAAACTGTTGAATGAAAGATGCTACTGGCATAATGACCAAAACGAGCTGGACTGTTAGCACATGGAAGTAATGAGCAATCGGAATGGTTAACAAGATGAACGTTTGAAGGAATTGGGTCGTGACCAGTGTTTTTCTTGCTGGCCAGCGATCTACAAACGGACCGGTAATGAACTGCAATGCAGTTGGTAACAATGTCAAGAAACCTGCCAATCCGGAATAAAACATGTTGTCTCCCAGCTTATAAACAAGCCACATACTTGCAACATAATACAAACTGTCCCCGATGTTTGTAACAACCCTACCAAGCAATAACAGCAAATAATTCCTGTTCTTCAGCAGGTTCATATTTTAATCCCCCAGTCATTCGCCATCCATTTCATCGGTCTGGAAACCAAGGGTGGTGATATAGTAGTTTTTCTTTAGTCCGTCTGTTTGTTCTTCCATTTGCTGCAATTCTTCAAGCAACTGATAATATTTTTCCTTCCACTGTTTAAATTGTTCCTCAGAAACAGCGACTTGCAAAGTAGACGAAATAAATCCCCTTTCCAAAGGACCCTCATTAGGTTCCTTCGATTCAAATGCATGATTGGGTGCCGTCTTCACCTTATGCTTAGCCCTTTCCAGGATAGAGTACATGATTTGTCTCGTTGTGTCTTCTACTTCTTTCTTGTGGGGCAATAGTTCACCGGAAATTTGGAAATCTGTGGCAACCGCTTGATAAAATTTTTGCATGATACCATTTTTTTCTTCGGTTTTTACGATTTCAATCAGCTTGTTTTTTTCCAAATCTTTCAAGTGGTAATGCAATTTCCCACGTGGAATACCCATTATTTCGGAAAGTTGCTGACCGGTGTATGCTTTCATCACCAAATGCATCATCATATTCGCCCGCAGTGGATCGCTTAAGGCTTTTAATTGTTGAAAGTCTTCAATTACCATATTCTCTTTCATAGCTATCCCCTTCGGTCAATAAAAGTTTCACTGTCAATTTTATTTAACCATAGTGTAGCATGACGTTCATTTTATGTAAAGTAATTTTGAAAAAACCACATAAATTCATTGGCATGCTCTTCGTACACAGCAAGCGTTGCACAACACCCATTACATAAGAAGAACAACCCGATCGTATTTCTTGAGCATTCAGTATTTTCACGAAAAAATGCGAAACCCATGAAAGAATTTCGCTTTAGAATGGAGAGAGGCTATTTTCGATTCTTCAAAATGTCCAAGTTGTTTTTGTATCTGCTGCTGGCGGAGCATTTTTTTCGTATACCGCCACAGGTGCTCATTCCCTACAGCTATCACAAAATACGCGTCCCCCCAATTATCGGTAATGGCTTTTGTTCTTCTTTATAAGCATTGACCATGCCGATGATCATGAGTACCAGCATGACCAAACCATATATCCCTTGTAGCAGGTTTGTCAGCGGCCAGAGATACCAAAGAAAAATATCCAAAAACTTAAAAACTACTTGTCCTGCAATAGAAAAAATAAGCAGGACCAACCCTTGATTCGCATGAAAAGCACCTGCTTTGGATTTTGGATTGACGACAAGCGGGAGGAAAAATAGAATCCCTAAATAGGCAAGCATTGTAACAAGCTTATGAATGTCGTTTTGTCCGGTTGTAGTCGTTGATAATTTTTCTTGCGGGATAGCCGTCCCGCACCATTCACAATACCTGGCAGTATCTGAAACCTCTTTTCCACATTTATGGCATTTCATCACGAACACCTTCCATTTCTGCCTTTTACTTATGTATATGATAGGAAGTGTAGTTTGTATGAACAGATTGAAAACGCCCTATCGCCAACTAACTTGTTCCAAAACAAGCGGTTTTTTGCGACGTCAGTATGCGCATTTTTTCATGTTGGGCCTTCGTTCCAACCAAGACAATGGTTTTTAAACCATGCGACCCCAGTCCCAACGCCAATACAAAACGCCCGCTTCATAAAGCAAAGGCGCAAGCGCCCGTTTAGCAACGTACAAACTGGAGCACTTTGGGGCTGCGATTACTCGTCCCACCGAAAAACCATTTGGGACTGCGATTACTCGTCCCACCAAAACATCTGGGGCTGCGGTTACTCACCCCACCCAAAACCCTTGCTAGTTGCTGGGCGCTGGAGCCGGACGTGGCTGTCATAGCAAATGACATTCATACAGCCCAATTTTATACTGCCTTTACCTACGAAAAGCGGACGTTTGATACGTCTATTATTTTTTTCCAACCTCATCGGTCAAGCGAATAAATTCCTCCACATCGTTTGCCATTAACTGAATTCCGGCTTCCCAAAAATCCGGTTTGGTCAAATCGACGTCAAGATGTTTTGCTGCCAAGTCTTCTACTTTCATAGAACCCGTATCTTTCAACAGCGCAATATATTTTTCCTCAAATCCCTCCGGCTGTTTCAAATACTTTGCGTAGATACCCAGGCTGAACAAGAAACCAAACGTATACGGGAAGTTATAGAACGGTACTTGGTCGATGAAGAAATGCAGCTTGCTGCACCAAAAATGCGAATGATAACTCGATAGACTGTCACCATATGCCTTTTTCTGTGCCTCAACCATTAATTCATTCAGGCGTTTTTCGGAGACAATACCTTTCGCCCTCTCCGTATAAAATGCATCCTCAAACAAGAAACGTGCGTGAATATTCAAGAACATCGCAGTGGCGTTTTCCAATTTGGAATTTAAAAGGGCAGCCTTTTCTTCTTTGGAATTGGCATTGGCAACTGTTGCATTTCCGATAATAGTTTCTGCAAACGTGCTTGCCGTTTCCGCAACATTCATCGCATAATGACGATTTAATCGCGGTACTTCTTTTAAAACGTGGCTGTGAAAAGCATGACCCAACTCATGCGCCAACGTACTGGCATCACTTGGCGAGCCGGTAAACGTCATGAAAATCCGCGATTCTTCAAATTCCGGCAGTCCGGTACAATATCCGCCTGGCCGCTTGTTCGGACGGTCTTCTGCCTCCACCCAACGATTTTCAAGGGCATGCTTGGCAAATGCAGACAATTTCGGACCAAAGGAGGCAAAATTTTCGATAACAAAATCACATGCTTCATCATAGGTAAACTTCTTCGCCTCGGAATCACCCAGTGCAACAGGTGCATCGACATCTTGCCAACCTAATTTGTCCATACCTAACAATTTTGCCTTTTGATTTAAAAAAGTAATAAACGGCTGCTTATTATTCGTCACGGCAGTCCACATTGCATCGAGTGTCTCCTTGGACATGCGGTTATATTCCAATGGCTCCTCCAGATGTCCTTTGCGGTCATGGGCTTTTTGCAACGTTATTCTGTAGCCATCCAGATGGTTAATTGTATCGGCAAATATTGGTGCATATTTGCTCCAGGCTGCTTCCCAGTTTTCGAAAATCTGTTTGCGCACATCTGGATCCGGATCGGCATACATTCGGTTCATCGCTTGTCCAACCGATAAATCGACTGTTTTTCCATCTTTATCTGTAAACGGAATGGTCATGATGGATACAACTGTATCGTATAAATTACTCCAGGCAGCCAAACCGTCTTTGTTTAATTCAGCAATGAGTTTCTCCTCTTCTTCCGATAAAAGCCGTTTGCCATCATCACGGATTTCGTTCAACGCAAAGGAAGTTTCTTGTAATCCATCTTCTTCCAGCAGCTTTTGCCAGTCGTTATCTGGAATTTCTACGAGCTTTTTCATGAATGTATTGGACAGCTTTTGCATTTCACTGAAAAGGTCCATAATTTGCCCCATCACAACATTTGCATGTTCATCGTTCATGTATGCATCATGCCACATTTGCACAAACGTAGCGGATTGTCCGAGCCCTTTTTCAATATCCTCCTGTTTTTGCAAAATGGACTGAAACGTGTTCGCGGACGGATCTTCAGTAAAATTCCATCCATCCAACACTTGTTTGTATGCAGCGATTTCATCTTTGATGGTCCTTAATTTTGCTTGCAGTGCTTCAGATTTTGTTCCCCCCGGAAAAATACTATCCAAATCCCATGTGTCTACATATTTCAATTTGTTCCACTCCCTCATTTTTCCTCTTTAGAATTGTATTCTTTTTCCTGTGTCGTTATTTATGATTTTGCCAATTCATAGATTGCCTGGGCATACATTGCAGATGCGCGCAGCAAATCATCGACAATCGCGTACTCATCCTTTTGGTGCATGACATCCTCACGACCCGGAAATAGCGCACCAAATGCGACACCGTGATCTAGTGCTCGTGCGTATGTACCGCCGCCAATCGCCAACAATTCTGCTTTTTCGCCGGTTTGTTCTTCATAAACCTTTTGCAGTGTTTGGATGAGCGGATCATCTTTTTCCACATAAGTCGGCTTGGAATCACTGAAGTTTTCCAGTTGAAGTCCATTTTCTTCCAATTTCGATTGTACCGTTGTTTTTCCAGACGCTATATCAAAAGTGACCGGATAGCGCATATTCAAACCGATTCGGCCACCTGATTCCCTGCTGTAGCTCATGATGCCGACATTAATCGTCAAATCTCCGGAAACCTCATCTGAAAAGGCAATGTCGAAAACTTCGCCACGGGATTGTTCAAAAAACTGTGCAACCGTGTCTACGAATTTCTTGCCGGCTTCATCCAGCTCTACTGCCTGCAAAAATTGCGCCATGTAAATCCCGGCATTTTTCCCATTACGCGGCTCTGCTCCATGGGCACTTTCGCCAACCAAGGTCAGCACTAATTCAGCACCATTTTCGGATGCCTTGCCATCCAATCCGTTTTTTTCCAGAAATTCTTGATACGGTTGCATTAGCGTTCCTGCTTCACCCTGCAATTTCAGATGGGCTTCTGCAAAATCCGGTACCATATTATACCTACGCCCCGATTGGAAAGAACGCAACACCACGGAAGCATGGGACTGATCCGCCTGAGCCGATTGCACGATATCGAAATCGGCAATGCCTTTTTCCGCATATATAATTGGAAAATCAGCATCCGGCACAAAGCCGACATCCGGCATTTCTTCTTTTGTAAAATAATGCTCCACACCGCGCCAGTCGCTTTCTTCGTCAGTACCGATAATTAGGCGTACGCGTTTTCCAAGGGAAAGCCCCAATTCCTTGACGATTTTCATTCCATAATAAGCTGCAATAGTCGGACCTTTATCGTCGCTGGAACCGCGCGCATAAATTTTGCCGTCCTTGACAACGCCGCTATATGGATCCACACTCCAGCCATCCCCTTCCGGCACTACATCGACATGGCCTAAAATACCGACAAGCTCTTTACCTTCCCCCATTTCTAGATGTCCTGCCAGATTACCAACGTTTTTGGTACGGAAACCATCTTTTTCCCCTAAATCCAACATGTACTGCAAAGCGTCCTTGATACCTTGTCCAAGTGGGGCATCTGCTGTGGCATGTTCTTCATCCAGCACACTTTTGATTTGCAAAAGTCCTTGCAGATCCTTCAAAAAATCTTCTTTTCTTTTGGACACTTCATCCAACCAATTTATTTCACTCATATTGCAAATTCTCCTTTTTTATCTAGTTTACATCAAAAGATAGGATCTAGTCTCAAATGATTATTGATGGTCCGTGAACACTTCGCTTCCAATATAGATTTTATTTCTACAATTTCGATTATAACAAAAGCCAACAAAAAAACCTTTAAACTTATATCGAAAGTCTAAAGGTTTTTTTGCTTTAATAATGATAACTGCTACCAAACTTAGGAAATGGAAGCTTCGTAAATATCTTTTACGGCATTTTCAAGTGCAGCATTGAATTCTTCATCCGTTTGGTTGGCATTCAAGTCTTGACTTAAAGCTCTGGAGAAGCTGGCAATCAGGCCGTTATTTTCTTTTAGTTTTTCGTTAGCCACGTCTGTGGAATATCCGCCGGAAAGCGCCACGACGCGTACCACTTTCGGATGGTCGATTAACTCTTTGTACAAGTTTGCTTTTGTAGGAATCGTCACTTTTAACATGACGTCTTCATTTTCGCCTAGGTTGTCAAGATGACGCAGAATTTCTGCCTTCAGCAGTTCTTCACATTTTTCTTTTTCTGGGCTGTTGATATCAACTTCCGGTTCAATAATTGGAACCAGGCCGGCGGCAATAATTTGTTTGCCGACTTCGAATTGTTGATCGACAACAGCTTTGATGCCTTCCTCGTTAGCTTCTTTGATGACAGAACGCATTTTTGTACCAAAAATATGGCGTTCATTCGCACGTCTCAGCGTCTCATCCAAGTCAGTGATTGGCTTCATCAATTGTACGCCATTTGATTCTTCTGCAAGACCTTTGTCTACTTTCAAGAAAGGAACAATGCCTTTCTTTTCAGCCAAATAATCCGCTGTATACAAGCCTTCAATTTTACGGTCCATTGTTTGTTCGAACAAAATGGCTCCCAAAATATACTTGGAATCAAAAGCAGGAGAAGTGATAATTCTCGTCCGCATCTGGTGCACTAGATCGAACATTTCATCTTCGCCGGAATAAGAATCTTCCGGAACACCATAAAGAGCCAGGGCTTTTGGTGTACTTCCACCACTTTGGTCCAAGGCAGCAATAAAACCTTTTCCGTTTTTAATTTTGTCAAACTGAGCTTGATTCATTCTTTACACTCCTTTATCGTAATAGCATTATCAGCACAGAAAGAAATATTCATCAAAAATTGCCATGCAATCTTCACCACTCTATTGTAGCATTAATTGATAAAAGGTAATAGTTATTACACATGGTTGCAAGGGGTTTCATGATGTTTTTTTATAAAATATTTTATGTAAGTCCTTACATTTTTAGAGGATGAGTTAGTGAATTTCCTTTTTATGTAAAAAACGGAACAGTGCGTACCGCTTGTTTATGTTATCGATAAGAATCGTGCGTTGGGCAAAACAAATCTTCCTTCGCATTGCGAACAACTGAGAAGTGCTCGACGTTATAATGACCATGTAGTGTAAGGTTATGGTGGTTTATAATTTGGTCCGCGCGTAATACATCAGTGTCTGTTGTAGTATGCCCATCACCGACCAATGTAACATCCAAGCCATTTATCGTTGCAGTTCGAACTGCACTGTCTATACAATGCTCAGTTTTACAACCCATTACTACAACATGCTCGATTTGTTGCGATTGTATATCGTTTAAAAGCCCTGTACCATAAAAAGAATTTGTTGCAACTTTATCAAAAATCTTGGCAGAAGCAGGCACATTTATTTCGTTATGAATTTGAAATCCGTTGCCTCTGCCCTCAGCAACATCGAGATCCCTTACAAAAACAATTGGAACGTTGGATGTTCTTGCTTTTTCAATTACCGCATTGATATTTTTAATAAGCTTTTCCTTATTAAAAACTGCGCTTTCTTGTGCTGTCCCATCCATTAACGCCTGTTGTGCATCAATGATTAATAACAGTTGATTCAAATGGTTTTCCTCTTTCCCATTTGGGTTTAGTGTGGTTCCACCCCCCTGTTTTTTCTCGTCAGCAGGATTTATGTTTGTCATAAATATATCTTCTCCCTTAAATGAAAATTGTTAAACATAAATATTCAGACAACCAGATTATAACACACATCTTTCCGACGTTCTTTTTTTCGTAAAGTATGTATCAAGACGCTTTTATTTTCATTATAAAAGCGTCGATTTCCTTTTTCCCTTTCAAAACATAAACAGTTTTTTCAGGACCGAGTTTTTGAAACCGTTGAAGCCGCTCCCGCATTTTAATTTTTCGCGGATAATATGTTCTGCAGATGAACGAAATAAAATCCCAATCCATTTTGTCCGGACAACCTTTTCCTAGATCTAGGCGCTCTTTTCCTCTGTTTTTCAACCATCGCTTTAGCACCCGATAAAGACAAACATACAATGGCAATTCCAGATAAATAATCGTATCGGCATGTTCGGCCCTAATTTCATATGTATTGCTGTAATTACCTTCAATGACCCAACGATTGTTGGTTTCTACAATTTTTCTTTGGGCGCTTGCAAATTCATCAAGCGTAGCCTGCACCCACCCAGGTTTCCAGAACACCGTATCCAGATGATGTACTTCAATATTGAGCGCTTGACCCAATTCACGGGCAAGCGTGGATTTTCCTGCACCAGCAGAAACACCTATCACCATAATTTTGTTCATTTCTTTAGCACCTCTTTTCAATCATCTACAACGATTATATGGAAAAACTTTAAAATCACCACAAACGGCGGAAATAGTACTGATTTTTTCATTTTCAGTTTATCATTATATATCTTTGTGAGAAGGAAATTTACTGAAATCATATTTGCTTGGTGATTAAGCCCCAAATGCCAAAAATATTAAGTCAAGTCCCAAATCCTGTGTAAATAGTTACAATGTTCACCACGTATGGTGGCAGAAAATACAGCCAAAATTACAA
>NZ_JAROCA010000052.1 GCF_030732005.1 Tigheibacillus jepli | reverse complement strand
CTTCCGATGAAAATTAGGCTTTGCGGACGATGACACCCGCTTTTTATTTTTAAGCAGAAAAAGAAAATGGGTACATCACAAAAAGCTCTTTTAAAATTCCTCTTGACTTTCTTTTTGGAATTGGATATAGTTATCTCAATTCTTAAAACAACTACATAGCAAATCACTTTCTTATCAAGAGAAACCGAGGGATGGGCCCTATGACGTTTCGGCAACAGGTTCATGATGATGAATACTGTGCCAATTCCTACAAGCCTTTTAAGTGCTTGAAAGATGAGAACGGGATTGTTTTCATGTATATGAGAGCTCCCTTTTCTTATTTTTGGATGATAAGAAAAGAGAGCTTTTTTTCTTTTCTTATCAGAAAAGGGAGCTCTTATCAAAAAAAGAGTGATCCTTATCCCGAATATAAGAAAGCAAGATGGCTGTCGTCTGTTGTATAAGAAACATTACATACCTGGAGGTTAGACAACATGATTGCATTTAAAAATGTTTCCAAAACCTTCCGCCTGGAGAAACGAGAGGTACACGCGGTCCAAAACGTTTCACTAACCATAGGGGAGGGGGAAATATTCGGGATTATCGGTTTCAGTGGGGCGGGAAAAAGTACACTGCTTCGGCTTGTGAATATGCTGGAACGCCCGACGGAAGGGACGATCACCATCCATGGAACAGATATCAACAAACTGTCGCCGAAGGAATTGCGCAAGCGACGCAGCAACATCGGCATGATTTTCCAGAATTTTAATCTTTTCCATTCGCGCACAGTGGCAGGAAATATCGCCTACCCGCTCAAGCTTGCCGGATGGTCCAAAGCAAAAATTAACGATCGTGTAGCAGAGTTGCTAAGCTTTGTTGGTTTGTCCGACAAAGCAAAGGATTACCCCGACCAGCTATCCGGCGGGCAAAAACAGCGTGTCGGGATTGCACGGGCGCTGGCAACTTCACCAGATGTGCTTATTTGCGATGAAGCAACATCGGCACTTGACCCGGAAACAACCGCCGATATTCTGCGTCTGTTAAAGAAGGTAAATAAGGAATTTGGCATTACAGTTTTACTCATTACCCACGAAATGCACGTTATCCAATCGATTTGTCATCGGGTAGCAGTCATGGAAAACGGCAGGGTGATTGAAAGCGGTGATGTGTTTGAAGTTTTTACCAATCCGCAGCATGAAACAACGCAGCGTTTTATTCAGTCCGTCCAACAGGATTTGCCATCGGAAAATATCATGCAAGAATGGCGAAAAAGAGGCGGCAAAAAATTATACCGTGTCATTTTCAAAGGCAGTATCACCAATGATTCCGTACTTTCGCAAGTAACACAAAAACACGATGTCCATTTCAATATCGTATACGGATCCGTTCAGGAGCTGCAGGAAAAGCTTTTCGGAAATCTACTCATCTCTTTTGAAGGAGATACACCGAAAATTCAAGCAACGATTAGCGAATTAGCCAGTTTGGTAGACATCCGGGAGGTGACAGATCTTGAAAGTTGATTGGACAACATTTTGGCCGAGAGTGGCAGAATCAACCGGTGAAACCATCACCATGGTTTTTTTCACACTCATATGCGGGTCGATATTCGGTATTATCATTGGCTTACTTCTTTTTGTCACCCGTGAAAAAAATATTTTGGAGAATAAATTCGTATTTCAAATCCTGAACATCCTGATTAATATCATTCGGCCGATACCGTTTATCATTTTCCTTGTTGCGATTTCACCACTGACAAGGGCGGTCGTCGGCACAACCATTGGGACAACAGCGGCGATTTTTCCAATGACGATTGTAGCCAGTTTTTCCATCGCCAGGGTCGTGGAAAACAACCTGGTCAGCATCGACCCCGGGGTCATTGAGGCAGCTCAGGCGATGGGGGCAAGCCCGCTGAAAATTATTTTCACAGTATTAATTCCGGAAGCTTTAGGGCCGCTGATACTTGGTCTGACGTTCATTTCCGTCAGCCTGATCGACTTTTCGGCAGTAGCCGGAACCGTTGGCGGCGGCGGTCTTGGCCACCTGGCAATGACTTACGGCTACCAACGCTTTGACAGCAGCGTCATGCTGGTGACGGTCATTATCCTAATCGTGCTCGTGCAGCTGGCACAGTGGCTCGGTAACGTACTATCCAAAAAATTCATGAGAAGGTAAAGGAGAGAACAGCATGAAAAAAATCAGTTTATTCCTAACAGCCATCGCCTTGGCAGTTGTACTGTCTGCATGCGGTGATTCAGAAGCAAAAGGCAACACAACGGTTAAAATCGGCGTCAATGGTTCTGACGGAGCCCAATGGCCGATCTTGAAAGAAAAAGCAGCCAAAGAAGGCATCGATATCGAGCTGGTCGAATTTGAAGACTACACCCTGCCAAATAATGCACTGGCACAGGGAGATATTGATTTAAACGCATTTCAAACGGTTGTTTTTCTCGCCCAATATAACAAGGAAAGCGGCAATGACATTGTTCCAATCGGCTCCACCGTGTTCGCACCGCTTGGTCTGTATTCCAAGAAAATCAAGGATGTTTCCGAAATAAAAAAAGGTGATCAAATCGCCATTCCGGATGATCCTACCAATCAGGCGCGTGCACTGAAACTGCTGGAGGCTGCCAAATTGATCAAACTCGATGATGATTTTGGATTATTTGACGGTACAGACAAAATAGCCGAAAACCCGTTAAACCTGAAAATCACACCTATGGTCGCCCAGCAAACCCCTCGCTCCTTGGAGGATGTGACTGCTGCCACTATTAATAATGGCATAGCAGGGCAGGCTGGTTTCAACCCGGGAAAAGACCCTATTTTCAAAGAATCTGCCGAAGATGATGCTGCCATTCCATATGTAAATCTCATTGCAGCACGCGCGGAGGATAAAGATAACAAAGTATACAAACGCATTGTGGAACTATACCAGGAAAAAGATATTCAAAAAGCGATCAATGAAGATACCAATGGCGGGTCAATCCTTCAAGTACTGCCGCAAGATAAATTAGATGACGTGTTCAATGATTTGAAAAAATAAAGGGAGAGATGAAAAATGACAGTGACAATTGACAAAAGCAAAGAGATCATTACAAATTCCATCGAAAGCAACCGTGACCTGTATATCCAAACAAGCCACGATATTCACGCACATCCGGAAATCGGCAACCAGGAATTTTACGCAAGCCAAAAACATGTGACATTGCTGACAAATGCCGGCTTTGACGTCCAAACGGCTGTCGCGGGACACGAAACATCCTTCTATGCGGTCAAAGACAGCGGCAAACCCGGCCCTACGATTGCCTATTTGGCAGAATATGATGCACTTCCTGGCATCGGCCACGCATGCGGTCACAATATCATCGGCACTACCAGCGTTGCAGCCGCAATCGCCCTTGCCCAGACGCTGCCGAAAACAGGCGGACGTGTGGTAGTGCTTGGTACACCTGCTGAAGAAGGCGGACCAAACGGCAGTGCGAAAGGAAGTTTTGTCAAACATGGTTTTTTAAAAGACATCGATGTTGCCCTGATGATTCATCCAGGGGCAAAAACAAGTTTGACAAGCGAAACACTTGCCGTCGATCCTTTGGACTTTCATTTTTACGGCAAGCCGGCACACGCGTCTGCTGCACCTGAACAAGGCGTCAACGCATTGGACGCCGTTATTCAGCTGTTCGTCGGCATCAATGCACTCCGCCAGCAATTGCCGTCGGATATCCGCATCCACGGTATTATCACCCATGGCGGCGATGCACCGAATATCATTCCGGAATATGCTTCCGCGCGATTTTTCATTCGTGCCGAAACGTGGAAAAAGACCGAGGAAGTTGCCCGCAAAGTACGTGCCATTGCAGAAGGAGCAGCACTTGCAACAGGTGCCACTGTCAAAATTGAACGTTTCCAAAACGAAGTAAAAGATTTTGTGATAAATGCTGTATTAGACGAAGCAATCCGCACGGAACTTGAACATGTTGGCGAAGTCGTCGCGAATGAAGTGGACAACCAAGGCAAAGGATCCACAGACGCCGGCAATATCAGCTATGAAGTACCAACCGCACATCCGCATATCAAAATTGGGCCGGATGATTTAATTGGCCATACGGTTCCTTTCCGGGAGGCTGCCAAATCACCAATTGGCGACGAAGCCCTGATCCGCGGCGCAAAAGCATTAGCAAACACCGGCTATCGTATCCTGACAGATGCCCAGCTACTGAAAGATATAAAGGAAGCGTTTGGATTGGCGTTGGAGAGGAAAGCACAAAAATAATCATCGCAGTGAAACAGCCGTCTCTTGTATGAAGAGAGACGGCTGTTTTTGTAAGCAGTTAGAGAAAAAGCAAAATAAGACATACGAACAAAGGCGTAAGCGCCCGTTTAGCAACGTACAAACTGGAGCGCTTTGGGGCTGCGATTACTCGTCCCATCAAAAAGCTCTGCTAGTTACTGGGCGCTGGAGCCGGACGTGGCTGTCACCCAAAAGTGCCGTTCATACGGCCTGAATTTAATACCTTTTTATAACACAAAAAACATTGATTTTACACATGCAAAAACGCTTGAAAAATCGAGGCGTTATTTAATGCTGTCTATTTTTTGGATGCTGTATGAATGTCATTTGCCATAACAGCCACGTCCGGCTCCAGCGCCTTTGATCTCTTATTCAACGCAAGCACCCGTTAATGGAATCATTTAAGATTTCCACTCCTCTTGTAAGCGTGCATAATAAAACTCATCCCACCATTCGTTTCCATGTGGTATACACTTTTTAAAATAACCTTCTCTTCTCATACCGATTTTCTCCATAACTTTCCACGATGGAATATTCTCCGGTTGGCAAGTCGCTATTATTCTATGTACATACAATGTCTCAAAACCATATTTCAATACGGAATGTGCCGCTTCAGAACCATAGCCTTTATTGTGATAATTTGGATTGAACACCCAACCAATCTCATAGGTGTGACTACCAAAATACTTATGAAATTCGATGTGTCCAATCAACGTTTGGTTTTTTCGTAACAGCACAGGGAAATTCTCGGCTTTTTCCCCACTGTTTTTCATTACAAATTCCATTGCATCTTCTTCGGAAAAAACACCTCCAGGCATATATTTCATAACGTTCGTGTCTGATGTGTAACGATATACACTTTGCCAGTCATCATATGAAAATTTACGTATGATTAACCTGTCCGTTGTAATGTTCATTTGCTTTCCCCCCTTGTCATATGTACAAACGCTTTTTTATCTTTCCCTTTTGGATTTATAAATCAACCATCCTGCTCCGTTAGTTGGAGAATGCAATAATCAAAATATTTAACCATATTATAGCCTAAAATGATAGCCATCCTTGTTTTTTAAAATATGGTTCATCATGGACATACCAACAAGTAACTACAATAGCACCCTTCATTGCGCAGCGACAATACCTATTGTCAGGACGCTATGAAGGGTGCCAATTACGATACTATTTCTACTATATTTCCTTTACGTGAAAATTAACTTGCTATTTACTTTGCTAATAGATTTAACCGCAAGACAGAACCACCCGAAGCAGAACGGGCGGCAATGATGGGAACAAGGGCGCCGGTATTTACACCATTCAGCGGCAACACATATGTGTTAATTCGTATGCCATTTGCAATGTTTCTACGTGAAAACGGAACTACTTCATTTTTACGTTGGACTTCCCACCATTTGTCAAAATCAATCACACACCCTGCTTCATCGCTTTTCCAACCCGCTTGAGCACAACATCGATTTCTTCACTTGTTACATCGAAATGGGTCGTCAGCCGAACCGTATACGGATTGAATGCACTCGCCAAAATACCCTGTTGCTTCAGCATGATGACAAATTCTTTTGCTGTCATGCCTGCTTCTTTCGTATGAAGCATCACCATATTGGTTTCAACCATATTTTCAATACGCAATCCTTTGATTTCAGCCAGTCCTTCCGCAAGTTTCTTTGCATTGGCATGGTCCTCTACCAGTCGGTCAACCATCGTCCGAAGCGCGACTAAACCCGGTGCGGCGATTATTCCTGCCTGGCGTATCCCGCCGCCAAGGCGCTTACGCCATTTGCGGGCTTTTTTGATGAATGTTTTGGAACCAGCAATGAGCGATCCGACCGGTGCACCAAGTCCCTTGGAAAGACAAATTTGCACGGAATCGGTACATGCAGCGAATTGTTTTACATCCACTCCAGTTGCTACCACTGCATTGAACAGACGAGCACCATCCAAATGAACCGATATATGGCGTTCCTGTGCCAGTTTATGAATTTGCTGCATGTTCTCCAGTGGAACAACCGCACCGCCAGCACGATTATGGGTATTCTCCAAACAGATGAGTGACGTTTCGGGCTGATGGATATCATCTTCTCGGATGGCTGCAGCGATTGCCTGTGGATCCATCGCACCGCGATTTCCGGCAATGGTGCGTGGCTGCACCCCTGCAAAAGCGGAAATGGTTGCTCCTTCATAGTAATAGATATGTGATTCAGCTTCTAAAATAACTTCTTCTCCCGGTCGGCAATGTGTCAGCACCGCGATTTGATTGCCCTGTGTACCGCTGGTGACAAACATGGCAGCCTCTTTACCCAGCATTTGCGCTGCTGTTTCTTCCAGCTCCAGCACGGTAGGGTCTTCTTCATACACATCATCCCCAACAACTGCCCCAAAAGCTGCCTGGCGCATTGCGGGTGTTGGCTTTGTTACGGTGTCACTGCGTAAGTCGATCATGTATTTCACTTCCCCTTTGTGTTTATGTATATAAGGATGTTCAAAAAAGTCCGGTAAAATGACGCGTTGATGATAGGGGACCTTCCGAGCCTACGATTACTCGGCATATAGAAAGATGCTAAACCTCCTTTTTGAACCCATATAAAAATCTTACCATGAATCCAAGTCATTTGTACGAATTTTTTATTCAAAAACCCCGCCTGAAAACAAGCGAGGGCAAGATCATTTTTTGAACAAAGACGCAAGCGCCCTTACAAGCTAAAAGCGCGACGTACTGGGGCTGCGGTTACTCGACCCACCGAAAACCATTTGGGACTGCGATTACTCGACCCATCAAAAGATATGCTAGTTGCAGGGCGCTGGAGCCGGACGCAGGCTTGTCAGTGACCTTTTACTACTAAATCACTCGCAAAGGGGCACTGAGGAGGCCTATCAGTGACCAATTCCAACTGAATCACTCCTAAAAGGGCTCTGAGGAAGCTTGTCATTGACCATTTACTACTTAATCACTCACAAAAGGGCTCTGAGAAAGCCTATCAGTGACCTTTTACTACCAAATTACTCGCAAAAGGGCTCTGAGAAAGCCTATCAGTGACCTTTTGCTACTAAATCACTCGCAAAAAGGCTCTGAGAAAGCCTATCAGTAAAGTGACATTAACGCACCCCAACTTTATATTTTCTTCCCCATCAAAAAACCCCCGCCTGATAACAAGCGAGGGGAAAATCATTTTTTCAAAAAACCGGATATTCCTTATTTCTCCGGCGCAAGTTCAATCGCCTGGCGGAGGGCTTCCAGCATACTTCTCTCGTCCACAATGCCTTTTCCGGCGATATCAAACGCCGTGCCATGGTCCACGCTGGTGCGAATGATTGGCAGACCGACCGTGATGTTCACGCCGGCTTCCAGTCCTAGCACCTTAATCGGACCATGTCCTTGATCATGGTACATCGCAACAACGATATCAAAATCACCACGCTGTGCACGGAAGAATAATGTATCGGCAGGAAGTGGACCTTCTACGTTGATGCCTTCTGCCTTGGCACGTTCAACTGCAGGAATTATTTTTTCCTCTTCTTCCCCATAACCAAACAAACCATTTTCACCGGCGTGCGGATTAATTCCGCAAACACCGATTTTCGGCTGATTCACTCCTGATTTTGAAAGGGTTTCATGTGCCAAACGAATCACGTTATAGACACGCTCCGGATTGATCATATTAATTGCATCAAGCAATCCAACATGTGTTGTCACATGAATTACCTTCAATTTTGGAGAAGAAAGCATCATGGAAAATTCCTTTGTGCCAGTCAGCTCAGCCAAAATTTCCGTATGGCCCGGATAATTATGGCCGCCTTTATGCAATGCCTCTTTATTTAATGGTGCTGTACAAATCGCATCAATTTTACCTTCATTTGCCAGATTGATGGCTGTTTTCAAATATTGAAATGCTGCATCGCCAGCTTGGGCAGAAACTTGTCCGTACGGAAGATCTGCGGGCAGTAAATCCAAATCATAGCATGCGATTTCACCAAATTTGGTATCTGTGAAATCAGCGTTGCCATCGATTTTTTTAATCACGATATCTTTTTTCAGCACATCTGCTGCGCGTTCCAACATTTTTGCATCGCCAATCACAATCGGGTGGGACTGGTCATACACCTGTTCATATTGTAGGCTTTTGACGATAATTTCCGGACCTACACCAGCTGCATCACCCATTGTAATACCAATTACGCTTTTTTTACTCATTGATATTTGCTCCTTTCATTTCCTGCATCGCACGATAAATAGAATTTTCCTTGCCAAACGCTCCCGCCTTGGTTACGACGGTAAAGGTTCGGTCCGTGCCAATCAGCTCACCAAGCGGAATGCCTGCTTCAATTTGTTTGCGCAGGTGAAAACCAATTCCGCCCAGTTTTCGAGTTGTATCCTTTGCCGTATCGCCGCCGGTTAGCATCAAGCCGTTCAAACGGTGATCTTCGTTCGCAACCGCAGCAACAATTTCACCAAGTGCCCTAGACACATGTTCCCCGATTTCATTTCCGGTTAACCCAAGCGCTTGGCCTTTTTGTGCGACTTCCTTGCGTACCTGTTCATCGGAAGGTACATAAAGCACGATATCATTTCCTGCAGCCAATCCGTTCAGACAACGCTGCACGTATTGGCTGCTACTATTTTTCCAGTTCATTGATAAAATCTTGGTGGTATCCACTTTTACTTCCGTCACATGCGGCTGCTCTTTTGCAAATGCTACCTGCCTTTGCGTCACGGCGGACAAACTGCCGCAGACGGTCATCACTTGATCGGCGCGTGTAAATGCGGCTTGCCGCGTTGCCTGGCCAATGCCAAGTACCTCTGGCAGTGCCTCGGCCAAGCCGGCGGAACCCGCCCAAATCACACGTTTTTCAACAGTTGCCATTTTCCTAGCCAACAATTCCAAATCGGCCTGTGTCTTGGCATCACACACAAGATATCGGATATTTTTCTGTTGCAATGTTTCCAGTGTTTCTTGCAATGCGGAAGTATCTTTTTCTATCTCTGTTATTTTCAATAAACCAACCGGCTGTCCGATTTCGTGTGTAATAATTTCCGGGATGGATGATTCTTTTACCGGATGTTTCGGGTCGTTTGCCGCTTCGGTAGCAGCAAGTTCTTTTCCATTCACATAATGAATCCCGTTGACAGTCGTTCTGCCAAGCTCCGGAAAAGCAGGTGCTATAATAGCCATATCCGCTTCAAACTCCTCCATTACAGCTTGCAATTCCGTGCCGATATGGCCGCGCAATGTGGAATCCATCTTTTTATAGACGTGCGGGTAGCCGGCCTTTTTCAAAAACTGTGCTGTTTGCCTCGTCACCTCATACGCCGCTTGCCGATTCAGTGCACGTGAATTGGTGTCGATGACAATCCCGCTGTCAAGCATCGCTTCATCTTCCGGCAAGTCGAAAAACACCGAGGTGCTAATGCCTTTTTCTGTCAGTTGAACCCCGCTGTCGTTCGCTCCGGTTAAATCGTCCGCGATAATTGCAATTTTTTTATTCATGTATATCCCTCTTCATTACGATCTTGCTTGGGAGGCATTTTCCGGCGCGTCATCGATCACATAATCATCCGGAATTTTAATGCCTTTTTTCTCCAATCGTTTGGTCAAAAATCCGATATAAAATGGCAGCAATACAGCTGTTGTTACAACCGATGCAGCTATTTGAACCGTCGCAAGTTCGACGTTTGCAGCAAATGCCGAGCTGGCAGCCGCAATCGCAGCCGGTGTTGCTACCGCGTTTCCAGCTGTCGACCCTTCCGCTGCACCGGCAATCGGGTTCCACTTGAATGCTTTAAAGACGAAGTAGCCGGCTGTACCAGTTCCAAATACAGTCAACAGACCAAGGATGACGCCAGCCAAACCGCCGTGCAGGATGCTGCCGAAGTCAATGCCCATACCTAAAGCAAAAGCAAAGAACGGAATCAGCATCGAGCTGCCTTTATCCAGAAATTCTCTCATTTCTTCATCCAAGTTTCCTAGAACCATACCAACTACAATCGGCAATAAAACAGAAACAAAGGAAACGACAGAAAACATGCCGTTGACAAATCCCATCGCACCGAAAATCGCCAAAGCAACCATGGTAAAGAATGGACCGTCATTTAACGCCAGCAAAGAGTATGCTGCACGGTCTGTTTTATCCCCGTATTGACCGACAAGCGCTACATACAATCCACCATTGCTGTTCGTCATTGCCGCAATAATTGCAATCGGTGCTAAACCAAGCCACAGGCCATTTGAATCCGCAAACATATATGCGATCAAACCGACAAGTGCACCAACAATCCATTTTGTCACTAGCAAGGTGGCACCTTTGCCCAAACTGACTCCGACGTTACGAAGATTGATCTGTGCACCGGTACACAACAAGAACAAGGCAATAATCGTGCTTGAACCATCCACAAACAATGCTTGCGTAAAGTTGCCGATTCGCAGTAAATTGGGTGCAAATGTATTGATGATTGCCGCAATTAATAATGGTACAACCATCATTCCTCCTGGAACCCTATCAAGAAACGCTTTAATTTTCATCGTATATCCCCCTCGAAATACCAAAGATGTTTTATAATGAAACATTATTTTTGATGTGAAGCGGTTTCACGTTTATTATCATACACACTTTTGACATAAATTGCAACACTAATTTTATGTATCATGCGTATTTTTTAATTAAAAGGGTTTTATTGATGCAAATCGCAATAAAATGAAACTCCATTCGGTGAGAGTTTCATTTTCTCCCGCTGAATTTGCGAAAAAAAAGAAGCCTTTTTCAAGACTTCCCCTCTCATCCTCGTTTCATGCAGTTATTCATGCAACTTGCGCCATAATGTGGAACGGTTGATTCCCAATCGCTTTGCGGCTTTCGATTGATTGTTCCCCACTTCTTGCATGACTTGCGCGATCATTTTTCGTTCCATTTCCTTCAACGTTCCGGAAAAAGGGACATCTGGGCTGGCTTCGTTTTTTTGCATTTCCGATACGTTCGCGGCGAGATCCTTGACTTGGGAGAGTTCCACATAATACCCATCCGTCATCATGCTCAGTTCGCGAATCATTTTCTTCAATTGCGGTAAATTGCCACGCCAATCAAATTGCATCAAAAATGTCATGGCGTCGGCTTTCATTCCGAGTGTTTCATTGCCGATTTCTTCATGCATTTCCGTCAGAAAATAATTTACAAAAGCCGGTATATCCTCTTTGCGCATGCGCAGTGGCAACAGATGCAAAGTGAGCTGTGTCATTTTTTCATAGAGTGCTGGATCAAAATTATCCTGTGCTGCCAGGGACTCCAAAGAGCGATTTGATAAAGCAATCACTTGCAATTTGCTCGTACGCATCCACTCCAGCAGCGGCACTTGCACAATTTCCGATAACTGATCTGCATCTTTTATCAGCAAACTGCCCTTATCCAATGTCAGCATTCTTGTTTGCCAGTCTGCAATTTCTCCTGCCGAAACGCTGCTGCCTTCCACTACAATGAGTGGTGCGGATGAACCGAATTTTTGCAAATGGATCTCCTTGGCTATCGTTTGTTTTCCTGTGCCTTTTTCCCCGACAATGCAAATGGATTCGGTTGTCTTGGCAAAAGCTGCAAGTCTATCCCGCAGCAAATTGGCCTGGCTGCTTTCACCGATAATCGGCACATGTGCCAAATCACTTTCCAGGTGAATCGCTGAAGGGCCCGGTTGCTTGGGAAGTTGCCGAATCAGCAGGCCGACGATTTTTTCCGAAGCGCTCGCGAGAAAACCATGGACAAGATAGCGGTTTTCATGATGCCTGCATGCCATACGCTGGCTTTGACCGCTACGCCGTACACGGTCCGTCAATTCCATGATTTTGGCATTTTCCAACAGTGTTTCATCCGTAAT
This sequence comes from Tigheibacillus jepli, assembly GCF_030732005.1. GTDB lineage: Bacteria > Bacillota > Bacilli > Bacillales > Amphibacillaceae > Tigheibacillus > Tigheibacillus jepli. The sequence goes on along the minus strand of NZ_JAROCA010000052.1, from coordinate 12,057 downwards.
CTCCTGTTGAAAGGAGATGTTTTTCTCCATCGGTTCGTTTCGTACATCCAGCAACGCAATCGGAAAGGGGATTGCCTGATATATCTCCCGTAAAAAGTGATATTGCTTCTTCACTTTGCGAAATAGCGCATCACTCCTTTTTGCTTCCTCCAGTGCATCCAACAGCGCCTCCTTGCCCGATGTAATCAGAATGCCACGCATGCCCATTTCCTCTGCAACTTGGATCGTAATAACATCCCCGATAACAGCGCCATAGCCTTGCGCTTTCAATTGCTCCAGCCGCCCAGCAACTTCATCGCCACTTGTAATCGTAACGACACGCACATCCATTTCCAATATATTGCAAAGTGTCGCCGCACCCCGTGTGATATTTTCAAAACCTACCAACGCTACGCCGCCTTTGATCTCACGAATCAATGTAAAGATCCGCAGCATATCATAGCCATTTATATCAATATGTATAACCGGAATCGACACAGCCTCCTGAACAAGTGCTGCAGTTCCACCGCGGCTGATAATGACATCATAGCCATCTTGTTCCGCCTGGCGTGCGAGATCCGCACCCTCCTGCAAGTTTGCAACACGAATATGCAATTCCATGCCATCCGGCACACTCATTTTTTCAGCCGTTTTTGCAAGCCCGGAATACGGTGCAATCAACATTGCTTTCATTATGATAACCCCTTATTTGTTGCATATTTCAACATTTTTATTATGACATAGATTGGGGGGGATTGTCATTGGGGAAAAAAGTCCTTCAAATTTGATATTTCATAAATATAATCTGTAGCCTTTTGTGGTTTGTCATCATGTAAAAAACAATATTTTACTGGGAGGATAGATCATTATGTTATCTAATAATAAAGGATATCCGTGGCGTTTTGCTATCGGAGGTTGGGTAGCATTTATTGTGGTAACTATTTTGTTCTTCATATTTGATGATAATATATATACAATATTTGGGATTTTAACCGCAACAATAATTTTAACGATTGGGAACGTATTTATGTACTTTACACAAAGCGGAAATCAAAGGGGGGAAAATAGCGTGTTTTCGCTTCGTTTTGTCTTTCATCGCCTTGATGAACTACCGAATGATGCGTTTTTTCATCAGTTCGGGCGTTCATCCTACCTATGAGCTGCCGAATGATCTGATTTTTCTTCCGTTCAGACGCTCATCGGCCTTATGAGCTGCTGAATGATCTGATTTTTCTTCCGTTCAGACGCTCATCGACTTTATGAGCTGCTGAATGACGCGTTTTTTCTTCCGTTCAGACGCTCATCGGCCTTATGAGCTGCTGAATGACGTGTTTTTTCTTACGTTCAGACGCTCATCGGCTTTATGAGCTGCTGAATGACGCGATCGCTGCAATTTCACTTCGCAAATAAGTATACACCTAACCTGTCTGCCCTTTCCCAAACACCACAACGCCATTTTTTTCCATTCGCTCCACTTTCCCCTCTGCCTCCAAATACAACAGCCGCGTCAAGGTAGCCATAAACGAACTCAGCTGTAAGCGAATATGCATTGTCCCGTAAACCGTTTGGCATACGTCATATGCCGACATGGGGCGATTTTTGATAATCTCCAGCACTTCCTCCAGCCGATGGTGATGCCGAATATGAATTTGTCTCGCACGCTCCTCCAAATTTTCAATCGGTTCGCCATGACCGGGCAGGGCGATTTTTGCCGGATAATTTTCCATTCGTTCCAGCGCCGGGAAGTAATCTTTTAGCGGATTTGCTTCTTTTCCTTCCCACAAGCCAATAACCGGTGAAATATCTTTCAAAATGTGATCCCCAGCGATCATGATTTTTTTATCCGCATTGTAAAAACAAAAGTGATCCGGCGCATGTCCGGGCGTCCAAATTGCTTCGTACAAATCGTCGCCAAGCTTGATTTGCTGGTGATTTTGGAACGTGTCATTCGATTGAAAATCATAAATGAATGAATCCTCATCCATTTTCACGGAAATGTTTGGCCCGCCATGCGTTGCAACCAGGTTTGCGATGCGTGCGATGACACCCCCGCTGCGGTATTTTCTCATTTCAGCTACGCCAAGTTCTGAGACGATGACAGGCACACCAACTTCCTGCTGGAACCATTTCGCAAGGCCGATATGATCTTGGTGGGTATGTGTCAGGACAACCTTTTCAATCGAAATGCCGGTTTCCAGGATTCGTTTCCAATTTTCGATGGCCTCATTGGAGTACATGCCCGTATCAATTACCGTGTACCCTTGCTTTCCTTTTATCAAATAACTGTTCACCGAACCCATTCCACCCGGGAACGTGATCACTAATTTATGTATATCCGGTGCTATTTCCGTTGGCATTTTTCTTCTCCTTTGATTATGATGTGCATTCATCTTGTTTAAAATTCCCCATGATACAATTGTAACGCTTTCAAGAGGGAATGAAAAGAAAACGGCACCAGACACTGTACAATTTTAGATTGTGCGGGCGCCTGGTGCCATGTTGTTATTTCATATTAATTTTTTCATATTCCCCGCCGGACCAGCCGAAACCACTGGAAACTTCCAGTATGTACTCCTTGGCGCTGGCAGGTAGCTCAAATACGACTTTGCCAGTTTTAGCTATATTCGGATTGATATCCTCCAGGAAAAATCCATTTCCATCTTCATTGGCATAGACGTCCAACTCGGCATCAGCGCTATACTCCGTTCCGTCCGCTGTTTTAATTTTAAACATTGCTGCGTCAGCCATACGGGCTTTTTTATCGTTGTTTTGAATGGTCATTTCAACAATCACAAATTTTCCATCAGTTGTTTTCTCGCCCAGGATATTGCTGAGCTTATTCGTTTCTTCTACATTCTTAACCGTATAAGTCAGTTTCCCGACCTTGACTTTATCCCCGATATTGTATGCCTTCTTCTCAGCCTTTTCCTTTTTATGATCCGTTTTTGCTTTATCAGTTGTTTTCTCTGTATGCTCCGCGGAAGCATCCCCATCAGCAGCATCTTTTTCATCATCTGATGCACTTGTTCCATATCCAATAATAATGATGATTACAATAAGCCATACCCACCATTTTTTATAAAATGGTTTTTTTATTTTTTCTTTTGCCATCTGCTTCTCCCTCTTCCTTATCATTTCTTTGTTATATTTTCTTGCTTGGTCCTATTAAATGAAGATTTTCTTTTCCACCAGACACTCCTTTCTTCCTTTTCCTTAACTCACAAATAGTGTAGCATAAAGGGTATACATTTTTTTGTACACAAACTAAAAACGATGCCAAGCACCCGAACAATTTAACATTGTGCAGGTACCTGACATCGTTCGCCTATTCCTTCACGGGTTTGCCGCGTATGGTTTGTTCAAATTTTTTCATCTGGGGGTCTTGAATTTCTGTTAGTGTGGTAAATTGCGCTGCATTTTTTGCGTCTGAACGGACGCCAATTTCAACACCGATATCATCGTTCATCACACTTTCCCGGCGTCCATCCTGATGCGGCGTTGCCTCGGAGTGGACGTTTCTGCGCTCGTCCATGCATTTCATCTCCTTTTTGCAAAATTGGGGATGGTTCTTTTTGGGTTTGCGAACCATCTCCATCGTGTGCATTCCGGTTCATAGTTCGCTTCAAACGATGATTCTTTTCGAGTGTACGAACCATCCCCCTGTGTAAACGCATTGGAAGGCATTTCTTATAGGTAAAGAAAGTCTAAATTTGGGCTGTATGAATGTCATTTGCTATGACAGCCACGTCCGGCTCCAGCGCCCAGCAACTAGCAGATGTTTTGATGGGGCGAGTAACCGCAGCCCCAAAGTGCTCCAGTTTGTACGTTGCTACGACGTACAGGCGTTGCGACAAAAGCACTTCGGTGGGACGAGTAATTGCAGTCCCAAGACGTCGCGCTTTTAGCCTGTAAGGGCGCTTGCGCCTTTGTTCTATTACTGACGTTTTTTTGTCTTTTTATTGTTATATTTTTCATTCGGAGTCAGCGGTTCGTTGGCAAACTCGTGGTCGAATTCTTTGGAAAGTTTTTTGCGGACCGCCTGCTCATCGCTAAACCCGCCATTGGGCAGTTTTTTTCTCGCCATGAAAAACACCTCCATACCATTAGACTGCCTTTTTCAGCATGTAATATGTATCATACATTCATCCGCTGAAGTTCTGGTGGTGCTTAGACATTTTCTTCAACAAACCGGCCAAATTCCTTTTGAAAGGACAATCTTACAGTTCCGGTCGGTCCGTTGCGCTGCTTGCCGATAATAATTTCCATCGGCGCGGCATCCTGCTGATCTTTGCGATAATAATCATCGCGATAGAGGAACGCAATCATATCGGCGTCCTGCTCAATGTTGCCTGATTCCCGCAGATCCGACATGAATGGCCGCTTGTTTTCCCGCGATTCCACACCTCTGGACAGCTGTGACAACAACACAATCGGAATGTTCAGTTCTACCGCCAATTGCTTCAATTCCCGTGTCATGTCGCCAACCTCCAAATCACGCCGCTCCCGTTTGGAGACAGGGTGCAACAGCTGCAAATAATCGATGATGACCAGATGGCGGTCATTTGGCTGCAAATCTTTTATTTTTCGTATTGCCACACTAATATCCGTCACCGTACGCAGCTTATCATGCATGTGCAGCTGCCAATTGGAAATCTCGCCAATCGCCTGAATCGCCCGCTCATAATCTTCTTTCGCAAAAAGCATATTCCGCCATTTTTGGCTATTGATCCATCCTTGCGCGGAAATCATACGCTGCAGCAGTGACTTGGCTGTCATCTCCAAACTGAAAATCAAACTGGAACCACCGTTTTTGGCATGATTTCCTGCTAAATTCAGTGCAAATGCGGTTTTTCCCACGGACGGCCGGGCTGCCACGATGATCAACTCCCCCTTTTGCATCCCGCCGGTCATATCATCCAGCGCTGCAAAATTTGTTTGGAAGCCGGATAGTCCGTCCGTGGGATTGCACATTTCATCGGTAATTTCCAGCAGATGATCAAACGTTGTCTTTTCGGATGACCTCTCATCTTGGAGATGCTGCAATTGACGAATGAATTTTCCAATCTCAGCCGCTATTGGCTGCTCGGCAAACGCCAGCGCAAGTTTGCGTGCTTCACGGTTGCGAAAAGCTTCCAATACCAATCGCTGATGATGGGAGAATGCCAACGTGCTCGCAACCGATTCCGACATCTCTAGCAAATACCTTGTTCCACCCACTTTGGCTATCCCTTCGCCAAGTGCAGTTGTCACTGTTACCAAATCAATGCCCGCACCTTGCGTATGCACCTGTTGCATGGCAATCAAAATTTGCCGGTGCCGCGTATCGTGAAAATGATTTTCCTTTAAAACCAATTCCTTGAAAAGTGTTCCATCCACAAGTATCATACCAAGCACGGATGCTTCCGCTTCGTAATTAAAAATATTATTCATGGCATTTTTCCTGCAGCAGCTGATACAGTTTTTGACGGAAATGCCGTTTCGTTGTTGGTGATACGCAGGCAGCTTCTTTCCGCCAGCTATCGATTTGCTGCAAACGGTTATCATTCGTCGGTAAATAGGCGGCTATTTCCTGAATCGTGGGCGGATACGGATGGGTTGCCACATAAGCAGCCAATTTTTGCAATACACCTTCAAAGTCCATTTCCTCCAGTTTTGGCAGCAGCATTTTTGCTTTCGTATTGGAGATCTCAAATTTTGGATAAATTTCCTTGATTGTCTCCAGTACACGGATAGCCTCGTTACGCGTCATCGCCCGGCAGCCTCCTTTCGCAATGCGTCAAAAATGGTAACGGTTTTTCGCTGCTGCTTTTGAAATGACGTGCCTTTTTCCGATTTTTGTTTTTCATAGGAAAAAACGGCTGCGACTGTTTTGATACCGGCCTGCTCCCATTCTGTTAAAATTGTTTCCAGATAACGAAATGTTCGACCACTGTGTTTCATTGCAATCCGAATGGCTTCTATCACGATTTCCTTGCCCAGGCGTTTTTCCCAGGTTAGCAATTCCTTGCAAAGCAGTGGCGGCAAACTGCCAATGTTTTGTTCATAAATGGCGATGAGTTCGGCGTGCGCTTCGTCTTCTTCTTTTTCATATTGTTTTTGTTTAGGTATGGTCAAGATATTGTCCGGCGATTGGTCAAGCAACGTGTCAAGTGGTTGATCAGGCAATCTGTCTTGCGATGTGTCGAGCGACCTGTCAAGTGGTCGATCAGGTAATCTGTCTTGCGATGTGTCGAGCGACCTGTCAAGTGGTCGATCAGGTAATCTGTCAAGCGATGTGTCAACGGTTGCTTGGCGTGTGTTTCTTGTTTGCCCATCTTCTGGCTCCTTGACCAGCGAAATCATTTCAAAAACAGGTGCTCTTCCATTCTGCCCGCTCTCGCAACGAATCAGGCCATGTGCCACCAAGGAATTTCTGGCATCGAGCACACCTTGCCTGGATAGGCCCGACAACTGACATAATGTCTGGGAGGGTGCGTTGAAACGCTTTTTCCAACCAGTCGCATTTGCAAGACTCATCAACGTGTGCCACAAAGAAATAGCGCCAACAGAAAGCTGGTTCGTCAATAGAAAATTTCGAAAAGCATTTAATTCTTTGATATAATTCATTGTTCATCCGCTCCCTCAATCATCTTTATTTTTTCATCAAAACAGCTACGAGAGCCGGGACAAGGAACCTGTCCCTCTGTCCCCTCTTTCATCTAAACAGCTAGCCCGCACACTTATTCCGTGCGCAGGCTGGCAAATTCCTGATCTTCAATCCATAGTTCAATCGACTGCTTCGAAAATAAAATCCGGTTACCGATTTTTAGGTGGGGCAGCTGTTTCTGCTTTACCATCGTGTAAATCGTATCCGTATGGACACCAAATAAATCTGCAACCTCCTTGACAGTTAATGTTTGCCGATCCATCCCGACTCTCCTCCTTTCCCAATGACATGCAAAACCATGGAAAAAATCAAAAACAATCCTACTCATTCCTATAATCGAAATCAAAACCAAGAAGGGGGCAACAAAAATACCAAGCAACCGAACAAGTTGGAAGGGTGCAGGCGCCTGGCATGATAACGGATGATTCACCAAAACTGGGGGATTTTAATAAACGTAAATAGGGAACGAATGAAATAGGTGATTTTTTTGGATGATGACGTGGGGTGATAAGGTGAAACGAAAATTTGTAATTGCGATTAGTCTGGCGTACACCATTTTTATGGCGATTTTGGCAGTGTATTTTTTCAATGGCGGTGAAAAGGAAAATGGATGGGTAGGCATTGGCGGCGTCATCTGCGGTGCGATTCCACTTGCCCTGTCGCTTTTTACAAAACTGAAATTTCATTTGCCAATCGTTATTTCGTATATCATTTTTCTTTTTGGCTCGCAGTATCTTGGCTCCATCAGGGGCTGGTATGGACTGGGCTGGTGGGATACATTTATTCATTTTATCAGCGGCGGCATGCTTGCTTTTGTGGCAGTCGCTTTATACGAACGGCTTATTTATCGTAGCGCCGGGGATGCTATTTCACCATGGGTTGTTTTTTTGTTTGTGCTTGGCATCGGGGCACTTGGCGGAGTGCTATGGGAGTTTTATGAATTTACCGGTGACCAGTTTTTCCATATGACGATGCAGGGCGGTGGAAATTTCGATACGATGACCGATCTTCTGGCAGGTATGTTGGGCACGTTGATTGTTGCGAGTTATTCCGGCATTCGGACGAAAATGAAGCAAAAGCAGGAGAGTTAATGTCTTTGTGGGACAGGGGGACAGGTCCCTTGTCCCGCCACATTTTTTGGCATCATGCAGGTTCTTTTACGACGATTCTTTCAATATAATGAAATAACGAGACAAGTCTGCAAAGGAGCTGTGTTCAGTGTCTGGAGTAGCTGGTAAATATATCGAGGTAGATCCCGGGATTGAGCTGTTTATTCAGGATATCGGTGAAGGCGACCCAATCGTATTCATCCCTGGGTTTACATTTACAACGGAGGTCTTTCATAAGCAGGTAGCACATTTTTCCAAAACGAATCGTGTGATTGTCGTGGACCCAAGAAGCCATGGGCGGTCAACGATGACACCTCATGGAAATGATTATGTGACACATGGAGCGGATCTGGCAAAGGTATTGCAGAAATTGGATGTGAAACATGCAGTATTGGTCGGCTGGTCTTTTGGCTGCTTTACGGTGTGGGAATACATGAAACAGACTGGAACAGAAAATGTGGCAGCTACGATACTCATTGACATGCCACCGAAAGCACTGTCCATTCGTGATGGAGACTGGGTTGAAGGATCGCTCGATGATATCGCGACAATCTACAATACGTATTTGCGCCATCCAAAAGGCCAACGGAAATTTATCACGGATTATATCACCCAAGTGATGGTTCAGCGGGATTTGGAGCCAAAGGAACTCACCTGGCTGGTGGAACAATCCATGAAAACACCGTACTACATTGCTGGTAATCTGTTTGCCTCGGGAATGTTTTCCGACTATCGCAACGAAGCACAAGCAGCAAGCAAAGCGGTGCCAACATTGACGGTTGTCGCCGCACATTGGTCTGATACCGCCACAGCCTATATGCAAAAGCTGTACCCTAAGTCAAAGGTAGCAGTCCTTGGCGGGCATATGATGTTTTGGGAGCATGCCGATCAATTTAATGCGATAGTTGGGAAGTTTTTAAAAGAAGTACGGTGATTGGTGCCCCCATCTGCGGGACAAGGAACCTGTCCCCTTGTCCCGGCACTCACCAATACTTTACAAGCAATCCAACTGTAATCGCAAATAGCGCGTGTCCCAATGTCCAGAAACCCCAGGCTGCTACGTCGGTGATGGCTGGGGTGTTTTCGGATAGGGCCGTTAAGGAAAATAATATCGCCCCGCCAATCGTGTACACCAGCACGTAAGGCAAACATCTCCGCTCCAGATGCAGTCCCTTTAACAAGTAAAAGAGCACGACCACGCTGGCAATGCAGGTAATAAAATGGAAAGCCATACCCATTCCTATCAGATCACTCCAATTTTGCAATATGGGAACATAATCCGTCTCAAACAGCAAACAATAGGCCTGGTTGGCTGTGATTTGCTGGATGATTTTCAGAAAAACTGCAAGCACAATTCCGCCTGCAATGCCAATTAATATGAGCTTCAAAGTTTGCTTCATTTCCTCACCCGCTTTTCCTTATAACTCTCCGTAGACTCGGGCCAGCTGCTTTATATTTACCGGTTCCCGAAAAAATCCCTTTTCACACAATGAAACAGCTAAAACCAAAGGCGGAAGCGCCCGTTTAGCAACGTACAAACTGGAGCACTTTGGGGCTGCGATTACTCGCCCCACCAAAAAGCCCTGGGACTGCGATTACTCGTCCCATCAAAAAGCCCTGCTAGTTGCTGGGGCGCTGGAGCCAGATGTGGCTGTCGCTGAAAGTGACATTAACACAGCCTGAATTTTATACCTTCTTATAACAAAAACATATGCTGCTTACGTTGATTAGGTACAAAACATATAGGGTACATAAAAGATGATGTTCAAAAAGTCCGGTAAAAAATTGCGTCGAATTTTCGACGCACAATCGTTTTGGGACTGGTAATTGCAATCCCAGACATGATAGAGGCGGCGTTGTAATAAAATCACTTCAATGGGGCGAGTAATCTCGGTCTCAAGGCGTTGCGTTTTTTAGCCGACGCGGTCCTTTTTACCCTCTTTTTTGAACACGCAATAAAAGAACAGCATTTTTCACAGGGAGGCTATTTTCATGCAAGCAGAGCAATTGATTTTTCAAAAAAGGCCAAACGGTATGCCTGACGAACAGACCTTTCAATTTACCGACATAGAGCTTGATAAACCCGAAAATGGAGAGGTTTTGCTGAAAACGTTGTACATCTCCGTTGATCCTTACATGCGCGGCAGGATGTCCAATAAAAAATCCTATGCAGCACCTTTTGAGGTTGGAAAGCCGCTTGAAGGCGGTGTGGTCGCACAGGTGTTAGCATCAAATACTGCTGAATTGCAAAAAGGGGATATCGTTCGCGGAACCCTCCCTTTTCAAACGCACCTTGTGGTATCGGCAGAAAATGTCAGTAAGGTGGAAACGAATGGATTAAGTCCGAGTGCCGCTTTGAGTGTGCTAGGAATGCCTGCGCTGACAGCATATTTCGGCATGATGCATATTGGCAAGCCGCAAAAAGGGGAGACCGTGGTTGTTTCCGGTGCCGCCGGGGCTGTCGGGCAAATTGCCGGTCAACTTGCCAAGCAGGTCGGTGCTTACGTTGTCGGTATTGTCGGCTCTGAAGAAAAAGCTGCCTACATTACTGAAAAACTGGGCTACGATGCCGCAATTGAATACAAGAAAGGTGATGTAGCGAAGCAATTGGAGGAGGCTTGTCCAAACGGCATTGACGTGTATTATGAGAATGTCGGCGGTGACATTGGTGATGCTATCTGGCCGCTACTGAATACATTTGCCCGCGTTCCGGTTTGCGGGGCGATTTCCTCCTATAATTTAAAAGAAGGGGAAAAAGACATTGGGCTGCGCGTGCAGCAATTTCTGATTAAATCACGCGCTACCATGCAAGGGTTTTTGGTTGGCGATTTTGCCGAGCACTATAAAGATGCCTATGCTTTCTTGGCAAAAGGCGTTACAGATGGAAAAATTGTTTTTGAAGAAACCATACATGACGGCTTCCATGCCATCCCCGAAGCGTTCACCGGCCTCTTTACCGGACAAAACATCGGAAAACAGCTAGTAAAAGTGGCAGACGCCGAATAATGGTGGATGCCAGGCGCCTGAACAATTCAACATTGTTTCGGTGTCTGGCATCAAAATGAAATAAATGAGGAGGGGTTAGGTGCAAGGAATACTGCATCATATCGAAATTTACGTTTCAGATCTGAAACAATCAAGGGATTTTTGGGGCTGGTTTCTTGAAGAATTAGGATACACCTCTTACCAGGAATGGGACATGGGACATAGCTGGAAGCTGGGTGATACGTACATTGTTTTTGTAAAAGCGGAGGATAGATTTTTGGATATCCCTTATCATAGATGTCGCGTAGGGCTTAACCACTTGGCATTTCATGCAGCTTCACGACAACACGTTGATGAAATCACAAATAAACTAAAAGAAAAAAAGGTAAATATTCTCTATTTGGACAAGCATCCTTACGCCGGGGGAAATAACCATTATGCTGTTTACTTTGAAGACCCCGATAGGATAAAAGTAGAACTAGTCGCTCCATCTTAAACTTTCGTGTAAAACGCTTGGATTTTTACGCCAAGCGTTTTTCTGTTCATTTCGCCGATCCTTTTCGCTTTTTGAAAAAAAGTATCACAAACACAATAATCAATACCGCTAAAACGACATAAACAATGTTGGAAAAAACATCCATATAGTTGACAATCTCATGCCAAGAAGAGCCTACTGCAGCACCGATTCTAATTAAAACAAAATTCCAAATCGCCGTTCCGACAACCGTAAGAAGAAGAAAGGTCCAAAAATTCATGCGCGCCATACCGGCGGGAACAGAGATCAAGCTGCGGATGACGGGTACAAATCTGCAAAAAAAGACCGTCCAAACGCCATATTTATCAAACCAGGACTGCGCTTTGCGAACATCTTTTTTGGTAAGACGCAAAATATGCCCCCATCTGTCCACCAGTCTTTCAAGCCGATCCACGTTGATGAGCAGTCCAATCCCATACAAAACTACTGCCCCTGCCACGGAACCAATCGTGGCTGCCACAGCAACGCCAAGCACACTCATATTCGTCGTCATGGTCATGAATCCGCCAAACGTCAGAATAACTTCAGATGGAATTGGCGGGAATATATTTTCCAGCATAATTAATAGAAAAATCCCTATGTACCCATAATGGTCCATGATATCCGTAATCCACGCCTCCAAAGAAAACACCCCTGCTTTCATCTTGCAAATAGTCTGTTACTTATATGATATGAACGAGCAGCCTCATTCAGCAGATACAGTTGTTTCAAAGATACGTTATCTAATAAAAAATTGCTTCCTCGCTATTTAGTGTTTAGTCTAATATTTCATATAGCTGTCGATACTAGGTAAAAACTATTAA
>NZ_JAROCA010000051.1 GCF_030732005.1 Tigheibacillus jepli | reverse complement strand
TTTCAACTACCCGATTACTATGCATTATTCATGTCGAATAATGTCGGTAATCCCGCGATTTGTTACAGAATCATTTTCATGAGCCAATTCCCAAATGATCGTCGCTCTCCACTTCAGTCGGTATTGAGTCCGTTGGCCGTTTTTCCAGTGATGCAATGTATTTTGTTCACGTCTTGAAAGATTTATAGACATACCAGCCACTCCTGTAAACGGACATTTTACCTGTTAATTCCAGTGTAACAAGTGTAGAGGTATCATGTGAAATAATTAAAATGGAAAGAATTTCTGGTATGTTCTACTAGGTTCATATTAAAAGATCGATTTACATTTACTTCACCATAATATTCTTGTATCAACCAGCACAATAGAACAGTTTTATGCATTTCCCGGGAAATACCGACAAACAGCAAAAGCTGGGTCAACAATCTTATGTAAAATGGAAGGTTTGTCCCTTTTAATGTTATTGGAAACAGCTGTTTAAGCTGGTGCTACGGTTTAGTAAAAAGAAAATAAATATACTTGGATATCGAGCCGTAAACAATAAAATAGGCAAGCAGGTTAAAAATCAAAAAAAGACTAAGCTACTTGCCTGTTCTTGAGTTTTGAGGATGTGATTTCAGAGGTGAGTATTCATAAGAAATAATGGAAATCATCTCATTCCTACAGTGTCTTTAACAGCACTTCGAAGGAATATCTCACTAAGAATGTGACAATATCCCACAAATGCATATTGACACACCTTATATTTTTACATATTCCGTCACCCAGTTGCGCCTCCTATATGAAGGCAGTGGTTAAGAAGCTTATACTGCATTCATTTCGCCAAATCAAATTGGCAAGATTATCCCGCTCATGTTAAGATAATCAAAACGTATGGAGCCTTGCAAAGTCTGTCTAAAGGTAGGGGATATAATATACCTTTCTATCACGGTTTTAGGCAAGTGGTATGAGGCACGTAAAAGAATTTCTCTACCATATATTTACAAATAGAAGAAAGGGCGATATGTCATGATTCCAATCAAACAGATGAAATTACATAAATTGAAAATGCAATTGAAGGACCCGTTCACGACCAGCTTTGGTACGATGCAGGACAGGGAATTTTTTATTACAGAGGCAGTTGATGACCGGGGAAATCGGGGATTCGGTGAGTCGGTTGCTTTTATCAATCCGGGATATACGGAGGAAACGGTAGAAACAAATCTGCATATGATGCGGGATTTTCTCATTCCCATTTTACAAAAGAACATGATTGTACATCCAGATGATGTCTCGGCTTTATTTCAACCAATCAGACGAAATAATATGGCAAAATCCGCCTTGGAGGGTGCTGTATGGGATTTATATGCCAAGCAGAACAATATGACACTTGCCGCAGCACTTGGCGGTGAAAAAACGGAAATTGATGTTGGCATCAGCCTCGGAATTCAGCCATCGATTCAGAAACTGATTGATACAGTTGGCCGTTATATAGCTGCAGGGTACAAGCGCATCAAGGTTAAAATTAAGCCTGGCTGGGATGTGGAAGTGCTTCGTCAGATTCGTGAAAAATTCCCGGAAGTGCCGATCATGGCGGATGCGAACTCATCCTATACATTGGCAGATCTTGAACATTTGAAGCAGCTGGATGATTTGGATTTAATGATGATTGAGCAGCCACTGGCTCACGATGATATTATCGACCATGCGACATTGCAGAAAACCCTGCGGACACCGATTTGTCTGGATGAAAGCATCCATTCGCTGGAGGACACTAGGAAAGCCGTGGAGCTTGGCAGTTGCAGAATCATTAATATCAAAATCGGACGTGTTGGCGGGTTATCGGAAGCCAGGCGCATTCATGACTATTGCCGTGACCATGGCGTTGATGTCTGGTGCGGCGGCATGTTGGAAGCCGGTGTGGGTCGTGCGCATAACATTGCATTAACTACATTGGGAGGATTCACTCTGCCAGGGGATACGGCGGGTTCTTCCAGGTACTGGGAAAAGGACATTATTACACCGGAAGTGATCGCCGAAAACGGTGTGATTCGCGTTCCGGAAAAACCGGGCATCGGCTATGAGATTGATGAACGTGCGTTAAAACAATTTACAGTGGATGAACATGTTTTTGATTTTTGAATTGGAAGGGAAAATCGCCGTGTAAGCTGGCGATTTTCTTTGTGTACATGGTGTGATACTTTGTCATTTGGGGCTACCAAAACTTTTTGATTGGCAAACGCACTTGACAGACAGGACAAGGGAACAAGTTCGTAGCCACAGCCAGGCTTGCGAGGTGGGACAGTGAACCTGTCCCTCTGTCCCGTGAATTAGTTATTGCATCTAGTAGGTGGTTCAATTATAATTATGTTAATCATCTTAAGTTTCGGACAACAATGGGGACTACATATATAAAAGGGGGAAGGGTTGCGCATGAAAAAGGCTGCGCGTTTTTTGGTGATTGGACTGCTTTTTACAAGTTTGGCTTTCCTTTTGCTAGGTTGTGGGGGAGAAAAGGAAAGTGTGGGTTCGGCTGATAACAGCGGGGTAAGTGAGAACGGGAAGAAAAAACTTGTTGTTGGTACCGATGCGACATACGCACCAATGGAATATATGGACAGTAATGGAAAAATCGTCGGAATTGACATTGATATCGTCAAAGCAATTGCCGAGGAAATCGGTGCTGAAGTAGAATTTAAAAACTATGGCTGGGATCCGCTCTTTCCAGCGGTAAAAAACGGGGAAGTCGATTTTGCGGTTTCTTCCATTACGATAACAGACGAACGTAAGCAGGAGTATGATTTTACCGATCCATATTATGTTGCCAATCAGTTGATCCTTGTACCGGAGGATTCGAAGGTGGAAAAGTTTAAGGATCTGGCAGATAAACGTGTCTCTGTACAAATCAATACAACGGGACATATTGCCGTGAAAGAGCTACTTGGAAAATCAAGTTCCAATATCGTTGCGGCTGAATCGATGCCACTTGCAATCGAGGAAATGCTTAACGGCAATGCAGAGGCATCGGTAGGGGATAATTCCGTGGTTAATGGCTACATGAAAAATAATCCCGATAAGCCACTTAAGGTAATTGAAGATGACAGCTTTGAAAAAGAGTATTACGCCCTTATGGTGAAAAAAGGGAATCAGGAACTGGTGGACTTGCTGAATGAGGGGATTCAAAAGATCAAAGACAACGGCAAATTAAAGGAGATCACCGGCTTTGATGTTGAGTAATTCATTAAACATGAGAGCGACCGCATTTTAAGGGGGAGACGGAATGGATTTTCCCAATATTCGCTTTGATATGATTTGGGAATATAAGGAGCTATTTCTTCACGGATTATGGGTAACGCTCAGTCTGACAGCTTTAGGCTACTTAGGCGGTATTATTTTGGGACTTATCCTCGGAATGGGCAAGCTGTCAAAAAGAAAATGGATTTTTTACCCGTGCAAGTACTATGTTGACTTTTTTCGGGGCACACCATTGCTTGTGCAAATTTTATTGATCCATACTGCTTTGATACCAACTATTTTTGGCCATTCGCTCGGTTATTTTGTTTCCGGTGTGACAGCGCTCATGCTGAATTGTGGGGCTTACAACGCAGAAATTATCCGGGCCGGCATTCAATCGATTGAAAAAGGGCAAATGGAAGCGGCGAGATCGCTTGGAATGCCACATAGTTTGGCGATGAAAACAATTATTTTGCCACAAGCTTTTCGTCGCATGGTGCCCCCGTTGGGAAATGAATTAATTGCATTGCTCAAAGATTCATCATTGGTTACCGTTATTGCGGCGAATGATTTGCTTTATGCAGGCAAGGTTGTTTCGGGCGCTTATTTTCGATTTTGGGAACCGTACATAACCGTCGCGATTTTATATTTGCTGCTGACATTTATATGTACGAAGATTATCGCATATGTGGAAAATCGTTTCAGCAACAGTTATGTCCCATCAAGCAGAAGAAAGATATTTTCATTCGGTCGTTCGGCATAGTTTTGCATAGGGGTGTTTGCGATGATTAAAATTGAAGGACTGCATAAATCATTTGGTGAATTGGAAGTGTTAAAAGGAATTGATTATGAAATAAACGAAAAAGAAATCATTTGCGTCATTGGACCAAGCGGCTCCGGGAAAAGCACCTTTCTCCGCTGCATTAATATGCTTGAAGAGATTACTGCCGGTTCAGTGTTCATTGATGGTGTGAAGGTGAATGATCCGAAAACGAATATCAACGACATAAGAAAAGATGTAGGGATGGTTTTCCAGCAGTTTAATCTTTTTCCGCATATGAAGGTGCTTGATAATATTACCGTTTCACCACGAAAAGTCAAAAATATGGATGCGAAGGAAGCCGAAATTCTGGCTCGCCAGTTACTTGAAAAGGTAGGACTTGCTGACAAAGCAAATGCTTACCCGGAGCAACTATCAGGCGGCCAGATGCAGCGTGTTGCGATTGCCAGGGCATTGGCAATGAAGCCAAGGGTCATGTTGTTCGATGAACCGACTTCGGCGCTGGACCCGGAAATGGTCAAGGAAGTGCTTGACGTGATGAAGCAGCTTGCTTATGAAGGAATGACAATGGTAGTTGTTACACATGAAATGGGCTTTGCCAGGGAAATGTGCGACCGGGTGCTGTTTATGGATCAAGGCTTGTTGATGGAAGAAGGAACGCCTGCACAGATATTTAATCACCCAAATCATGAGCGGACAAAGGCATTTTTGAGTAAGGTGCTTTGATGTTTGCCTATGAAAAACTATTCGGTAAAAGATGGTATATTCTGGGAAAATAAAAGATAGATGGGCCCCTGCAAGAGATGATATGGTTTCTTGCAGGGTTTTTATCTTTATTTTTGAGAGAGGAAGATGAACATAAGGTTATCATCGTATTTCGTGCTTTAAATAGACATTTCTTCCTGCCTCTGTTCCGACAACCATTTCTCAAACGTGTAAGACATCTCCCAGAAAGCGAGCTCATATTCTTTTGAAATGATAAACTGCTGTTTAATCTTATTCCTTTCTGCCTCGCTTACCTGATCAGCCAGTTCATCCAAGAGGTTAATCATTTCCTTCGTAGAATCTTGGAACCAGTTACTTGCATACATTTGTATCCAATTGTCATAGATTTTTTCTTTTGGCTTTGCGTCATTATTCCTTAAACCAATATCTGCATATAACCAGTAACAAGGGAGCATACAGGCAACGATTTGTGCCAGACTGCCAGATAATGCTGCCCGGTACATATGGGATGTATAAGCATACGCCGTTGGTGCGGGCTTGAATTTTTTTATATCTGTATTCGTAATGTGCAAAATTTTAGCATGTTCCCGATGAACAGTGAGCTCCGCTTCAGCCGTCATTTTTGCTTTTTCAGCCAGTTTTGCGGCTACACTAAAATCGTCCGCATGCGCAGCGGCAAATGCGTGTATTTTTCCATAATGCTTTAGATAGTAAATGTCTTGCAGAATATAATTCTTAAATTTTTCCAGTGGCAATTCGCCATTGACAATTTCCTGTACAAAAGGATGGTTTAAACTTAATTCCCAACTATGATTAGTCGCTTCCTTTAGTGATTCCGAAAAACGCATCTGAATTCCCCCATAAAAAGATTCAACGTCTTATCCATCAGAGTGGAAAAATAAAAACCACCCCAAATGGAGTGGTTGATGCAACAAAATAAAATGTTATGCTAACCATCTCCACTTTCCTACGCTAGTACGAACTAGATCAGGTTCAAAGGGATAAAGATTGACATCCTATCTCAGCCAGACGGCACCCCTAGTGGATTTTTCATATTTACCTATCATTACTGTAACGCATTTTTTCATTTTGTGAAAGGGAATTGACTAATTTCCCAATCTCACTTTTCTATTAATCTTGGAACATATTCATGTTTGCATTCACTTTCCATCCAAATAGATACATAAACTTTAGGAGTGTACATTGGATCGACTACGTAATGGCATGGTCAGACTAGGTGGAATTTCACGAAAAGCGTATTTGCCAGTCCCCACGAAAGAAGAAGATTGGGAGTTTTTCGGGGCATTTTCCCCAAATAGTGAAAAGCGAAAAAGCATCTGCCCCGAAAATACCGCATTGCAGGATTTGCCAGTTTACAAGCGTTGGCAGAGGCTTATGATGCGGCCTTCGTACATCGCACCACTGCCTCACATTTTGCAGTGGCATCTGAATTGCTGAAGAGGGGAAAAGATGTATATGTCGATAAAACGCTGGCAGCAAGCATTTCCGTGGCGGAACAATTGGTCGAATGAAAGGGCAAGCTCACCCACGCTTGCCCTAAATCAATCCTTGAACACCTACTCTATCACAACCGCTGTCCCATATGCGATCACTTCAGCGGCTGAATTCATGATTTGCGATGTCTGGTAACGCATCGCAATAATTGCATTGGCACCAAGATGGCTCGCTTCCTCGACCATTCGATTATAAGCAACATTGCGCGTTTCATGCATGAGATCGGAATAGCCCTTGATCTCACCGCCGACAAGTGTTTTTAGCCCTGCGCCAATGTCCCTTCCGACATGTTTGGATTGGACAGTACTTCCTTGTACTAAACCTGCAACACTGACGATCTTTTTACCGGGAATTTCATTTGATGTAACAACTAACATATGAAAACACCTCCATGGTATTTTTCCAAAAGGTTTGCAGTTTACTTACGTTTTTTTGGACGATAAAGTTTCAAGCACTTCGCTAGTCAGACGATTTCACGGATTTTGTGGTGTATAATTCTTTCATAACCATTACTGTTGAGATGTATTACTCAATTGCACAGCTGATTGATAAAGTATCTCCACAGCTGGAAGCAGTGTTTCTTCATTTACATCGAATTTTTCATTGTGATGTCCCGCAGCCAAATCTGTTCCGAAAATGCAATACGTTGCGAAACCGCCATGTTCTTGCACTTCTTTCATAAAGTAGGTGGCATCCTCGGACCCGGCACTGTCGTTGCTTTCCAGGATACTGCTTACAATGTCGGGGTGCTCCTTGGCACATTGTTGCAAGATATGGGCCAATTCCTTTGAACAATGGCAACTTAACCCCTCACCAACAACTTCCATTTTATAGGAAATTTGGTACATCTTTGCTGCACCGGCAACGATTGATTCCACTTGCTCCCTTACAAATTGATTGATGGCGGATGTTTCGCCACGGGTTTCTACTTTCAGCTTGGCTTCGCTGGCGATAATATTTCTACCGGAGCCTGCATGCAATTCTCCAACATTCACTCTTGAAGAACCTTTCGAATGCCGTGCGATAGCAAAAATGTTCAACGCGGCAGATGCTGCAGCAAGCAGGGCATTCTTGCCTTCTTCTGGTTTTGCTCCGGCATGTGATGCCCTTCCGGAAAATGTGATGTCCAACTTGGAAGTTGCCAAAAATCCATTATTTGCTGCAACAAAATGATTGTGTGGGACGCCAGTACCGATATGGGAAGCGATAAAATAATCGACATCTTTCACTACACCCGCTTTTACCATCGATTTTGCTCCGCGTGTTCCTTCTTCTGCCGGCTGGAAAATGAGTTTGATTTTGCCACATAACTGTTCTTTATTTTCAACAATGAATGTTGCCAGTCCCAAGCCAATTGCGGTATGTGTATCATGCCCGCATGCATGCATTTTGTATGGAAGTATGGAACGAAAGCCTTCTCGGACTGGAAAATGTTCCGTTGCATCCGATTCATTTATATCCAAAGCGTCCATATCAAATCGATATGCTATGGTTGGCCCAGGGATTTTAAGGTCCATTGTGGCCACGATACCGGTGTATCCTTCTGAAAAATAGGAGACATAATCTTTGTTTGCACCATTGTGAATAGCCCATTCCAAATGATTTTTTGTTTCGTTTTTATCTGGTTTACCCATGCAATCTTGGGCTGACATGACTTCTTTTCCAAGCTGAAGAGTAAATCCCAGTTTATCGAGTATAGCCGCGACCTTGGAGGCAGTTCGCATTTCCAAAAATCCTGTTTCCGGATATTGGTGCAGATCCCTTCGCCAAGCGATCAATTGTTTTTCAAGCATATCTGTATTCATTTTACTTCTCCCATCGTTTCATTTTATAGGTAAAAAAGATAAAATCAGGCTGTATGAATGTCATTTGCCATGACAGCCGCGTCCGGCTCCAGCGCCCAGCAACTAGCAATGGTTTTGGTGGGGCGAGTAACCGCAGCCCCAAAGTGCTCCAGTTTGTACGTTGCTAAACGGGCGCTTGCGCCTTTGTTCCAAAGTAAAACTTCAATCCGTGGAGGTTTTCTCACCCCCCACGGATTGTTATTGAATCTCCTACACTTAAGTTATAGAGTGGGGGTCGTACTGCCTACTATAAAAACGGATGTACCCCCGGGCCGAATGGAATTCCGGTATAGAAAAATACTAGAAGCAGTATGATCCAGGTAATCAGGAACGTGAGCGTGTATGGCAACATCAGTGAAATATATGTGCCGATACTGGCTTTCTTATCATACCGTTGCATAAATGCCAGGATGATAACCATATATGGGAATAGCGGTGTGACAATGTTTGTGGAAGAATCCGCTATCCGATAGGCTGCCTGTGTAAATGCAGGGTTATAGCCCAATTGCATGAACATCGAGACAAAAATCGGTGCCTCAATGGCCCATTTTGCAGACCCTGATGTGATCAGGAAATTCATCAACGATGTAAAAATCACATATCCCAAAATGAGCCATATCCCCGTAAAGTTGATGCTTGTCAAAAATTCTGCACCATTTACAGCCACCCAAGTACCCAAATTGGACCAATTGAAATATGCGATAAATTGTGCAATTGCGAAAACAAGTACAATATAGCCTGCCATATCCTTAATCGATTCCGCCATATAATTTGCAACGTCTTTGCTTGATTTTATTTTTCCGGTGGTAATGCCGAATGTCGCCCCAATAATGATGAAAAAAATTAAGATGATAGGTACGATTCCATCCAGAAATGGCGAAGGGACAATTGTTCCACCTTCACCTCGTAAAGGACTGTCAGGAACGAAAATGGTTATGGCAATAATTGCCACGTAAATTAGCCCGGCCAAAGCGGCATAAATAAATCCCTTTTTGGCGTTCGGAAGTTCATCTGCATGAACTTCTTCTACTGCCTCTCCCTTATATTCGCCCAATCTTGGTTCAATAAATTTGGTTGTAACAAGTCCGCCAACAATGGTTAATACAAAAACAGATACGACGTTAAAATACCAGTTGTCAACCGGTGTTACTTTAATTGTTTCATCCAAAATAGCCGCAGCTTCCGTGGATATCCCGGCTAGTAAGACATCCGTCCCGGCGATAAATAGATTAGCTGTAAAACCAGCACCCGCCCCGGCGAAACCGGCTGCCAATCCTGCAAGCGGATGACGACCTACTTTATAAAAGACCAGTGCAGCCAGTGGAGGAATGAGAACGATAGCAGCATCGGATGCCAAGTTCCCCATTATGCCGACAAAAACCACTGTGTAAGTGAGCAAAACCGGCGGTGATTTTAAAATTGTTTTTCGGATGGCATAATCCAACAGACCAACTTTTTCTGCCAAACCGATTCCTAACATCATGACCAATACAAGTCCTAACGGTGCAAAACCGGTAAAATTGTCCAGCATGGAAGTCAGGATAAACTGTAAACCTTCCGCTGATATTAAATTCTTGATTGCCATTGTTTCCCCGGTTCCGGGATGAACAACGGAGGCATGGAATAAGCTGAATATCCAGGAAACAATTATCATCAGAATGGCCAGACCAATAAACAAAATGAATGGATCCGGCAGTTTATTTCCGACTCTTTCTACAATATCCAGGAACCTTTGAAAAAAGCCTTTCTTTTTTTCCATAAACTCACCTCTTTGTCAGATTAACGATCATTTAGTTTGGATGGGGTCACTTCTTTTGGGATCGGGCATTTATATGGATTTTCTTTTTGAAACGTTTTAAATTCTTCCTTGACTGCACTTAACGCTTCCTCTGAAGTCATCAGTTCCAGTCCCGTTAACGCCATGCTACCTGCTGCCCGAATCATGCCTTTGTTTGCGAAGCTGCTTAGACCTTGCGTTGTCATTTGCCATGTGTGTAATGTTGTTCCCAGTCCAGATGTGGCTGCGGATAGTTGGGCGGTAGGCACCACCCAGCTTACATCGGATACATCCGTTGATCCGTAAAATATCTCTTTTGAAGGCATGTACGGTGAGATGGAATCGGATACATATTTTCCTGCAAACTCACTTCCATCCCCAATGTAGCCAAACCCCTTCATCAGTTCAACGTAATATCCTTTTTCTTCTTCTGTGAACGTTGACCAGATTTCTTTTGCAAATTGTTTTTCTTCATCCGTAGGGTTTGCGGCACCCATTTGTTTCAAATTGTTGTATAAGATTTTTTCCAGATTCCGATTTGGAACATAGTTGGAACATGCCTTGTCAAAAACAATGGATAGTTCTGTTTCCGTCATCAATGCAGCACCTTGTGCAATCTTGCACACGCGTTGATAGATACTGTCTACTTGATCGACTTGTGGTGCACGAATCAAATACAGCACTTCTGCAGCGGACTGTACGACGTTCGGTGAAATACCACCTGCATCCGTGACCGCATAATGGATCCTTGCATCCTGGATAACATGCTCTCTTAGATAATTGACACCAATGTTCATCAGTTCTACTGCATCCAATGCACTGCGTCCCAAATGCGGGGAGTTGGCGGCGTGTGCAGCTGTACCTTTGAATTTGAAAAATACTTGATAGTTTGCCAGAGTTGGCAGACTCATAATGGAATTGGATGGGGATGGGTGCCAGGTCAGTGCGGCGTCAATATTGTCAAAGGCACCTTCTCTAACCATGAATGTTTTGCCGGAGCCGCCTTCTTCACCCGGGCATCCAAAGAACTTCACCGTGCCGGAAATCCCGTTTTCCTCCAGGTAGCTTTTTACTGCACATGCAGCAGCGAACGCACCGGTTCCCAATAAGTTATGACCGCATCCATGTCCAATGTCCAAATCCTGTGGCTGGTACGTCGTTTCATTCGGCTTTTGGCCCAGCCCGGAAAGCGCATCGAATTCTCCCAAAAAGCCAATGACAGGTTGACCGGAACCATAGCTGGCAACGAAAGCTGTTTCAATTCCGGCAACATTTCGTTGGACGGTAAAACCTTGTTTTTCACATTCAGATGCCAAAAATGCTGCAGACTCGTATTCTTCAAATCGCGTTTCTGGGTGATAATAGATGAATTTAGAAACATCTGAGAAGTATTCCTTGTTTTTCTGGAGGTAATTTTTTCACTGTAATGCCTCCTGTGGATTTTCCATAATAGGTTTTGTTTTAGTCTATTTGGTTGGATAGGCTTTTAGTATGCTATTCTGTTTGATGTGATTTCTCGATAAGCTTTGCTCTGTGAGCAAGTAGGGTTGTATCCGTATATGTATAGTCGATTATCGCCATTTGCAGATTTCCGCTTTCCACTAACAGTTGAATGGTTCATTTAATGGGTGCTTAAGCCGAATGTTGTCAGTTTCGGTAAATTGTTGTAAGCCTTAAATGCCGATGGCGTCAAATTTCCTTTCATATTACAAGATTATTTTTCACTTGTCTACAATTTTTGGAATAAAATTCCTAATTTGTATGTGGGAAATAGCGAAAACAGTTGCAAAAGATAGCTTGGAAAAGAAAGAAGCGACCGGAATGTCGAGACGGGTAATATGGTGGGGCAGGAGTACAACTCTAGGCGTCTCGCATATTCCATTTGCTGGTGGGGGTTTTATATTAATCATTTGATTACCAGATTACCTTTTATTTACATATAATGCTGCTCATTTATTTGATTCAGAAAGAACTTTTGGGATGCTCCACTAGTTATGCCAGTATTTTACATTTCCCATACTGCTAGTTAACTAGAAATTGCGGGAATTTTTCGGACAAATTTCCCATAGGATAGTTCTAAAGGGGGAGAGGCTTTTGAAAAAAATACTCTTTTTTGCAGTGCTGCTGATTAGCTTGTTTGTTTTGGCTGCCTGTGGAGACGATGAAGCTGCATCTGGGGACGGTGCGAAGGAGTTGTATAAGGTTGGGGTAGATACGACTTATCCGCCGTTTGAATTTCAGGAAGATGGAAAGTATAAAGGGATCGATATTGATTTGATCAATGCCATAGCTGAAGACCAGGGATTTGCGGTGGAAATTGAGGCGATGGATTTTGGCGGGATCATTCCCGCGATGCAGGCTGGGGAACTGGATATTGGTATGGGCGGCATGAGTATTACCGATGAACGGAAAAAGACCGTTGACTTTTCAGACCCGTATTTTGAAGCCGGTCTGTCTTTAGTTGTGGCCAAAGGTAATAGCGAGATCGCCAGTCTGGAAGATTTAAAAGGAAAAGTTGTAGCCATCAAAAATGGAACGACAGGCGCGAAGTTTGCTGAGGAACATAAGAAAGAGTATGGGTTCAAAACGATTCAAGTCAGTGACAGTACATCGATGTTTCAGGAAGTGTCCAATGGCAGTGCGGATGCCTTGATTGAGGATTATCCGGTCATTACGTATGCCATTGCCAAAAGCAATCTCGATTTGCAAGTAGTAGGCGATCGCTTGAACGGAGACAATTACGGGATTTCCGTTTTGAAAGGAAAGCATGATGAACTGCTGAAGAAAATTAACAATGGCCTTGCTTCACTAAAAGAAAGCGGTAAATATGACGAGATTTTGGATAATTATTTGGGAACAGAATGAGAAGAATGGGCGCGCGGGGGCTTAGCGCGCTTATTTGTGCAAGAACAAAGGCGCAAGCGCCCGTTTAGCAACGTACAAACTGGAGCACTTTGGGGCTGCGGTTACTCGCCCCATCAAAAAGCCCTGGGACTGCGATTACTCGTCCCACAAAAACCCTTGGGGCTGCGATTACTCGCCCCATCAAAACATCTGCTAGTTGCTGGGCGCTGGAGCTGGACGTGGCTGTCATAGCAAATGACATGAATACAGCCTAATTTTATAGTTTCTTTACTTACTAAAAAGGGTTACATGTTTATTGTGAGACATGCATGACCGGTCTTTCATAGTATTGAAACCAGGTATTGTCATCATCAATTGGGAGTGATGATTTGTGAAAGCAATTATGGATGCCCTGCCGTATCTTTGGGCAGGTTTGCAAGTAACAGCGTATGTATTTGTCATCGCTATTATCATCGGTTTTATCATTGGGTTGATTATCGCCTTGATGCGGCTGTCACCGTGGAAGGTGCTGAATTGGATCGCCAAAATATTTGTCGATGCCATTCGGGGAACCCCGATATTGGTACAGCTGTTTTTCTTTTATTATGGTTTGAATTCACTTGGTATCATATCGCTTGATCGGACATCGGCGGGTATTTTGACGGTAGCGATTAATGCCGGTGCTTATTTTGCGGAAATCATTCGCGCAGGAATTCAATCAATGGATAAAGGGCAGACGGAAGCAGCGCGATCACTGGGGCTAACGAATGTGCAAACGATGCGCTATATCATATTGCCGCAAGCCTTCAGAAGAATGCTGCCAACCTTTACGAATCAGGCAATCATCAGTCTGAAAGATACTTCGCTTTTATCGGTTATCGGAATTGCCGATTTGACGCAGAAGGGGCAAGTCGTCATTGCCGCAACATTTAAGGCATTTGAAATATGGCTGGCAGTCGGCGTTTTGTATTTTATCATCATTTATTTGTTATCTCTGCTGTCAAGCTATTTGGAAAGAAGGTATGAACTGCGATGAGTTTGATCGAAGTAAAAAACCTGAAAAAATCATTTGGAAACGCAGAGGTCTTAAAAGATATCAGCGTCACGATTGATAAGCAGGAAGTGGTTTGTGTCATTGGAGCATCCGGTTCCGGAAAAAGCACATTTTTGCGTTGTTTGAACAGATTGGAGGAAATCACCAGCGGCCAGGTCGTCATCGATGGACAGGATATTACCGCCAAAGACGCGAATATCAACCAAATCAGGCAAGAAGTTGGCATGGTCTTTCAGCAATTCAATTTATTCCCGCATAAAACAGTGCTGGAAAATATTATGCTGGCACCGATGAAAGCAAAAGGCATTACTGCAGATCAAGCGAGACAAAAGGCTGAAGCGTTGCTTGCCAAAGTTGGATTGAAAGATAAAGCGGGGAGTTATCCGAATGAGCTGTCGGGTGGACAGCAACAGCGGGTAGCAATTGCGAGGGCGTTGGCAATGAATCCCAAAATCATGTTGTTCGACGAGCCGACTTCGGCACTCGATCCGGAAATGGTCGGGGATGTGCTGGATGTGATGAAACAATTGGCACAGGAAGGAATGACGATGGTAGTCGTTACGCATGAGATGGGCTTTGCGCGCGAAGTGAGTGACAGAGTGTTATTTATTGATGATGGTGTCATTATGGAGGAAAATAAACCGAGCGAGCTGTTCGCAGATCCAAAGCATGAACGTACGAAAGCTTTTTTGAGTAAGATACTGTGAGTGGAAAAGCTGGTTTTTGCGTTATTTTGTGGAAGTCCCCGGATTGGGAGCTTTTTTGGTAACCAAACGGGTGCATCTTCAACTTGGAAGAAATGCAATTCCAGGAACCGGTACAATTGAACAATTGTGCTGGTTCCTGGCACTTTTTCTTCAGCTGTTGCTCTGCGGGCAGTGCTGTTTAAACCCCGCCAGGCACCCTTTTCGATTGTTGGATAGGCGGACAAGGGTACAGCTGAAGAATTGGTGGGAGACGGATATAGCCTCCATTGTTGTAAATTCCCGGTACAGTCATTTTTAAAACCATTATTTGGTGCAAGAGGTAACCTATGGCAGTCCTTTCAAAAAATATTGCTTTTGTGGGATAATGAAAATAGATGATAAGTTGCAACTTTGTAAGGAAAGAAAGGTGGCAGCAAATGGATCAAGTAAACCAACTAAAAAAAGCAGTGGGGGACAAAGCGGCCGAATTTGTGGAATCCGGGATGACGCTGGGTCTTGGCTCAGGGTCGACTGTTTATTACTTTTTGAAAAAACTGGCCGAATTTGTGAAGGATGGCATGAAAATTCAGGGTGTACCTACTTCATTTCAAACAGCGGCATGGGCAAAGAAGTTTGGAATTCCGTTGACCCACCTTGCTTCCGGGAAAAGGGTGGATTTGGCGGTTGACGGTGCAGACGAGATTGACCCCCATTTTAATTTGATCAAGGGTGGCGGCGGCTGTTTGCTTCGCGAAAAAATTGTAGCGGCAAATGCCAAGTGCCTCATTATTATTGCGGATGAAACAAAGCAAGTCGCAACGTTGGGTAAATTTGGCTTGCCAGTCGAGGTCGTACCATTTGGTTCGGAAATTATAGCAGATTATATTCGCGACCTTGGGGGCACTGCAAAAATGCGCACGCTGGAAAATGGGGATCCGTTTGTCTCCGATAACGGTAACTATCTATTCGATTGTGATTTTGGACTGATTGATGATCCCGGTCAGCTCCATAACGAATTGAAATCGTTGGTTGGCGTAGTGGAAACGGGCCTTTTCATCCAAATGACGGATACAATCCTGATTGGAAAAGAAAATGAAGTGAAAGTGCTGAAAAAATAAGTTAACGCAAACTCGTACCAAAACTTAAGTTCCCCCACATTTGTTTCGCATGCCCGGTTGCGAAGCGAAAAATAACGCCAGATAGCCAGTCCCGTTTAGCTGTCCGGCATTCATTTGTATGTTACAATATGCTCTGTAAACAGTGTTAGGAGTGAGCGCAAATGGAATCGGCCGTTGTACATAAGAAATACCATGTTGATTGGGGAGAGGTCGACTTTAAAAAGGAGCTGCGGCTAAGTACGCTGTTCAGTTTTTTTCAAGATGTGGCCAGCGTGGCATCTGAAAAACTTGGGTTTGGGATTGAACAGCTTGGTGAAAATGGAATTGCCTGGATTCTGATGAAAATCAGGGTTGACATCCAGCGCAATCCGAAAGTTGGTGAAACCATTACGATTGAAACCTGGCCACAGGAGCCGGGAAGAATTGAGTACGGACGGGATTTCATCGTCCGGGATGAACAAAATCATATACTTATCAAAGCCATTTCCTCTTGGGTGGTGATGGACCTTCGCCAGCGCAAAATCCGTCGAAGCAGTTCGGTTCCAATTCACTTTTCTGCTGTTGACAATCGCCGTGCCATTGAAGCAAAACTGGGTAAATTAAAGGCAGCCGGCACGTTGGAAACTGCATATCAAAAAATGATTGGCTACAGTGACATCGATTTTAATGGGCACCTGAACAATTCACGGTATGTTGATTATGTGATGGATTGTTTTGCTTTGCAGGAACATCAAAAATATCATATTACTTCCATTGAAGTTCATTTTACAAATGAAGTATTGCCTGGCGAAGTAATTGAATTGAAAAAAGATACGTCAGCAGCACAGGAGAATGGTGTCTATATTGAAGGGATTAATACCAATACCAATAAAGTGGTGTTTAAGTCCAGGCTGCGGATCGAGGCGGAGTAATTTTTTCATCGTTATCTTCTCTCGTTCGGCCGTTTATCGTGGTTATGAGCTACCGAATGATGTAATTTTTCTCTCATTCGGAAGTTCATCGTGGTTATGAGCTACCGAATGACGTAATTTTTCTCTCATTCGGCCGTTCATCTGTGTTATGAGCTACCGAATGACGCAATTTTTCTCTCATTCGGCCGTTCATCCGTGTTATGAGCTACCGAATGATGTAATTTTTCTTTCATTCGGTCGTTCATGCGGCTTATGAGCTACCGAATGACGTAATTTTTCTTTCATTCGGTCGTTCATGCGGCTTATGAGCTACCGAATGACGCGTTTTTTCTCTCGTTCGGTCGTTCATCGGTGTTATGAGCTACCGAATGACGTAATTTTTCTTTCGTTCGGTCGTTCATCGGTGTTATGAGCTACCGAATGACGTAATTTTTCTCTCATTCGGTCGTTCATCCGTGTTATGAGCTACCGAATGATGTAATTTTTCTCTCATTCGGAAGTTCATCGGTGTTATGAGCTATCGAATGACGTAATTTTTCTCTCATTCGGTCGTTCATCGGGCTTATGAGCTACCAAACGACGCATTTTTTTCCCCAGTTCAGTCGTTGAAAGTTTGTAAAGCCGGCCCCTAAAACCGCGATGCAATGAATGGTCATCGTAGCGGAAGGAGGCGAACAAAACTTTTTTTCACCAGATTACTGCGATATAAGGACTTCCCTCAATGAAAATCCCATTTCGACAGATCACTTTCTTCTACTACGCCAAAGCTGCACACCCAATACGACCGCAAGCAATCCGAGACCGATAATGTCGGATATGGTCCCCGGAATAACCAAGGTAACCGCTGCAGCAATGGAAATCATTCGTAAAATGAAGTGCATGTTGTAAAGCAGGTAGCCCTCCAGTCCGGCACCGAGTGCAATAATGCCAAGTGCGGCAGTGATAGCAATCCAAATGATGCTGCCTGCATTTGTACCTTGCATCAGTAGTTCTGGTGAGTAAACGAAAATGTAAGGAACCAGAATTCCAGCGGCGGCAAGCTTTAGTGAAATGAAGCCCGTCTTATTCGGATCGCCTCCGGATATCCCTGCACCAGCAAAGGCTGCAAGTGCAACGGGTGGCGTCAGATTTGCCAAAATACCAAAGTAGAATACAAACATATGCGAAACAAATGGCTCCACTCCAAACTGGACCAATGCCGGTGCTGCCATGGATGACGTGATAATATATGTGGGGATGGAAGGCAGTCCCATTCCCAGGATAATCGATGCCAACATTGTGAAAAATAATGTCAGGATCAGTGTGTCCTGTCCGAGCACAAGAATGGCGGTTGTCATTTTTAAGCCAAATCCAGTCAAGGTTGCAACTCCTACAATCAATCCAACCATTGCACACGCCATCGCAACTCCAAGGGCGCTTCGGCAACCTTCTTCAAGAGCTTGCACAATGTTTTTGAAATGCAAGCGGGTTGTTTTTCGAAAGGTTGCAACAATGACGGTGGAAATAATAGCCCATGCAGCCGCGTAAATTGGCGTAAACCCGCCAAAAAGCATATAAATCAAAATAATCAGCGGGATAATTAAATGGCCTCTCTCCCTAAGCACTTGCTTCATATTTGGTAATTCTTTTCTGGAAAGACCTTTCAACCCCCGCTTTTTTGCGCGAAAATGAACGACGGTAATAACACCCATATAGTAAAGGATTCCTGGCAGAATGGCTGCAAGGGCAATGTCCTTATATGGCATGCCCAATGTTTCGGCCATGATGAAAGCCGTAGCTCCCATTACGGGCGGGAGAATTTGTCCGCCGACAGATGCAGCAGCTTCCACCGCACCGGCAAAGTTTTTCGAATATCCGGTTCGCTTCATTAACGGAATGGTAAACGATCCGGTGGTGACAACGTTGGCAATGGCCGAGCCATTAATGGATCCCAACATTCCGCTTGAAATGACAGATACTTTCGCAGGACCGCCGGATGTATGACCGGAAATCGCCAATGCGGCATCATTAAAAAGCTGTCCCATCCCCGAACGGTTTAAGAAAGCACCAAATAGCACGAATAGGAAAATATACGTTGCCGAGACGCCGATAGCTGTCCCGTAAATTCCCTCGGTCGTCAAATACATATAAGTGGCAATGTCTTCAATGGAATAGCCGCGATGGGCGATCATTTCGGGCAAATACGGACCAAGATAGGCGTACAGCAAAAATAAACTGCTCAGGATGGTCAGACCGTTGCCCACTACACGGCGCCCGCCTTCCAAGACAAGGATGACAATCAGCATGCTGAAAATAAAATCGCTTAGATTCGGTAGCCCGGCACGCTGCACAATCCCCAGATAATCGATAAAAATATAAGCAATTGTTGCAATAGATAGCACGGCCAAAAGCAAATCAATCACCGATGCACGTTGCTGTGGTGCATTTTTTCGAGACGGATACAGCAAAAAAGCTAGTGCCAAAATAACGCCGGTGTGCAAGGCACGATGTTTTAAGGTGACAAGTGGTCCGGTAAATGAGGTAACCAAGTGAAAGAGTGCCAGTCCGACACAAAGCAGTGTCACCAGTCGGACCATCCAAGGGATATTCAGTTTCCGGAATCTGGATTCTGCATCGTATTTTTCAATTAATTTCTGCTGTTCATCAACAGAAAGTTCAGGATTTTTCACTGTTTCGCTCATTGTTTCTCATCCCTTTCATTCTTGTCCCATACGCCAGGGTCATTTTCATTGGCATTTCATGAGGAGCCATTGGTAAAGCTTCAGCTGCTTGTAATAAATCCGAATCTTCGTGTCATCCGGCACAAAATCTATTAATGGATATTTTGTGCTGCCGTCAAGCAGGCAATAGTTTGAAATCGGAACGTAAAAGATTGACAGATAGTCCATTTTTCGGTTGATGCCAGTGACACGGACAAATCCATTTTTTAAAAATTCCACATGGCCATCCGTGTCCGGTGTTCCTGCGCCATACGATTTATACGTTGTTGATTGGAATGAGAGACTCCCATTTTCATTGATGTGATACGTTTCTTGCCAAGGTGTTAATTCGACAGAATGTCGCCATTGGAGGGTAATGTTTTTCCCCTCCCAGGCGATAAATTGCAGTGGTCTATCGTTGTCATCTGTCAGCAGCACCCCGGATGTGATGGGAAGCTGCAAGGCGACCAGCATGATGGCAATGATGAAAAAAGGAATCATCCATTTTTTTACACGGCGCATGAATGTTTACTCGGTAACGCCTTGTTCGTCAAAATACTTTTTTGCACCCGGGTGCAGTGGTGCTGGCAGGTTTTTGAGTGCCTGATCAATGTCGATGTCTTTTGCTGCGTTATGGGTGTCTTTCAGTTGGTCGATATTTTCGAAAATGCCTTTGGTCATTTCATAGACCACGTCATCTGGCACATCCTTATGTGTCAGCAGTACATTGTTGACGCCGACTGTCTCGACATCCTTATCCAATTCGTACACATCTCTTGGAATGATTGTCGGGAAAAACGCGGCATATTTCTGCTGCATTTGTTCAACCTTGGACTTGGCTATCTCCACGATCACGATATCTTTATTGGTTTGCAGTTCCAGCACACCGGCATTTGGCAAACCGGATGAAATGACAACAGCATCAATCGTGCCGTTTTGCATTCCTTCAACACCTTCAGCAAATGAAAGAAAATCTTCGTTGATGTCGTCATAACTCATATCGTATGCAGCCAAAACACGCTGGGCACTGATTTCCGTACCGGAAGCAGCAGCACCAACCGCTACATTTTTGCCTTTTAAATCCTCTACTGTTTCAATACCGGATTCTTTTGTGGCTACGATTTGCAAATAATTCGGGTACAGGGAGGCAATGGAACGTAAATTTTTCTGGGCGCCTTGTTTTTCAAAGCTGTCCACCCCCTCATAGGCATCTGCGGCGGCATCTCCCATGGAAAAGCCAATTTCCGCTTTACCTTGGTTCAGCGTGGTTGCGTTCGCTGCAGAGGCGGCGGTGGATTGGCTATTGGCTTTTGCTCCCATACCTTGATAAATTTTCGCCATTGTTCCGCCAAGCGGGTAATAAACACCGGACGAACCGCCGGTCAAAATCGTAATGAATTCCCCATCAAGCGGTTTGTCGCTATTTTTTGTGGCTTTGTCACTGTTTTTTCCATTGCCGCAAGCACTTAATAATAAGACAAATGCCAGACATATCGCCAAGATTGCAATTTTTTTCATCGGATTCCCTCCTCAGTGATCACGTGCGTTTTATGGGCATGACGTTTGGAAAAAGGTATGTGAGTAGCAGCCTTATGCGGGCTGCGAGCATTTCACCGGAATCATGTCCCATCTTCCTTTTGGAAATTATATGACAGTGCTTTAGGGAAATATGATAGCAATTCATTTTGATAAAAAATGTGTTAACACAAGGAAATGTAGGCGTGAATATACAGGGATAGGGTGTTATATATTAGGAAAGCTGGCTGTGCAACTATCCAAGTTTATTTTTGGAAAAAGCAAGCAAAAATGGCTCTCAAATTATCGGTACGTAAGCAAAACCAGCTTGGAGAGTAGCTGCCACGGTAAGAAATCATCAAAAACTAGGTAAAACTAACCGAGAGAGTGACTGTCACGGTAGGAAAACATCGAAAACTAGGCAAAACTAGCCGAGAGAGTGGTTTTCACGGTAAGAAATCGTCAAAAACTTGGCAAAACTAACCGAGAGAGTGGCTATCACGGTAAGAAATCATCGAAAACTAGGCAAAACTAGTCGAAAGAGTAGCTATCACGGCAGGAAACCAACAAAAACGGAATAAAACTAGCTGAGAGAAGTACTGTCACGGTAGAAACCCCCCAGACGCTGAAACAATTCCAGAATCGTTTCGGTGCCTGGCACTTTTTTCATTTTGTTTTCATAAGATTGGTAAAAAGCGGAAGGATGAATGGTGTGGAAAGGGTTTTTTTCAATCACGATGGAGGCATTGATGATTTTGTTTCATTATTTTTGCTGCTGCAAATGGAGAATGTGAAGGTGATTGGTGTAGGCGTGACACCGGCGGATTGCTATCTGGAACCGGCAGTTTCAGCCAGCAGAAAAATCATCGGCCGGTTTGGACGAAACACGGACATCAAGGTCGCCAAATCTCGTGCACGAGGAAAAAATCCGTTCCCAAAAGAATGGCGAATGGACGCTTTTTATGTGGATGCACTGCCTATACTGAATGAATTTCCCACCATGCAAAGTCCAATGACAAAGCTGGCAGCACATCAATTTATGATCCATCGTATCCTGGAATGTGATGGTCCTATCACATTGATTTTTACAGGACCGCTGACAGATTTGGCAATGGCAATTACACGGGAGCCGGCAATCGTCAGCAAAATTGAAAGATTGGTTTGGACAGGTGGAACATTTACAAATGTAGGAAATGTGAACGAGCCTAACAGCGATGGAACAGCAGAATGGAATTCCTTCTGGGATCCAACGGCTGTCAAAACCGTTTGGAAAAGTACGATTCCAATCGAATTGGTTGCCTTGGAAAGCGTAAAAAAAATACCGCTAACCGATCAAGTGAAAAAGCAATGGGCGAAAATGCGTAAAAATATCGGCATGGATTTCATGGGTCAATGTATGGCGATTGCCCCACCAAACACGCATTTTCAAACAAATGCCACATTTGCATTATGGGATGCACTCACGATATCCGTTGTAAGCAATCCAAGCCTTGTTCGGAAAAAAGAAGTAAAAAGTATTGTCAGAACGCACGGTAGTGATCAGGGAAGACTGGAACAATCAGAGGTTGGTAGGCCGGTGAGTATCATTGATGAAGTGGATCGGGAAAGGTTTTATGCATATATTGCACAATTAGGTACGGTGCAAGAATAAGCAATCCTGCAAAGTGACTTTTACCATAACGTTTGGAAGCTTGTTTATACATCCAACATACCGTTCTGTGGCTGCAGTTAGAGGTCTTGTAACCAAGGGACATCAATTAAGATTTTTCAAAAGAAGAATGCTATTCAATAGCCTTATAAAACCGGATATCCTATAAGGAAACCCGGTTTTTTTCGGTGGCAATTCAAAATGCAACATCATCGCCGACACCTCTTGCTTTCGCCTGTTCGTATATTCCTTTTGCCACAAATAGATCAATGTATGCTGCTCCAACAGATTTGAAGAAGGTGATTTCCTCATTCGATTCTCTTACCAAATGGTCAAGGTTACTGATATCGCCCAGTTCAGCATGAATATCTGAAAAACACCATTTACCCGTGCTGTCAGCATGAATCAATTCACCGGCTTCATCTTTTACAGCTGGCAGGTCATCCACTACAATTTTTGATGCCTTTTGAACGGTTGTCAAATCTACCTCACGCATATGCGGCAAGTAGGAGCCGACACCATTAATATGTGTACCATCTTGCAGCAAATACCCATCGAAAATCGGGGTATAGGAACGTGTGCTACAGCATATGACATCCGCTTTATCGAGAATATCATTTGCGCTTGTCAATACATGGATTTCCTGCTTCACCCCAAAATTGTGGAGTTTTTGCTTAAATTGATGCGCCTTTTCTTCTGTGCGATTAAAGAGATAAATCGTTTCAATAGCGCGGACTTCCAAGACACCAAGTGTTTGTTCAAATGCCATTGCCCCCGTTCCAATTACGCCAAGCGTTTTAGAATCCTCTCTTGCCAATTTATCGGTAGCAATCCCGGTTAGTGCACCGGTTCGCAGGCGTGTCAGATAGGAGGCACTCATCATGCATAAATGATCGCCGTTTGCAGCATCAGTTAACAAAAGCATCCCTTGCGTAGTTGCTTTGCCAACCGTTGGGTTCTCCGGGAAAATGGAGACGATTTTGATCGAAGCTATTTCCCGTTTCATATCTGCACTTGGCATGTACAAAATGGAAGCTTGATGGTCCGGGAATTCGATTACTGTCCGATGCGGATTTTGGATTGTCCCATCTGCTTTGGATCGAAATCCCTCTTTCAAATCCCGGATAGCATCAGCCATTTGATAATTTTCTTGAATGATTTTTTCGGAGAGAACGAGCATTATGTAAGCCTTCCTTTCTGTTAATGGATTGACTTTTGACTGCCAATAGATTTATAGACATTGTAACAAAATATGGATAGTATGTATCGCATTCGAGCTATGGAGCTAAAGGAAAATGGGGAATAACAGAAAGATAGAAACCATTTTACGGAACATATAAGCAAATAAAGTATGCTATCGTCAAATCATACGAAAAGGATATGGTGAAGGGTGTTGCGGAAAGCCGAGCGCATTGGATGGCATACGCCTTGGGAATAGTCGCAACATCTGTCGCTGGGCCCAAAGGAGTAGGACCACTTACGAAAAGTGGTGCGGCGAGTGCCAAATCGGGAGTAGCAGCAGCTAAAACCGGTGTAAAGCAAGCTGTGAATTATGCAAAAAAAGCAGATATTTCCAGACTTCTTCCTTACAATCAACAATATCAACTTGTCGGAGTGAATGTGCCTTTTAATGTGGTGGACGGAAGGAATTTGAAGGACCAGTTGTTGGTGAAGGCTAAACTGGAAATTGGGGACGGTCAGAAAGTTGATGTTAAGGGTACGGGTAAATATAATACTGGTTCTATGATACACATTTATCATGGGGAAATTAATAAACGTGGGAAAGCAGTTGGATATCATCATGAGAGTATGATGGGTGGAAAGATTATTCCAGGCAGTGAGCATGTGCCTGATAAAAATGGGGTTTATAAAGCTAAAGTTGAAATTGATGGGGTTGAAAAAGTAGCTAAATCGAGTTTCTTTCCAAAGGAATGGAATCGTGTTGATGTGTTAAAAGCTATTGATGAAGCCTATCAAAATAAAAAACAGATAGGTACCAATAAATATATAGGTGAGACCTCATCTGGAATAAAAATAGAAATGTTCTTAAATAAGGATGGTTCAATAGCTACAGCCTATCCACTATATAATAAATAGCTTATATAATAAATAGCTAGAAGGTGAAAAATAATATGAGATACTCATATGAATTTAAGAAAGATCCATTTGGTATTACAAGAATAGTATTACCTGAAAAAATAAGTATTTTCTCAGATTTTATTGAAGATATTTCAACAGAAAAAGAAGTGGATGAGTATATAGGATACGTTAAGAAAGTTTTAGAAGGAGTATATGAAGACTTTGAGATCACATTGAATGCTACGAGTGTAAATATCAAGAAAAATATAACTATAGCTGAACATCATTATCGGATTGATGAACCTTTTGAAAATACAATAGAAACCGATGAATTTTTAGAATTGATGTTAATATGGAGACAGAAGATTGTAGAAGAGTAAAAAGATTGAATGGATGGAGGAAAGGGAAGAAAGCTTATAAATGATGATTTCTACTTTAAATGACCTTGAAATAATATCAGGGCCATTTTTTGTGCAATGGGCAGTGGGACTCTAGTGACGAGTAGTTCAATTTTTTTTGGATATTAACTCATAAGCCCCTAAATGATCCGGATATTGAAATTTATGATGAATTTGAGGATAACAAAGTCATATTTTTTGAAGGTAGTGAATCGGCTCTCATATCAATTGAATTGAATGAAAGTAATAAAAGTCCAGTTTATTATTACGATATTCAAATTGCAGCTTCTCTTGATGAGTTTTTAATAAAGATAGAGGGAAATGACAAATATTATTTGGATGTATTAGTTGATTAAGAAGCAATAATCTAACCCGTACCTTGATTGTTGTCGGTACGTTTTATATGTTGCCAATTAAAATGCTCCTATTGTCATTCACGGAAAAATTGAACGTATACATGCCTGGCCCGCTCATCACGAAAGGAAGCCCAACCATTATCACCAGAAGAAAGCTGGCAAATCGCTATTGGAAGCGTTTGTCAGCTTTTATGTTCGGAAAATCAGATGGATGCATAGGTTTTCAGGGTTTGTCAAATAAAGTGTGTAAGTCCTCATTTACTCCAGGTATTTTAAAACCCTGTCTTTTAAGTGATCATGGA
>NZ_JAROCA010000050.1 GCF_030732005.1 Tigheibacillus jepli | reverse complement strand
GAAGAGGTCACACCTGTTCCCATGTCGAACACAGAAGTTAAGCTCTTCAGCGCCGATGGTAGTTGGGGCATTGCCCCTGCGAGAGTAGGACGCCGCCAGGCAAACAAAAGGCAGGCTACAAAATACTTTGTAGCCTGCCTTTTAGGTTTATTGCTTGTCCATTCGCATTTTTGCTCAATCGTGCGCTTTGCTCCGCATGCTTCTCAAAATGACGCTTACAATAAAAATCAGCACAATCGCTCCAATTAGCGCCGGAATGATGTGAAAGCCGCCTATTACGGGACCCCACTTACCCAGCAGGGCGGAACCAAGCCATGCGCCAATGAATCCGGCGATGATGTTGCCGATAACCCCTCCAGGTACATCCCTTCCAACAATAAGACTTGCTAGCCAGCCAAGAATACCTCCAATAATGATAGACCAAATGAATCCCATGAATAATACCTCCTAAATTTTATTCGTTTTCAGTTTTCACTGTTTGTATAAATTTATTCATTCGGTCCTATCAAAGCAAAGGTTCACCACCATATGCATGATAATTGATTTCATTTTAAGATTACAATGCCTTCGATAGGGGTATACCTGGAGTAATGAAAATACATAGAGAAGGTGAATGAATGAAAAGTGTCACGAAAGTGTTCTGGTATTCACTTGCAATATGCATAGTGGTAGTTATATGGGGGGCAATCATGCCAAAACGGCTGGAATCAGTTACGGAGGCAGTCACCTCATTCATATCCAGTCGATTCGGATGGTACTATTTATTAATTGTTTTCCTTATGTTGATTTTTTGTGTGTATCTCATTTTTTCCCGCTTCGGAAAAATAAAATTGGGTAAAAAAAATGATGAACCCGAATTCAGCTTGCCGACATGGTTTGCCATGCTGTTCAGTGCAGGAATGGGGATGGGACTTGTTTTCTGGACCACCGCGGAACCTATCTCACACGCCTTTACACAAACTCCTGGCGCAAAAGCTGGATCGGATGAGGCGATTAGTGATGCAATGCGTTTTTCCTTTTTCCATTGGGGAGTACATGCTTGGGCTGTATACGGTATTGTGGCGCTGGTGTTAGCTTATTTTAAATTCCATAAAGATGCCCCTGGCCTGATTAGTGCCACCTTGATACCGATATTCGGCGAGAAGCGCATGAGTGGTCTGCCGGGGAAATTAATTGACACATTGGCTGTATTCGCTACAGTAGTGGGTGTCGCGGCAACATTAGGATTCGGTTCCGGGCAAATTACAGGGGGATTATCCTTTTTATTCGGCACACCGGATACATTCCCGGTCCAGTTGATTGTTTTATCGATTGCTTCGAATTTATTCATTTGGTCGGCCTGGTCAGGGATCGGGCGCGGCATCAAGCACTTGAGTAACATCAACATGGGGCTTGCCGCTGTACTATTGCTGATGTTGTTTATTGCCGGCCCGACCCTGTATATACTGAATATGTTCACAGATACACTCGGTTCATACATATCAAAATTCTTCGATATGAGTCTGCGATTGGCACCACTCCAAAGCGATAATCGGGCGTGGATTGACAGCTGGACGATATTTTATTGGGCTTGGTGGATATCCTGGTCGCCATTTGTCGGAATTTTCATCGCCAGAATTTCAAAAGGCCGTACCATTAAGGAGTTCATGCTAGGTGTGTTATTCGTTCCAGCAATCGTCTGCTTTATCTTCTTCGCCGTATTTGGCGTATCTGCATTGAACCTGGAACAGCATGGTATTGCAAAAATATCCGACTTTTCTTTGGAGACATCCACGTTCGGTGTACTGGCAGAATACCCATTGGGAACCACGATGTCGATTATTACCATGTTCGTGGTAGCGATATTTTTCATTACATCGGCCGATTCAGCTACATTCGTATTGGGAATGCTTAGCACCAACGGACTACTGAACCCAAAGAATTCAGTGAAAATCATATGGGGACTTGTACAATCTGCTGTAGCAGCGATTATTGTTTATTTTGGCGGAACACAAGGATTACAAAATATGCTTATCATCGCTGCTTTGCCTTTCTCGGTTATTATTTTGTTAATGGGAGCTTCGTTCTATAAATGTGCCATGCGGGAACTGAAGCAAAGCAAACCATAAATATGCCAATTGCCGGCAATATTCCGGATTCGATTAATTGCCGGGACTTATTACTGTTCCTATTGTCTCCACTAGCATCAAATCCATTTCAATGGAAATACTGACGCTCATTTATTATTTGCATTTGTTGAACGTCCCAATTCATTTAAAAGACCATCCAACTTTCGGGAGATGACAAGGATTTTAGGATCTTGCGGATCATGCTCATAAGTATCATACATTTGTTTTCTGGTACATTCGATTTTCTGTTGCAGTAAGTCGATTTTTGCCATGCTTGTTTCCCCCTTTCTGATAGTTAATTCTTAAAAATCGCCTGTTATTTCCTATCCAATGCCCCCTTTGTTTATATCGGTAAACTGACACTATTCAATTAATCATTTCGAATGTTACCAACGGGGTACGGATACTACCGTTTAAAATTTTTCAGAAATTTCTTCTTGATACTCCCAACTCCTTGCAGACATCCATGGTATAATTAAAATAATAGATTTATTAATTCGTACAGGGAGAAAACAATGCCTGTTCAAGAAGGATACATAGATGTTACCGGGGGAAAAGCCTGGTACCAATTCCATGATAGCGGAACTGGTAAAACGCCTTTGATAATATTGCATGGCGGCCCTGGTTCTTCGCATTATTCGATGCAAGGATTGAAAACGATGGCTGATACCCGCCCAGTCATCTTTTATGATTAGCTCGGATGCGGAAAATCCGATCGTCCGGACGATACATCGCTTTAGCACATTGACCGGTTCACGGAAGAGCTGGCACAAGTAAAAGACGCATTAGGACTGAAAACGTGTGATCTCCTTGGCCATTCTTGGGGAACAACGCTGGCTGCTGCATATTATTTCGCCTCACCTGCGGGCATCAGGAAAATCATTTTTTCCAGTCCCTGCCTAAGTGCTCCTATTTAGGCAAAAGATCAGGAGAAAAATATCGAGAAGCTGCCGATAAACGTTCGAATCGCTTTGAAAACCGGGGAGAAATTCGGGACAACAACGACACAGGAGTATAAAGATGCAACCGAGGTATTCAATCGTCATTTTGTATGCCGGCTTGATCCAAAACCGGATTTTCTCAAAGAAGGCAAAAAATATAGCAACTCCGAAATATACAATATCATCAGGGCAATCTAAAAGATATGGATTTCACATCACAGCTCGAAAAAATAGACATACCGACCTTGTTTACTTGTGGCAGATATGACGAAGCCACGCCGGCATCCACTGCATATTTTTCCAGCCTCACTCCCCACAGTACCTTCCATGTGTTCGAAAATAGTGCACATATGGGCTATGTGGAAGAACCGGAAGCATATGTACAGGTAATGAATGCATTTTTGGATGATTGAATTAAAGCTACGGGATTCACTTCCCACAGCTTTTTGACGGTGTTCAACGGGGGGCAATCGTCTGGCCTTCTGACGTTTGGACGGTCAATGGATCATGAATCTCATCAATGCCCATCTTTAGAAAAGGTGTTTTTTCGGGTTCGCCATTGCTCTCTATTTTCAGTATTATATTGGTATTTCCACGCTGGGACACTTTTTTTACTTGAATAAATTTACCAACGTACCGCTTATCAAGGTGGATAGAGATCTGTTTTTTCCCTTCAGAAATGGTCGAGACCTGATAATGGCTGCTTGCAGATTCATCTGGCAATTCTGTTCCCTTTTCAATGATCCAGTAAGGCTGGTAATCTATATTTATTAAGGTAATGATGCAAGCTGCAAGCGGCATTGTAAATAGCCCCCAAAGGTCCCTTTTGCTGAATTGCTGCTTTTTTGCAGGCCACTTTCTCACAATGATCGGCAAAAGCAATGTTGCAATGATATCAGCCAAAAGAAACCCGAAAGCAAGTAACCAATAAGCCAGCCCCTCAAATCCACGCACGATCAATAGGCCATAAAAAAACAGTATTACGGCAGCGGCGAAGGTCCCTATTGGCGCCAAATAAATCCTTCCACTTTTCCTGGAAGGCGATAAAAACAAATGTGAATAGCAATCCTCCTAATACTGCTCCAATCACTATGGGCAGAAAAAACATACGCTTCTCCTCCTCTTAATAAATAAACAGTTTCCAGATGATTTTCAAGGCAAAAACAAGAAGTATATCCATAGCCAATGTGCAATAAAGCCATTTTTTGGACAAAAATACAAAAGTGAAAGTTAGCAAAAAAACAGCAGCGGGGACATAGAAAATGTATAGGCTTCCCTGTATATAGGTCAATGTTGAATCGGGAAATGCCCTTCCAAAAGATATGCCGGAAAAGATGATATAGGCCAGTATTCCCACACGAACTGCAATAAGCAGCATGCGGATGCCCAGATGACTGGCTTTATCGCCAAACAATACGGAATAACGTTCTT
This sequence comes from Tigheibacillus jepli, assembly GCF_030732005.1. Lineage (GTDB taxonomy): Bacteria > Bacillota > Bacilli > Bacillales > Amphibacillaceae > Tigheibacillus > Tigheibacillus jepli. Next base: position 21,545 of record NZ_JAROCA010000050.1, on the reverse strand, counting down.
CATTAATTCGTGTGAAAATAAGATAAAAGAAATCGCCCGCCCAGCACCCTTTCAGCTTATCCAATATGTAATCCGGGAAAGCCTAATCCCGATTGAAGATTGTTTTTTGAATATCTTTATTTCCTTGCTTGATCATCGTTAACCCCCATTGTAAATATCTAACTTTATTATAACGGATATTTGATCAGGGGGGGATAGAGAGCTTTTTGGGTAAGAATCCTGCCAATATCTTCATTTGTCATATCAGAATACATTGAAAAGTATAGTGCAATTCTTATGACTGCTTCTTTGCTTTATTGTGTTTCATCCCCTCACTTCACCAAGCCAGCTCCTGGTGTTATAATAGGTTTCATATCAAAATACACATCCTTTTGGAGGTACTATGCTTACATTTGAAGAAAAGCTTGCCATTATAGAGTCATTCCCCGAATTGACACGGCACGATATTTCACTTGGCCGTGTGAATTTTCATTATGAAGAAAGTGTTCAGGATAAAAAGATCGTCGTGTATCGGCTGCATCCGAATGGCAATGGCTTTGTTTATACGGAAAAGGCGGACAGTTCTTACCCCGCCGATGAAAAAGGGATGGTGAACATTCGTGATTATACAGCAGATCAGCTCCGCCAAGTGCTTACCGCATCCATCGCCTCCCTTTCGGAACAGGAACCTTTCGAGGAACCGTGGAAAAACAAGGACAATGATGTACTGCTGCTAAAACATGATTTCGACTCTTGGAACATCTACACCGGGGAAATGCTCGAAGCGACATTCGCTACTTATGATGCAGCAAGGGATTACTTGCAGCAAGAAGGGTTCCATCCTTCCAAAAAGGGATGAGTACCCTGGATGCAATGATTATTTCTGCGTATTTTTCGTATCGAAAGTAAAATCAATCGGTATCCTGTTCTTCACTCCTCTATCCTTTTTGCGTCATGCCCATTATAATAGGGGAGTGGAATTTAAAATGAAAAGATGTTTTCAAACATGAGTTTACTTACAGTTAAAAACCTGAGCCACGGTTTTGGAGACCGGGCGATTTTTGATAATGTGTCCTTTCGATTGCTTCAGGGGGAGCACATTGGCCTAATTGGAGCGAACGGCGAGGGCAAATCGACATTCATGAATATGATCACGAACAAATTGGAACCTGATGCAGGTTCAATAGAATGGGCGAAGAAAATCCGTGTCGGTTATTTGGATCAGCATGCCGTGCTGAAGGAAGGTTTGACGATTCGTGATGTGCTTCGTATGGCATTTCAGTACCTATACGATATGGAAACAGAAGGATATTTGACTGCGAATCCAGGGTGCAATGCCGCTTAAAAAGAGGGACGCTCTTTCCTTCAGTAATTTTCTATTGTCCGAGAATCCAAGAAGTCAATCGTCACTTTCCTTAGTAGATGTAACAGGAATTTCCAAATATTATTCTCCGTTTCTTTTATGTCCGCCTGCGCATTCATCAACTCGGTCATCCACTGGGTGAAGGCTTGTGTTTCACTGACTTTCGTATACACATGAAGAACAACATTTTCCTGATAGTCGATATTTTCCAACAGGTAGTTGGAATTGCGTAGCGCATTTTCCGTTTTCCCAATGTAGAGTTGATTGTTATGGCATAACCTTGCATCAGCTGCCTTTTACGATGCCGGTAGTCTTGATTGCCTGGCTTGCTGTCGTACTGTATGCGCGGATTAATCCGCCAGCTCCCAGCTTGATCCCGCCAAAATATCTTGTTGGAAATAACTGTCCGTAAAGGCTGGATTGGTTCAACTATCAATCAGCGGGGAAAAATCCCCGCTGATTGACTTCAAGAAAAATAGGCATCAATATTTATTTCTTCCAAATAGCTGCCAATATAAAAGGAACCAAACACGCCATATTTCGCACTTACTTCATCAAATCTTGTATCATAAATTAATTTTTTGAATTGTAACGGGTCATCACTGAAAAGCGATACACCCCACTCATAATCATCCAGCCCCATCGCTCCTGTAATAATGCGTTTTACGTTTTCCGTATAAGGTTTGGCGGTTTTTATATGATCAAACATCATTCTGCCTCGTTCATTCTTATACAATGTGAACCAATTTTCTGTTTCGCCACGTTTTTTACTCATTGGATAAAAGCAAATATATTGTTTTTTCGGTATGGCCGGGTAGAGTTTTTTCAACATCTCCGGATTGGTATATGAGTCTTGCTCAGGTTTAGTGTAAGAGCTTTTTTCTACGATCGATACAAAAGAATCGGCAGGAGTAAGAACATGGGCGATGTCCAATTTGTTTAACTCCGTTTTCCAGTCAATAAGGTCTTTCATTTCAGGACGCAACACCATAAACATGAAATCTGCCTTATTGCCGGCCACTTGATATATGCCATGCGAACCTTGTTTATGCTCGACAGCCTGCTGCCATTTTTCCAAAAGTACATGTAACTCCTTTAGTGCTTGTTTTTTGCGCTCATTTGAAAATTGCTGCCATTTTTCCCAATCAATTACCCGGAAATCGTGTAGCGTGTACCAGCCATCATACGTTTCAACTGTTTCGACCATAAGTATCACCCCTGTTTTGAATATGTCTTCATCTTAAGCGATACATGAATGAAGGGTTGTGATATGAATCACAAAGAAGCAGGTGATTTGTGAACATTTTTTAGCAAAAAGAAAACGCACCGCAAATGCGATGCGTTCGTATTGTTGAACTATTAGCTCATTCCATGGGGGCCAAGCGTTTGCGAATCTTGCGCACCGCTCATCTGATTGACAAACGGGATCATTTTTTGCATGGTTTGTCCCAGGCCTTGCTCGTGTTTTGTCATGGAATAAAACGTAGCAGCACCTACACCAACTGAAGCCACAAGTGGTAACCAAATACCTTTTTGCATTACAATCATCCCTTCAAAATTGTATTCCCCATACAATCATAGCATGTCTCGGATCGGGCAAAACAAACGAGGAATCATCTGGCAGCAAAGGAAGTAAAAGCAGCATTCATTCCTGCTAATCTGCCGGTGACAAGTGCACTGGTGATATTATAGCCGCCGGTATACCCATGTATATCCAAAATCTCACCACAAAAAAATAATCGATCCATTCGTTTGGATGACATTGTGCTTGGCACGATTTCCTTAATGGAAACACCTCCGCCCGTGACAAAAGCCTTTGCAAGCGGCAATGATCCATTTACGTAAAATGTCATATGCTTTAGGCTGTCAATAAAAGCAGAAAGCTTTTCCTTCGAGATATTGGCACATCTCTGTTCTTCACCAATTTCCAGTTTTGATAAGATAAATTGCAGTAACCGTTCCGGAACAATGCCTTTTGTAACGTTTTTAAAGGATTTTTTAGGGTTTTTGACCAGTAAAGAGAAAATTTCATCATACAATTGCTGACTGTTTTTTTCAGGCAGCACATCGAGATGCATTTTCACCTTATCCTTGCCTTTCATTCGTTCTTTCACAACAAACTGAGAACAGCGCAGCACTGCCGGACCGGAAATACCGAAATGGGTAAAAATCATATCCATTTGATGCGTAATAATCGGTTTTTCCTTTTCATCAAGAACGGATAATGCAATATCGCGAAGAGAAAGACCTTGCAGTGTTTTATTCTCGATGAAAGGTTCGTCTGATGTCAGTGCTACCTCGGTAGGATAGAGTTGTGTTATCGTATGACCTGCCTTTTTTGCCCAGGCGTAGCCATCTCCGGTTGATCCCGTATATGGAACAGCCTTACCGCCAACTGCCACTACGACAGCTCCTGCGCTTATTTTTTCACCATTTTCCAATAGAACAAGGTGCCGCTCATTGCCGTAATCGATTGCTTTTACAGGTGTTTGCAACCGCATGACGACATGCAGTTCCTTTAACCTGTTCAGCAATGCCTGGACAACCGATTTTGCCGAATTGGATACCGGAAACATTCGCCCATGGTCTTCCTCTTTTAAATGGACACCCATTCCTTCAAAAAAATCGATGATGTCATAATTATTAAAAATCGAAAAAGCACTGTACAAAAATTTTCCGTTGCCAGGGATATGCCGAATTACTTCGTCTTGTGGCAATCGATTTGTTACGTTGCAACGGCCGCCACCTGAAATGGCCAGCTTATTTCCCGGTTTTTTTCCTTTTTCCAGCAGCAGCGTTTTTGCACCATATTCTGCTGCACCAATGGACGCCATCAAGCCTGATGGTCCAGCTCCAATGACAATTACATCATAATCCAAATTCGTTCATTCCTTTCGCATAGTATCTTACCATTAACAGATTTTCATTACCAATTGTGTTTGCGAGATGATAAAATCCTATTCCTTGTCGTTGTAGAAGCTGATTTCGTCATTATATGATAAAATAGCCAATGACGGTAAAAAAAGCATTTCAAATTTCGTGAAAGAAAGCATCGGGTGAAATAATGTCGAGTAAAATTGTCAGAGGAACAATGCTCTTGACCGGAGCAACGTTTTTATCGAAATTTTTGGGAATGATTTACGTTATTCCATTTTACAGTTTGGTCGGGGACACTGGTACTGCACTGTATAACTTTGCATATGTCCCGTATAATATTTTAATTAGTATTTCCACAGTCGGTGTACCGCTGGCTGTTTCCAAATTTGTTTCCAAATACAATTCATTGGGTGATTATCAAACAGGGATGCGCATGTTTAAAGCTGGAAGCATCATGATGCTGATTACCGGCTTTATCGCTTTTTTGGCACTTTTCTTTGCGGCACGGCCAATTGCATCTTTGATTGGATTGGAAGATAACGGGGAAATCACGCTGGCTGATGCCATAATCGTTATCCGTATGATCAGCTTTGCACTGTTGGTCATTCCTGCAATGAGTATCGTCAGAGGATTCTTTCAGGGATATCAATCTATGGGACCGACGGCTGTGTCACAGATTGTCGAACAAATTGTGCGCATTATATTTTTACTTGTCGCTGCTTTTATTGTTTTGCAAATTTTTGATGGAACGACTGTAACGGCAGTAGCTTATGCGACATTTGCGGCCTTTGTCGGAGCAATTGGTTCATGCATTGTATTGTGGGTCTATTGGCGCAGACGCAAGCCACATATTGAACGAAATATTGCGAATCAGAAAGTATCCCATTCCATACCGCTTCGCAGCCTGTTTTCCGAGCTGCTTCGCTATGCGGGGCCGTTTGTTTTGGTTGGTTTGGCAACATCCTTATATCAACTGGTCGATGAGTTCACATTTAAACGTGCAATGGTTGCTGCAGGTTTGCAGGACCAATGGGTGGTTGCTTACTCGGCAATTAACATGCTTGGACACAAAATCATTTTGATTCCGGTATCGCTGGCAACGGGCTTGTCCTTGGCGATTTTGCCAGCATTGACGGATACATTTACGAAGAAAAATAAGCCGTTGCTGTTTCAGCAAATCAATCAGTCATTGCAAATTATTTCCGTGTTGGTTATTCCGGCAGTATTCGGGTTGATTATCTTATCCCACGAAGCATATGGTGCATTATTTGATATGAATCAAATCGAACTTACCGGGTCACTGCTTGCATGGTATGCGCCGGTTGCATTGCTATTCGCTTTATTTACAGTATCTTCTTCCCTGCTGCAAGGGATAAATGAGCAGCGATTTGCCGTGATCAGTTTAACTGCCGGTTTGCTTGTCAAAGTTTTATTCAACGTACAGCTCATCCATATGTTTGGAGCAAAGGGCGCCATATTTGGAACAGCATTGGCAGCGGGAATTGCATCTATTCTAAATCTGTGGCGCATGAAAACTGCCATTGATTTTTCGTTCAAACAGGTTATCAAACGCACCGTACTTGTGTTGATTTTTTCCATTATCATGTTTGTCTTCATTTGGGTGCTGAAATTGATTTTGGGTACATTTTTGCCATACGAAAATTCACGAATTGCCGCAGTTGTGATGCTTTGTATCGGGGTTGCAGCCGGCGGAGCGGTGTATTTATGGTTGGCATACAGTTCTACATTGTTGGAACGTGTTCTTGGTTCACGAGTCCGCATTCTTGACCGCATTTTCCATCGGTCATAAATATTGAACGGCTCATCCCAGATTGGAGGAAAGTGGTATGCGTCTTGATAAACTTTTGGCAAATACTGGCGATTTCGGCAGCAGAAAAGATGTAAAAAAACTGCTGCGCAAAAAAAGTGTTGTACTTAACGGCAAATGTATTACAGATGGCAGTGTGCATGTTCAGCCAGAATCCGATAAAATCGAGGTATCCGGGAAAGCTATTCAGTATCAGCCTTACATCTATTTACTGTTGAATAAACCTTCAGGTTATATTTCGGCCACAGAAGACAACAGGGAAAAAACCGTGATTGACCTGTTGGATGGAAAAAGTAAAAATTATCAGCCTTTCCCTGTCGGGCGTTTGGATAAAGATACGGAAGGACTGTTATTGCTGACGAACGACGGACAGCTGGCACACCGTCTGCTATCGCCGAAAGGCAATATTGCAAAAACGTACTTTGCCAGAATAGACGGCTTTGTAACAAAAGACGATGCAGAAAAATTTGCAAATGGTGTCGTTTTGGATGATGGCTACCTAACAAAGCCGGCAGAATTGTCGATAATAAAACAAGGGGATCTTTCGGAGGTTCACGTAACGATTCGGGAAGGCAAGTTTCATCAGGTGAAACGAATGTTTGAGGCAGTCGGTAAAAAGGTCATTTATTTACAGCGTCTCAGCATGGGTGAAATCGTTTTGGACAAACAGCTTCCACTGGGTGCCTATCGACCGCTGAATGAACAGGAAATGGCATATTGTGAAACCTTACGAACAAAAAATAAAAATTGAGAAACAAAGAAATTCAGTCTTCTCTCAAGGAGGAAATGAATTTGCAAGCGCCACATGCACATTATTTTTTAGCAGTTCCTTTGCCGGATTTTGTGAAGGCAGAACTTTCCCGATGGCAGCAAACCGCTCAGACGCAGCTTGCATATAAGCAGTGGACACACCCGCAAGATTTCCACATTACTGTGAAATTTTTGGGCGGTGTAGCCAATGAAAAACTGAATCACTTGCAAGATGTATTGCATGAAGTTGAAGCAAGGCAACCTTTTGAAGTCCAAGTGAAGGGATTGCATACATTTGGAAATCCAGCGCAGCCGAGAGTGCTGTGGGCAGGTGTGGAGAAGTCGAAGGAAATATTGACATTAAACACTGATATCGAAAAAATCGGGGCAGCTGCTGGTTTTTCGCCAGAAAACAGAAGCTATCAGCCGCACATTACAATCGGAAAAAAATGGGAAGGTCCCAAAAGTGCTTCTCTTGTACAAAAATGGTTGTCCGCGTATGAAGACAAAACGCTGCATTTTTTGGCCGAGCAACTGGTTATTTATAAAATTTATCCGGGTCAGGCACCGAAATACAAAGTCCATGCCGCTTTTCCGTTTAGAGGGGGAAAATAATCATGGCACAGCTTATCAAACTTCGGGACTATATTTCACGATATGAATGGAATATATTTCGTTATCCGACACAGTTCATCCGTCTTAAACAGGAAAACTGGCAAAAACTAAAAACGATTTGGGAAGAAAAACACTCAGAAAAAATGGCGGAAGAAGATTTGCCACAGCAAGAGAAGCAACAGCGTTTTTTCGGACTGTGGGCATTGTTTCACAAAAAAGCGAAAGCGGAGCAAAGCGAATTTGCAGTACAAACGCCAAGGTTGCCGGCAGATGAACACCTCCTGAAACAATATTTTTTGGATAAGCTTTTTCCATCTCAATTAAAGTGGGCAACTTCAACCGTAACGGATGTCTCTTTCATTTCACAAAAATATCATTACGACAAAAATCTGAAATATTTTTTGCAGCGATTTCCTGATACGTATTTGCTTATGTACAATCCTATATTTTCCATCAAAGAGACGCCAGTGGATGGGGAGATTATTATGATCAGTCCAATTGGCATTGAAATCATCCATTTGTTTCCCGAAGATATGCCGGGAAGTATAACGGCAGATGATGGCAGGTTTTGGAACATGGAATTGCGCGGAAATACATCAAGCATATTAAATCCATTCATTTCATTAAAAAGGACAGAACAGATTATCAGAAGCATATTTCATCAAAAGCATATTGATTTTCCGATTCAAAAAACGGTGCTCGCCCCGAATTTGCCGATTTACTTTCATAAAGAACCGTATCAGGCGCGTATAATTGGATCAAGGGAATATGCAAAATGGTTCAAAGAAAAGCGTGCGCTGGTTTCTCCTTTAAAAAGCAGACAACTGCATGTAGCGGAAGCTCTATTGCTGTATTGTCAGACGAATGCGGTGAAAAGACCGGAGTGGGAAGAAGATGAAGAAGCGGATGCTTTCACTTTTTCAGATGGTGAGATGAAATAATTAGGCTATATGCAAGGATACATGGCTTTGCGTTCTTGCAAATTCAGCGTTTTTTCGATAATCTATAACATGTCTTATATTTTAAAATGATTTTTGTCTAGCCGCTTTTATACATATTTACAGATTTGGGGAATGAATGGTGAACTGGTTTGATAAGGTGTTGAGCAAGGATTGGAATATTGTAGCAGCTGGTGGGATGACAGGTGAGGCTTACCTTGCTGAAAAAGATGAGCAACAGCTATTTTTGAAGCGAAATTCCTCCCCATTTCTGGCTGTTTTATCCGCTGAAGGGATTGTCCCGAAGCTTGTTTGGACAAAGCGGCTGGACAATGGAGATGTCATCACTGCCCAGGAATGGCAGAAGGGAAGAAAATTGTCCCCTGAAGAAATGTGTCAGTCAAGTGTTACGACGGTTTTGCAAAAAATCCATCATTCCTCGGAGCTTTTGCATATGTTGATGCGACTAGGGAAAAAGCCGGTTACTCCGAAGCAACAGCTTGCTCATGTAGAAAGCAAGGGACACCGTTTGGGGCTTCCCGAAAAATATGCGGATGTCGCCTTATCGCTGCAATATTTGCATTTGCTGCTGCCAGTTACTTCCGACAATAAACAGGTAGTGTGTCACGGTGATATCGACCACCATAATTTTTTGCAAGCTGAAAACGGCAGGCTTTATCTGATTGACTGGGACAATGCATTGATCGCAGACCCGACGATGGATTACGCCAATATTTTGAAGTGGTATATCCCAGAAGATAAATGGGGAGAGTGGCTTGCGAAATATGGTGTGAAAAAAGATGCACAACTGGTGAAAAGAATATACTGGTATTTGTGTCTGGATACTTTACATTACATCACCTGGCATTACGAACGAAACGAAACGGCAGAATTACAAAAAAGATTGCGGAATTTACATGAAATCAATCACGATATTAATAAATTGTTGGGCTAGATTGCTTAATATCATCGAGCCAGCGTGAAATGTTTTCCTTATTTGCGGCAATATGGCTTTGCTGGTTTTTGGCATTTTCTCCCTGCAGACAATAATCATAGATTTGCGGCAAAGCGTCGGCTATTTGCATGTCTGTCAGCTGTTGATTGGATAACATCGATTTAACCAATCTGCGAATTTGCTGATATTCACTTGCTGTTGCCTGGGAGTCCGATTGGTGCTCGTCCAGTATATCATGTAAAAGCCCAAGTTGCTGTTCAATTTGAATCGTCATTTCTTATCACCTCATGCTTTAGTTTATACCGTTGCATGGGGGATATGTATGATAAGAAAGTGATCTTTATAAAGGAGTGCAATACGGTTTTGAGACAACGTCATAAACCATGGGCGGATGATTTTATCCGGGAAAACGACAATTTATTCATTACGGATGCTGCAGAAAGCCCAAAATGTTGGCAAAAAGTATTTGGAAACGACAATCCGATTCATGTGGAGATTGGAGCGGGAAAGGGTCAATTTATCAGAGGGATGGCAGAAAAATATCCGGATATTAATTTTGTAGGTATGGAAGTTGCCAAAAGTGTCATCGTTACAGCGGGGCAAAAGGTTCTTGCTAGTGACCGGACGAATATCAGGCTCCTTTTGGGCGATGCATCACTTATATCAAAAATGTTCCGTGAGAATGAAGTAGCAGTCATTTATTTGAATTTTTCTGATCCATGGCCAAAAAACCGCCATGAAAAGCGGCGTTTAACGTATCGGTCTTTTCTGCAACAATATGAAACGATTTTATCTCCAAGTGGAAAAATCGTGATGAAAACCGATAACAGTGGTTTGTTTGCCTATTCATTGGTCAGTTTTTCACAGTATGGAATGAAACTGGAAGAAGTATCGCTTGATTTGCACGCAGAAGATGATCCGGAGAATGTGCAGACAGAATACGAAGAAAAATTTTCCGCAAAGGGACAGCCAATCTACCGCTGCCAAGCGGCTTTTGATAGCAAAAATATACAAAAATAAAAAAGCTGCCAAAGCAGCTTTTTTATTGTGCAGTTTCAAATGAGTCGATGACAGCACCGGTTTCAACGTCAACATGAAATTCGTATTGTTTGTTGGTTCCATCGATATTACGGGTTACGCCACCGCGATAGGCTTGATATTTCAAGCCATTTTTTTCGTGGTCTTCGGGTTTCATATAAATCCAGCTGCCACTAATCGGTCCTTGTTTTTTAAATGCTTCCTTTGCATTTTTCAATGCTTTTTCAGGTGTGACTTTTTGCATTGTATCCATTTGTTTTTTTGCTAAGTATCCTGCGGCAGCACCTAACCCGGCTGCGAGAATAATTTTTTTCTTGCTCATATTTTCACCTCTGCATTTTAAAATTAAGCGTAGGAGTAGCTTGTTATAATGTGTTCCTTTCGTTTAGTATACCGCAATTTGATTAAAATAGAAACAGATTAACAAGGCGGTCAAGCATGGAATAAGTGCTGATTGTGGAAAATATACGATTGATTTCGTTATAATTTAATATGGTACATAACATAATTTCGTGATGAAGGTGGGAGAAGAATTGAATCAGGAAACACGCGATCTTTTTAAAACGCTAACAGAACTCCAAGGTGCATCAGGCAATGAGCATCCAGTCAGAGCCTTTATGAAAGAACAGCTGGAAAAATATGCCGATGAGGTGATTCAGGATAATCTCGGTGGTGTGTTTGGTGTCCGTAAAGGCGAAGGTCCACGGGTAATGGTAGCAGGCCATATGGATGAAGTAGGATTTATGGTTACACAAATTACGGACAATGGCATGATTCGTTTTCAGCCCTTGGGAGGCTGGTGGAATCAGGTACTCCTGGCTCAACGTGTACAAATAATGACCGACAATGAGCCTGTAATCGGGGTTATCGGTTCTATTCCACCACATAATTTAACAGATGAACAGCGGAAAAAACCGATGGAAATCAAGCATATGTTGATTGATATCGGTGCGGATGATAAAAAGGATGCGGAAAGAATAGGCATCAAACCCGGCCAGGCCATTTTACCAATTTGTCCGTTTACACCGATGGCCAATGAGAAAAAAATCCTCGCAAAGGCTTGGGATAACCGCTACGGCTGTGGCTTGTCCATCGAATTGTTAAAGGAATTGCAAGGCGAGACATTGCCTAACCAGCTATTTTCCGGGGCAACGGTGCAGGAAGAGGTTGGTTTGCGTGGTGCACGAGTGGCTGCCAACATGATCAAGCCGGATATTTTTTATGCGCTAGATGCTTCCCCTGCAAATGATATGTCGGGTGATGACAGCGAATTTGGACAGCTCGGTAAAGGTGCTTTGCTACGTATATTTGACCGCACCATGATCACACATCGCGGGATGCGCGAGTTTATCTTGGATACAGCAGAATCCAATAATATTAAATATCAGTATTTTATCTCCCAAGGTGGGACGGACGCGGGGCAAGTTCATTTATCCAATGACGGAGTTCCGTCGGCAGTAATCGGTATTTGCTCACGCTACATTCACACGTCTGCTTCTATTATTCATGTGGATGATTATGCTGCTGCCAAAGAACTGCTAATTAAGCTGGTCAAAACAACTGACCAGAACACTGTTGAACAAATTCGCAGCAAATAGCGAAAAAGAGGACAGTCCGAAGCAGTTCGTTTCAAAGGAGAAGATAATCATGCATATTGTAGTAGGAACAAAAAATCCCGCAAAAATCGCTGCAGTCTCTGCTGTATTTGAAAATGCAACTGTTGAAGGAAAACAAACCGACTCCCATGTCTCGGCACAGCCGTTTTCAGATCTGGAAACCATGCAAGGTGCCATCAACAGGGCAATCCAATGTGCCGATGCAAAATCCGGCATCATTGGCATTGGGCTTGAAGGTGGTGTGATGCAGCTGGATGATAAGTTGTATTTATGCAATTGGGGAGCACTAGCTGTATCCGACGCTGAAATTTACACTGCTGGCGGGGATCGCATTGTTTTGCCAGATGAAGTAGCCAAGCAGCTAAAACCAGGGGTTGAGCTGGGAGACGTAATGGAAAGACTTGCGCATAAAAATGATGTTCGTAAAAAAGAGGGAGCAATTGGCATTTTTACAAATGAACGTGTAAGCAGGAAGGATATGTTTTCGCACATAGTTTCGCTGCTATACGGTCAGCTTGAATTTCACCGGAAACAAAAGGCACAGCACTGATCGTTTAGTGCTGTGCCTTTTTCATAAGTAAAGAAAATAGAAGTTGGGCTGTATGAAAGTTAATTGCTATGACAGCTACGTCCTGCTCCAGCGCCCAGTAACTTGCGCCTTTGGTTATTCAAATACATATGCCAATACATCCAGTGCCTGTTCCACGGTTTCGACAGTAACATTTGCTTTGTTGGAAAGTTCTTTTAATGGATGAATTAAAGATGCCGGGCGAACAATAATAGTTGGCTTGTTCATGGCAATTGCGGTACTTGCATCCATTGCAGTGTTCCATTGCTTATACTGCTCACCAAATAATGCAATAACGGCATCGCTCTTTTGCATAAGAAGCTGTGTTCGGAAATTGTTAATATCTGATGCAGCATCATCTTTATACAGCTTACCAGGCTGTTTGCCCAAAACTTCTTCCCCAATGTTGTCGGATCGTTCATGATTTGTCTGCGGTGCTACAAATGTAAGCGGTAGTCCCTTTTCCTTGGCAAGTTTTTCTACCTGGTCCCGCCAATCGTCATGAATTTGTCCTGCCAAATAAACGGTTACTTCCATTGAAAACCCCTCCTTAATTGTATGGTATATATTTTTGCGAAAAATGCAAAGGAACTTGCCCGGCGGGATAACGTTGATTAATTGAAACAGCAGTAAATCCAATGTATGATAATATGAGGAGATGATTGCATGGAAAAACTAAAGTCAAAAGAACAATTTCAAGAGCAAATACAACAACCAAAAACGATTTGTTTATTCTCAGCTGATTGGTGCCCTGACTGTAGGTTTATAGAACCATTTTTGCCCCAAGTGGAAGAAATGTTTACGCAATATACATTTGTGTTGGTGGATCGTGATGAATTTATCGATATTTGCCAGGAATACGATGTATTTGGCATTCCAAGCTTTATTGCCTTTCAAAATGGTAAAGAGGTAGGAAGGTTCGTCAGCAAAGATCGCAAAACGAAGCAGGAAATCATTCAATTCATTGAGTCGCTTCCTGATTAATCGCGCCTAGCATTAGAGGCAGAAGGGAGGGATTTTCATGAAAATGACCAGTATCAAGATGAAAAAGATATTGGAAGAAAAACTAGCCAACCCATCTTTTCGTACGTCATACAACCGTGAAAAGGATACATTCCGAATAGAATGGAAAGACAGTGGGGAAGGCTTGTCAGTTGAGCTTCCGAATGTCATTTCAAAATTTGAAACAAACGGAGAAGCGGCGATTGATGATTTTGTCAGTCATGTCAATGAAGCTTTACGCATTATGCACAAAGAATTTTACTTGACCGGAAATGAAAAAAATATTTTCCCTGTCATTAGATCAACCTCGTTTCCGACTGAAACAAAGGCCGGTAAAAAGCTGGTTTACCGAGATCACACAGCTGAAACAAGGGTGTTTTACGCGATTGATTCCGGAAATTCCTATCGTTTGATTGATCAAGATATGCTGGAAAATGAAAATTGGAATGCGGAACATGTTGCGCAAATGGCCAACTTTAATTTGCGCGCATTATCAACGGAAACAAAGGTCGACCGTGTTGCAGACAATGATTTTTATTTTCTTGTACAGCAGGATGGTTATGATGCAAGCCGAATTTTAAATGATTCTTTTTTAGCGGAAATGGCCGAAAAAGCAAAAGGCGAGTTGGTCATAGCTGTACCGCATCAGGACGTTTTAATAGCAGCAGATATTCAAAATAAAACCGGCTATGACATCTTGGCGCAAATGACGATGCAATTTTTTGCAGAAGGAAGAGTTCCAATTACATCCCTTTCTTTTGTTTACGAGGATGGAAAATTGACTCCGATATTTATATTGGCAAAAAACAAACCGGAAAAATAAAGCAGGAAAGAGTGAAACAAATGGATGTATTTTATAACCCAAACGGTATTGGTGATGTACTGATTGTTCCAGTCAAAGAAGGAAACCGATACGAGTTGGAGCATAAAAACTTTGGCCCTGTCACAAAAATCACCGATAAGCAAGGGGAACTGCTTGGCTACAATATTTTTGAAGCATCCAGGCATCTCCACTTGGATCAGACGGGAAAAATAATGCTTGATGAGAAATTGCTTGGACAAATTCGCAACTTGTTTTCGGAAGTTGGATTAAACGACAGCCTGGATTTTGATTTGCGTCCCAAATTTGTTGTTGGTTATGTGTTGGAGAAAAAAGCGCATGAAAACGCGGACAAGTTAAGTGTTTGCCAAGTGGATGTGGGAGACGAAAAGTTACAGATTGTCTGTGGCGCACCAAACGTGGACCAGGGACAAAAGGTTGTTGTTGCCAAAATTGGTGCAACCATGCCAAGTGGTATGCAAATTAAACCGACAAAATTACGTGGGGTGCCTTCGAATGGTATGATATGCTCCCAAAAAGAATTGGGATTGCCGAATGCACCGAAAGAAAAAGGAATTTATGTCCTAAGTGATGATTATACAGTTGGGGAACCGTTTGTTTTTTAAAAAAAAGCTGTTTTCGCATAGGCAGGTTACAGGTCAATCAAAACAGCAATCCGCAAAAACATTGATTGAAAGGAAAACAGGACAACCTGCGCCATTGCGGCAAAGGTTGTTTTTTTGCCAATTCTTTCGAGTATCTTCGGCGGCAAGCACTTTAAAACCTTTTACCAGTGGAGCATCCCAAAAGTTCATTCCATACCAATTATATGAGCGGCATTATATGTAAACAAAAGGTTGTTAGATTTATGCAAACTGTTGATTGGAAGGGAGACGGACACTTATTAGCGGGTACGGCCTCAGCCTTCTTGCCCCGGCGAAGGATACGTGAGTTGGGCGCAAAGCCCGCTTTTAGTCGGCCCTCCCCTTTCACTTTAGCTTGCGGGGGCTTCGGACTCGTGCTGGGACTGCGATTACTCGCCCCACCGAAAACCATTATTCCCGCAGGACAAGGAAGGCTTCGGCAGCGTTACATCGCATGCAGAAAAGGTGGTTTTCTATTTCATAGAGTCGCCGCCTTCTGTTCCAATCAACTTTGTATCGTCATAATGAATGCGGGATTACGTATTTTGTAGCTCGGATTATAAATAAATTGATGTACAGTTAGGGTATTCAGAAATTTACCCTGTGATCAAATTAGTAATACAAGTTTATGGGATTTAACACCCACCAGCAAATGCAATATGCATGACTCCCGCGGGAGGGAAGGCCCCGATAAGACCCCGCAAGCGCGATAGCGCTGAGGAGGCTCATTAGCCGCCCGCGGGAAGCGAGTATATTCCATTTGCGGCGGTTAAAGCATCTTGTTCACATTCTCAAGGAACACCAATTTTATTTACAAGGTTTTGGGAAGGATTTTTGAAACATTCCACTAGTTTTGTATAAAAGATGGTAAAATAAAGTGATGGCATTATTTTTTGGAAAGAGTGAAATGCATGTGGGATAAATGGAAGAAAAAAATTGAAAATTTCATTTGGAAAGAAGTAGAAGTCGATGTTGAAGCAGGCCCGGAAGAAACAAAACCAACCGGGAAAGAAGATACATATCGTCTCGGAAATCAACACGAAACCCTAAAGGCAAAAATAGCTTATCAGTACCCGAAAAGTCATTCGCATTCCTTGCCTCCCATTCAGCATAAGCATGGAACGATGAATGCACCAAAGCCTACGGACAAACCCGCATATCAGCGAAGAAAAGAAAAAGCATCACAGCAAAAAAGTGGCCTTGCAAGGGACGAATTTCATGGTCAGCCAAAGGAGTCGCGGAAAGTCTACAAAAAGGACCCGGCAAAACCATTCAAACCAAGCAGTGTCCCTTCTCCAATTTACGGATATCATGAACGCCAGCATACAAATAAAATTGATAAAGTGCCTTCCTTCATGCGAAAACATGAAACAGTAGCATCGATTCAAAGGCAGGATGATTTGCAGCATCAACAAGCCGCAGCAACTGTAGAGAATGCATTGCCGGAGAAGGCTTACAAGAAAGCCGAACAAGAAGAACAGGACACAGCAGTCAAATCACATGAAGTATATTCGCTTTTGCGGACAGATATGAAAACAGACGAAAAAGAGAAAACAAAACCGGCTAATCAAGAGGGACTTACAAAACAACCGAAACTTGAACCAATTATTCCATTGGATAACGACAGAAAAAAATCAATGGCTAAAGAGGTACAAAAAAAGAAACCCATGATGGACAGTAAGCATCAACAGGTTCCATTTAATGTACTGATGAATGATCAGGATAAACGAAACTTTCAGCTGCGCAACTTACAAAAAGAAAACAGGAAGGTTGTTTCCTATACCAAAGATGCAACCAGCATAGCAAACAAAAGACGTGCATTCGTTGAGCCTAACCAGATAGAAAACAAGAAAACAGAGCAAACCAGGACGTCCGTATCGTCACAAACCGTTGAAACGGCCATGCCGGCAGATGACGATCATCAATTGCATCTTCCTATCCATTTGCTGGATGATACAATGGAAGAGGATAGAATGGATAACAGCTGGGTATCCACACAGCAGGAATTGCTTGAGCAAACATTGAAATATTTCAATGTTCGCGCCAAGGTTGTTAATGCAACACAGGGACCTTCTGTTACAAGATTCGAGGTGCAACCCGAACTTGGCGTGAAAGTAAGCAAAGTTAAAAATCTCAGTGATGATTTGAAATTGAATATGTCAGCAAGAGACATTCGGATTGAGGCCCCAATACCGGGGAAAAATACAATTGGCATTGAAGTGCCAAACCAAACATCGAGAATGGTGGGACTTCAGGAGATTGTTGCGACTGATGATTTTAAGGAAAGCAAGTCACCATTGACAGTTGCGCTTGGCTTGAATATTGAAGGCACGCCAATCATGACCAATATCCAACAGATGCCTCATGGACTCATTGCCGGCGCTACGGGTTCGGGAAAGAGTGTATGCATTAACACGATTCTTGTCAGCCTGCTGTACAAAGCAAACCATGAGGATGTCAAATTCCTGTTGATTGATCCGAAAATGGTTGAGTTGGCTGCCTATAATGGCATTCCACATTTAATTTCACCTGTGATTACAGATGTAAAAGCCGCAACAGCCGCGCTAAAATGGGCAGTAGGGGAGATGGAAAGCCGTTATGATCGGTTTGTTCAAGAAGGTGTACGCGATATTAAACGATACAACCAGCGGATGAAAACACAACATCGTGAGGAAGAAAAAATGCCGTTTATTGTCATCGTCATTGATGAGCTTGCCGATTTGATGATGGTTGCTCCCAATGACGTGGAGGATGCAATTTGCCGGATCGCGCAAAAGGCAAGGGCATGCGGAATTCATTTATTGCTTGCAACCCAGCGCCCATCCGTAGATGTTCTGACGGGATTGATCAAGGCGAATATTCCTACAAGGATTGCGTTCAGCGTATCATCCCAGGTTGATTCACGTACGATATTGGACAGTGCGGGTGCAGAGAAACTGCTTGGAAAAGGAGATATGCTGTTTGTTGAAAACGGATCCGGAAAAAGTGTCCGATTGCAGGGACCGTTTGTATCTGATGATGAAATTGAACGTGTAACCAATTATGTCCGTACCATTGCTCCAACGAACTATTTATTTGAGCAGGAATCATTGCTGGAAAAGTTCAATTTTGAAGAAGAGGAAGATGACTTGCTTTCGGAAGCAATCTCATTTGTTGTTGAGAATCACGGAGCCAGTACCTCTTTGTTGCAGCGTCATTTCAAAATCGGCTACAATCGCGCTGCAAGATTGATCGACTCGATGGAAAGCAAAGGCATTATTTCTGCACAAAACGGCAGCAAACAAAGGGAAATACTCGTGACTTCTAGTCAACTTGACGAATTGCTATTATAAAGTGAAACTTCAATCAATCAGGGGGGGGAAATAAAATCTAAAATCCCCCACTTATTCTTTTGAAGGCAGGGTGTTTCTGTCAGATCACCTTGTAATAAATAGTAAAAAAAGCTGCCGTGTGATATGAACATCGACAGCAAATGATGTATATACTATCCTAACAAAACTTTGCCACCAAATAGTGAAGAAACCGTTTCTCCTGCTGCAGGTTTATTCAAGGATATTTTATTTCCAACTTGGGGTGGTTCTGCTATAATACTAAAGGTATAGTATTTTTTAGAGGTAAAGAAAGTGTAAAATTGGGCAGTGTTAATGTCTTTTCTATGACAGCCACGTTCTGCTCCAGCACCTAGCAAATGTTTTGATGGGGCGAGTAATCGCAGTCCCGGGACGCTGCACTTTTAGCCTGTAAGGGCGCTTGCACCTTTGTTCTATGCTGTTCATTCATGCTTTGCCATCCAGGTGAATGCTTTTTTACACAATCATTGGAGGTTCTTTTTTATGACAACTTACCATTTTATTGGTATCAAGGGTACCGGGATGAGTGCACTTGCACAAATTCTTTATGATTCAGGGGAAACCGTACAAGGTTCAGATATTGAAAAACGTTTTTTTACACAGGCTGCCCTTGAAGAAAAACATATTCCAATATACCCTTTTTCGGCTGATAATATTAAGGAGGGGTACACTGTAATTGCAGGAAACGCCTTCGCTGATGACAATGTTGAAATCAAGCGCGCAAAGGAACTTGGCGTAACATTTTACCGTTACCATGAGTTTCTTGGTGAATGGCTCAAACAGTACACGAGTATTGCAGTTACCGGCGCTCACGGAAAAACTTCAACAACCGGCTTGCTGGCGCATGTTCTGGATGAAAAATTCCCTATCTCCTACTTAATCGGTGACGGCACAGGAAAAGGACATGTTGAAAGTGAGTATTTCGTATTTGAAGCATGTGAATACCGCAGACATTTTTTGAATTATAAACCGGATTATGCCATTATGACGAATATCGACTTTGATCATCCGGATTATTATTCAAGCATTAACGATGTATTTGATGCTTTTCAGTCAATGGCTGATAACGTCAAGCGAGGTATTATTGCGTGCGGCGACGACTTGGAATTGCAGAAAATTCAGGCAAAGGTGCCAGTGGTTTATTATGGGTTGCATTCCGGAAATGATTTCCAGGCACAAAATATAAAAGAGGATGAGACAGGGACTACTTTTGATGTATTTGTCCGTAACACGTTTTATGATACGTTCCATATCTCCATGTTCGGCAATCATAATATCTTAAATGCATTGGCAGTCATTGCAATGTGCCATTATGAAGGTTTGCAAGCAGAAGATATAAAGAAAATCAGCACGTTCCAAGGTGTCAAACGTCGCTTCACAGAAAAAACTGTCTCAGACCAGGTTATTATTGATGATTATGCCCATCACCCGCGGGAGATTTCAGCTACGATTGAATCTGCACGAAAAAAATACCATGGCAAAGAAATTGTAGCAATCTTCCAGCCACATACGTTTACACGGACGAAAACATTTCTGCAGGAATTTGCTGATAGTCTGAACCAGGCGGACCATGTATTTTTATGCGATATTTTTGGTTCTGCACGTGAAAAAAGCGGTGAATTGTCGATTGATGATTTACAGAAACTAATTGAAGGGTGCAATATTCTTGATTTGGAACATACAGAAGTCTTAAGTAAGTTCCACGATTGCATCTTAATCTTCATGGGAGCAGGAGATATCCAAAAGTTCCAAAAAGCGTATGAAGAGGTCGCAATGGCCTAAGTAGACCCCTGTAAATGGACTGGGAAAAATTACATATTTGTATGGTTCCGATGCCCATATGCCTAAATTGGACAAGCTCGCATAGATAGGCTAAAACAAATAAATTATGTTTAGAAGGACTTGATTAGGGTATTTTTAAGAAAGACATCTTTTTACTATCCCATATCATCATTATTTTGCATAAAAAAAGGAGATGTTTGTAAAAATGGAAAGTTTGTTGTATGTTGCAGCTTTGATCGCTGCAGTAGCGTTTGCTGTCTTAGTCGTATTTTTGGCAATGACATTGAAGGCGGCATCCAAAACATTGAACAATGTTGCAAGTACTTTGGAAGATTTGGAAAAACAAATGAACGGCATCACCACCGAAACAACGGAGCTGCTAAAGAAAACGAATAAACTTGCCGAGGACGTGGAAAGAAAATCATCGAAACTGGATGGGATATTTGATGGTGCAAAAGGAATAGGGGAAACGATTCAGGAATTCAGCAATTCATTAAAACAAATTTCGGCGAAGATCAGTCGCGATGCGTCACAAAATCAGGAAAAAGCTTCCCAGGCTGTAAAATGGGGTTCAGCTGTCGTTGATTTTGTGAAGAAAAGCAAGAAAAAATAAGGGAGGAATTTGCATGGGAGAAGAAAAACAAAAGGATCAAAGTTTCAGTGGTAAGAATTTTGTAATTGGGGCAGCGATTGGAGCAGCGATTGGTGCTGGTCTGGCACTTGTTTTTGCGCCAAAGTCAGGCAAGGAATTACGCCTAGATTTGAACCAAAGAGCTTACAAAGTTAAAGACAAGGCTTTTGACCTGAAGGATAATGCGCAAGTAAAAGGCTCACAATTGAAAGATAAAGCCGTTGCCAAGAGCAATGAATTGAAAGATAAGGCACTTGAAAAAAGCAGCAATCTGAAGGACGCGGCCTTTGACAAGGGAAACGATTTCAAAGATAAAGCACTCGATGCAACTTCCAAGCTGAAAAAGACAGTTGCACAAAAAACACAGGATTTGACAGATAAGACAAAAGAAAAAGTGCAGTCCATTCAAAAGAAGCAAGATGATGCAGTAGAAAAAATGGATGAAGTTTCCAAGAAGATGGAAAAAGCAGCAACCGAAGCGGAAAAATAATGACCAAGCCCGGCAAATTGCAACGCCGGGCTTTTGTCTTTGCGCGTAACAATAATTTTTTATAGTCATAACATATTTGTCACAGTATTAATTAGCTGTAAGACGCCCACTTCAATTAATTGTAGATGAAAAATGGGGGTCAACAGAAATTCAAACGCCTGTCAACAGGACGTTGGTCACTCGGGTGTTGCCACAATGGTTTTCGGTGGGGCGAGTAATCCCAGCCCAAGTTTCGGCTAAAAAGCCTAGAAATCCCGCTGTGTCGGGATTTCTAATTTTATTTTGGTCACTACAACCTT
>NZ_JAROCA010000004.1:93274-97227 GCF_030732005.1 Tigheibacillus jepli | reverse complement strand
CTAGGTATTTTAATAGTTTTTACCTAGTATCGACAGCTATATGAAATATTAGACTAAACACTAAATAGCGAGGAAGCAATTTTTTAACAGAGGAAGGGGAGACAGGAAATGGATGTATTCTTGATAATCGTAAATATTGCGGTTTTGTTAGTCATGATCGGACTGTTAATTTATATGCAGAAGAAGCATTTTTCTTTTACAAAACGCGTATTTACTGGTTTAGGTGCGGGTATCGTGCTTGGCGTAGTCCTGCAATTGATTTATGGGGCGGATTCAAATGTACTTACCCAAACAACGGATTGGTACAGCATTGTTGGTAGCGGCTATGTCCGATTATTGATGATGATTGTTGTACCGCTTGTCATGGTGTCGATTATTCAATCGATTATCAATTTGAACAAAACAGCCGAAATTGGTAAAATTGCCGGCTGGATCATTGGTATTCTTGTAACGACTGCAATGGTCGCTGCTTTAATCGGCATTACATCTGCAGCAGTCTTTCATTTGGATGCTGGACAAATTGAAGCCGGTCAAGCGGAAAATGATCGAGGAGCAATGCTGGAGGATAAATTGGGTGAGGTGCAAGACATGTCGGCACCGCAAAAAATTCTCAGTTTTATTCCATCCAATATTTTCCAAGATATGACCGGGGAGCGGCCAACATCTGTTATTGCGGTTGTTATTTTCTCGATGTTTGTCGGCATCGCCGTTCTTGGATTGCGACGTAAAAATCCGGAACAAGCAGAGCGTTTCACCAATATCATCAATACGCTTTATGCCGTTGTGATGCGCATCGTTACGTTGATTTTGCGTTTGACGCCGTTTGGTATCCTTGCATTGATGGCAAATACGGTTGCAAGTACTGATTTTGCCGGAATCATGGAACTTGGAAAATTTGTAATAGCGTCTTATGCCGCTTTGATCGTCATCATGATTTTCCATTTGGTGCTGGTCGGTCTATTTGGGCTGAATCCATTCCAATTTTTGCGCAAGGTTATTCCGGTACTCGGTTTTGCGTTTACATCGCGGTCAAGTGCAGGTACTATTCCATTGAACATCCAGGCACAAAAAAATTCGCTTGGTGTGGATGAAGGTATTGCGAATATGTCAGCTTCGTTTGGCGCGACGATCGGGCAAAATGGCTGTGCGGGAATGTACCCGGCGATGCTTGCGGTGATGATTGCACCAACTGTGGGCATTGATCCGTTTACACCGGAATTTTTAATCAAACTCGTATTGATTGTCGGCATCAGTTCATTCGGTGTTGCCGGTGTCGGTGGTGGAGCGACATTTGCTGCATTGATTGTTCTGTCATCGATGGGCTTGCCGGTAGCTTTGGCAGGTTTGCTGATTTCTATTGAAGCACTTATCGACATGGGACGTACAGCAGTCAATGTGAATGACAGCATGGTTGCCGGTGTGTTGACAGGTCGCATTTTGAAAAGGTTGGATATGAAAAAATTCAACGATAAAAATGCCATTGAAAAAGATATTGCCGTATAAAAGGTAAAGTGAACCTTCAATCAGTGTGCGATAAAAAGCCGCTCCTCGCTGCAGGAGCGGCTTTTTACATTAGGTAAAGCAAATATAAAATTGGGCTGTATTCATGTCATTTGCTAAGACAGCCACGTCCGGCTCCAGTCGCCCAGCAACTAGCAGATGTTTTGATGGGGCGAGTAATCGCAGCCCCAAATGGTTTGCGATGGGACGAGTACGCAGTCCCAAAGTGCTCCAGTTTGTACGTTGCTACGACGCACAGGACGTGCTAGTACAGGCGCTGCGACAAAAGCTCTTCGTTGGGACGAGTAATCGCAGTCTCAAGACGTCGCGCTTTTAGCCTGTAAGGGCGCTTCCGCTTTTGTTCCTTATGGAGGCACTTTTAAGGGTCATTCAAGAAGTGAAAACAGGTTATCCAGTTTTTGCTGTTCTCTTGCAATTTGGTAGTCTGCAAACGGGCAGCCTTTTTCTTTTACCCGGTCAACAACGTTATGAATTGTAAATTGCTGCGGGAGCAAATCATCGTTGACCTCCTCCCAAAATAATGGTGCAGCGACAGTTCCTTCATCTTTTTTTCGTGCCGAATAAGGGGTGACGATCGTTTTGTTTTTACCATGCTGTACATAATCGATATACAGTCTGCCATGACGGTTCTTTTTCATCCGTTCGGTCGTAAATAAATTGGCGTACTGATTTTCGACCGTTTGCGCAATTCCTTGTGTAAATAGAGCTGTCTGTTCATAGGTCATGCTTTTTTCCTTGATTGGAATATGAATTTGCAATCCTTTACTGCCGGAAAGCTTTACAAATGATATGAGTTGCAGCTTATCCAACAATTCCTTGATCACAACGGCGGCTTGGATTGCCAAATCAAATCGCTCGCGGCTGGGCGGATCGAGGTCAAAAACAATTTCATTTGGATAAGGGGTGTCTGCTTGATTGAATGGCACATGAAATTCAATCCCGCCATGATTGGCAAACCACAGCAGGCTTTCCAGCGAATTGCAAATCATGAATGTTTCGCCATCAACGGTCATACGGTCAATGAATGCCGGCGCATAATCCGGCAGATGCTTCTGGAAAAATGACTCCTTTTCCACGCCCTCGGGACAGCGAATTAAGGTAAGCAGACGATTTTGCAAAAAGGGTAGCATAAAAGCTGAAATTTCCCGCATGTAAACGAGGTATGCAGCTTTATTGATAGCAGCTTTTGGCCAGTAAATCTTTTCGGGGTTGGAATAATCAATAGAAGCCGGCAGCATTGCCTGGTCAATCATAAGGCGTTCCAATGTACATTCCGAAACATCCATCTCTGTTTCGATGCGCTGAAAAGAAGGCTCGCGAAGTTCCCCTTGGTACAAATCCAGTGTTCGGATGGAAGCGACAATCGCAGGAGGAAGTGCATAGATTTTTCCATTAAAACTGCCATTGTTCATAAATACCTGTTTGACTGTTTTGGCAGCTTTCGCATCAAGTCCGTGCTTGCATTGACCAATGCTTATAAGTTCATTTTTTTTCCACACAGTCGCTGTAAAATAATCATTGCCAGGCTGATAATTAGTCAGGATGGCATATACGATTCGCCAATTTTTGATTTTGAACCAATCTTGATGGTTTTTTCCCGCTTTGTATGTGCTTTTTTTGCGTTTGGCGATAATTCCTTCGCATTTATAATCAAAGACAATTTGCTTAATGTCATCCAGTTTGGAAAAGGAGGTGATGATCTGTAATCTTTCACGGTCGGACAACAGATTTTCGAAAAGCTGCAACAACTTTTTTCTTCGTTCGAGGTAAGAAGATGCTGCAAGCGAGTATCCCTTTTCCATTAACAGATCAAACACCATCAATGTGGCAGGACGGGCGTGTGCCGCTTTTTGGATGGTTGCTGCTTTTTTGAGTCGCCCGCGCTTTTGAATCCAGGAAAAATTTGCTTGCAAGGCCGTATTCAGCACGGTTAATTCCCCATCCAGTACAATTGGCAGAAAGGATGCAATCTTTGGCTGCAGCTGCTGGCAAAAGGCGGTTATTTCGGGGAAATTGGCTGTCATCTCCTTGTTGTTTTTGCTGATTAATCGTACCCCATTCGCAGTCCAATGCAAGGTGCAGCGATACCCGTCATATTTAATTTCGTATGCCCAAGACGTTCCTGTTGGTGCCTGCTCTCTTGCAATTGGTTTCATGATCTCCATCACTTGCTGCCTCCATTATTTCTTTTGCGGGATGTCGGTCTAAAATATCCTGGTGTTATGAGCTACCGAATGACGAGATTTTTTCTTCGTTCAGTCGTTCATCGGTGTCATGAGCTACCGAATGACGAGATTTTTTCTTCGTTCAGTCGTTCATCGGTGTCATGAGCTACCGAATGACGGGAATTTTTCTTCGTTCAGTCGTTCATCGGGCTTATGAGCTACCGAATGACGAGATTTTTTCTTCGTTCGGTAGTTCATCGGTGTTAT
>NZ_JAROCA010000004.1:73624-93266 GCF_030732005.1 Tigheibacillus jepli | reverse complement strand
CTTCGTTCAGTCGTTCATCGGGCTTATGAGCTACCGAATGACGAGATTTTTTCTTCGTTCGGTAGTTCATCGGTGTTATGAGCTACCGAATGGCGAGATTTTTCCTTGGTTCGGTAGTTCATCTGTGTGATGAGCTACCGAATGACGGGAATTTTCCTTCGTTCAGTCGTTCATCGGGCTTATGAGCTACCGAATGACGAGATTTTTTCTTCGTTCGGTAGTTCATCGGTGTTATGAGCTACCGAATGACGAGATTTTTCCTTGGTTCGGTAGTTCATCGGTGTTATGAGCTACCGAATGACGGGAATTTTCCTTCGTTCAGACGTTCATCGGGCTTATGAGCTACCGAATGACGAGATTTTTTCTTCGTTCGGTCGTTCATCAGTGTCATGAGCTACCGAATGACGGGAATTTTTCTTCGTTCAGACGTTCATCAAGCTTATGAGCTACCGAATGACGTGTTTTTTCCTTCGTTCGGTCGTTCATCGGGCTTATGAGCTACCGAATGACGGGGTTTTCCTTCGTTCGGTCGTTTATAACTATTACGTGGTTCATAACGTCCTCTAGTATTAAAATGCCTTAATGGAGACAAATTCATTCGATAGCAAATGAAGGATAAAAAAACCGGCTCACGCAAAAACTAACCGAAAAGGAGGGTTCGCCATGCACACGATGTGGAAAGGAACCATCAGTTTTGGACTTGTTAATATCCCGGTCAAAATGCATGCAGCCACACAAAATAATGACGTGAAATTAAGACAGTTGCATAAGGAATGCCAAACCCCGATTAAATATGAGAAAGTCTGTCCGGTTTGCGACAGAGAGGTTGGCAATGATGAGATTGTAAAAGCGTATGAATACACGAAAAACAAATTTGTTGTGTTGGACGATGAAGATTTGGAGGCTCTGAAAAAGGAACAGACCGACAAAGCAGTGGAGATTATCGATTTTGTCAAATTGGAGGAGATTGATCCCATTTATTTTGAAAGAAGCTACTATTTATCTCCCAATGAGGGCGGTACGAAAGCGTATGCATTGCTACGGACCGCATTAAAAGACACGGGGAAAATCGGTGTTGCCAAAATGATGATTCGCTCGAAGGAGCAGATGGCGGTCATTCGTGTTTATCAAAATACCATTGTCGTCGAAACCATACATTATCCGGATGAAGTGCGTGATGTCAAGGACGTTCCCAATGTCCCACAGGAAGTGGAAACAGGGAAAAAGGAACTCGATACAGCGAAAATGCTGATTGACCAGCTGACAACAACGTTTGACCCGGAGAAATACCAGGATGAATACCGTATTGCCTTGCTTGACCGTATTGAAGAAAAGAAAGGCAAGGATGAAGTTGCAACTGCAAAAACAACACCGACACCGGATAATGTGACAGATCTCATGGCTGCGTTGCAGGCATCCATTGATAAGGCTAAAAAGGACAAACCGAAACCAAAACAGCCAAAAACAAGAAAAACAAAAACAAAAGCGAAAACCAAAAAGACTGCAGAGGGTTGACGAGCGCCCCCGGTATAAATGGTTTCACTTAGCCAGGTTGTAACGACCTCCAACTCACCTAATCGTTGGAGGTCGTACGAAGGGAATGTAAAAGCAAAAATGTTGCATCTTTATGGGAATTGTTACAAAAAGACTAAATTTTATCCTTGAATTTCCAACTCTCTAACAACCAGATGAAATCCGCTTTAATGTGGCAAAAAGCGGGTAGAATAAAAGCAGCAAGGTATTAAATCAAAGGGTGATTCCGATGGAGAGAAATGCATATTTCGATAACGCGAGATTGCTATTGATTTTTCTTGTCGTATTTGGTCACATGATCCAGCCTTTTACCGATCAATCTAACGGCATCAATTCAATCTACACATGGATTTACACGTTCCATATGCCAGCGTTCATTTTCCTCGCAGGATTTTTTGCAAAGGGCGCAGGTAATAAGGATTACGTTATAAAATTAGCTAAAAAACTTTTAGTTCCGTATATTATTTTTCAACTTATCTACAGCGGCTATTATTTCTTGCTAGGCAGGGATAACTGGCTGACGGATGGCCTGTTTTACCCACACTGGGCACTATGGTTTTTGTTCAGTCTGTTTTGCTGGCATATCTTATTGTTCTGGTTCAAAAAATTACCGCCGTTACTTGGTCTTTTGATTGCAGTACAAATCGGCTTAATTGTCGGTTATTTTGGCCAAATCGGCCAATCATTCAGCCTGTCCAGAACGTTCGTCTTTTTCCCGTTTTTCTTGCTGGGCTATTGGCTGACGACGGAAAAAGTCATGTTCCTAAAAAAGAAAAGCATCAAAATTGCATCTCTTGTTATCATGGTTGCAGTGGCTATCGGCATATATTATGCTCCGGAGATTAAGACTGGCTGGCTGCTTGCTTCCAAATCGTACGGAGACTTGGGGCTCCCGCAGTACGGTGGCATTGCGAGATTCTTGGTTTATCTCACTTCTTTCTTGATGGCAGCAAGTGTGCTGGCATGGGTTCCGAGAAAGCGCAATGTATTGACATCCCTCGGTAGCAGGACATTATACGTCTATTTACTGCATGGATTTTTCATTCAGTATTTCAGGGAAACAGACTTTTTCCAGGTAGACAGTGTCTTTGATTTAACAGGTATTGCAGTCATTGCTGCATTGATTGTCCTGGTACTATCCAGCAAACCGGTACTTGGCATCTGGCAGCCATTTATCGAAGGAAAAATGTCCATCCTTAAACGGGTGATTAACGAAAAACGTACAAGTGAAAATAACGTGTAGCGCAGCGGGGGAAAACCCCGCTGTTTTAGGTTTGTATCATTGCGTCCAAGATGTGCTATCGAGAAGCAACTTGGACTAAAATTTTATGTGCTTCTTTCCAATGCTTCATAGTTTACGAATACCATCAAATCAGCTTTTTTTAAGTAATATACGACACTAGCGGGTATTAATTCGGATAAACATTGATGTAAGTTTCAAATAATTATGATAAAGTAAATGTAGGATATCGTGCAGCAAATCTTTAAAGAGGCGTAATGAAGGGGAGATCATATGGAGTTTACAATTCGTAAAACGAAATACGAAGATATAAAGCAAGTGCAAAATGTCGCAAAAACAACTTGGAACGCTACTTATGAAGAATAATTCCTTTGGAAGTGCAAGAAACATTTTTAAAAACTGCTTACAATAATGAAGCGATGAAACAGCGTTTGGAAGGTTCTAATCTTTTTGTAGCGGAATAGAAGGTAAAGTTGTTGGTTTTGCCAACTATTCCCCAGTAAATAAAGATGGAAAAGTAGAATTAGGTGCTATTTATATATACCCGGAGCAGCAAGGAAAAGGAATAGGTTCAGCACTGTTACAAAAAGGAATAGAAGATTTGGCCGGTGTAAAAGAAATTTATATCAATGTGGAAAAAGACAATAAAGTAGGAAAAGCATTTTATGAAGCTAAGGGTTTCGAGGTTGTGAAAGAGTTTGATGACACATTCGATGGTCACATTTTAAAAACTGTACGGATGGTTTTGAGAATTTAGACGTTTTTGGGCTAAAATTGGTTGCAGTATAGACGAGCTGGGTTTCGTAATCTTTTTGCTTCTACACACTTTAGGAATGAGGAGAGCTTTATCTAAAAAATGCAAACATACGATTTGCCTACCATCGAGGACGACATAAAAATCAAATTATCATAGACAGAATCTTGGCTGATTGATAGCCTTCAACCACATCCTGAAAAAATGATTGAAATTTTCATAAGGCATGCTATAATAAGTACATCAAAAAATTTAATATGCTTTTACTCGTATAATCGTGGGAATATGGCCCACAAGTTTCTACCGGTTTACCGTAAATAAACCGACTATGAGTGACATTGTGAATGGGAATCGATTTTGACAGTTTTGTCGAAAATAATCGATTTTTTATTCTTTCCTTTTGCTAAAAAAGCCTGGGGCGATGCTTCACTCATCATTGAGTGAAAGTATCATCCCAGGCTTTTTACATTTTACGTACCAGGAAGGGGAACGTAGCTGTGCAGGCATTAAAAGATAAAATTATGCAAGAAGGCAAAGTGTTGCCGGGTTCGGTTTTAAAGGTCGATGCTTTTTTAAATCATCAAATCGATCCGGTACTTATGAAGGAAATTGGCGAGACATTTGCCAAAAAATTTGCCAATCAAGGGATTAATAAAATTGTTACCATTGAATCTTCCGGTATTGCACCAGCGGTTATGACTGGCCTTAATATGGGGGTACCGGTTATATTTGCCCGAAAAAGCAAGTCATTGACGTTGAAGGATCATCTTTATTCCACAAGCGTTT
This sequence comes from Tigheibacillus jepli, assembly GCF_030732005.1. Lineage (GTDB taxonomy): Bacteria > Bacillota > Bacilli > Bacillales > Amphibacillaceae > Tigheibacillus > Tigheibacillus jepli. Next base: position 88,953 of record NZ_JAROCA010000004.1, on the reverse strand, counting down.
ATTCGTATACAAAGCAAACAACGAGTGAGATTTCCGTTTCAAAGGATTTTCTTGGAAAGGACGATGTTGTCCTGCTGCTGGATGATTTTCTTGCCAATGGCCAGGCGTTGTATGGCTTAATTGATATTGTCAATCAGGCAGGTGCCAAATTGGCGGGTGCAGGGATTGTCATTGAAAAAGGATTCCAGGATGGTGGGAAAAAACTGCGTCAGCAAGGCATCCGTATTGAATCGCTGGCAACAATTGCATCACTGCAAGACGGCAAAATTACATTTTCCGAAAGCGGGGCAAACTAAATGAAAAACGGTCTGAAAGTGACGACACTTAGTATCCAGCATTTATTAGCCATGTACGCAGGTGCCATTTTGGTGCCACTTATTATTGGCGGCGGGCTTGGCTTCAGTTCCCAGGATTTGACGTATCTCGTTTCGATTGACATTTTGATGTGTGGCATTGCAACCATCTTGCAAATCAAAAAAACGCGCTTCACGGGTATCGGGCTGCCAATCGTACTTGGCTGTACATTCACTGCAGTTGGTCCGATTATCGCCATCGGAACGCAATATGGGATATCCGCCGTTTATGGCTCCATTATCGCATCAGGTCTTATCATTGTTTTGATCAGCTCTGTTTTTGGCAAGCTTGTTCGTTTCTTTCCGCCAGTGGTTACCGGGTCCGTCGTAACCATTATTGGTGTCACACTCATTCCGGTCGCCATTCAAAATATGGGTGGCGGGGAAGGAGCGAGCGATTTTGGTTCCCTTTCCAATATTGCGCTGGCATTTGGCACATTGCTGTTTATCGTTTTCATCTATCGTTTTACAAAAGGGTTTATACAATCAATCTCCATCTTGATTGGACTTGGTGTGGGTACAATCGCCGCAGCATTGATGGGAAAGGTAAGTTTTGCCCCAATTGCAGAGGCATCTTATTTCCATATGGTGGAGCCGTTTCACTTTGGCATGCCAACATTTGAATGGTCGCCAATCCTAACAATGACGCTTGTTGCGATTGTCTCGCTTGTTGAGTCGACCGGAGCCTACTTTGCATTAAGTGACATCTGTGACCGGGAAATTTCTGAAAAAGACTTGGCAAAAGGCTACCGTGCTGAAGGACTTGCTTCTGTATTTGGCGGAATATTCAACTCATTCCCGTATACGACCTTTTCGCAAAACATCGGTTTACTGCAAATGACTGGTGTGCGGTCTACCAAGGTTGTTTTGGTGATGGGCATGATGCTGGTAGGACTTGGGTTTTTGCCTAAGGTGGCGGCTGTAGCAACCATTATACCGGCACCGGTGCTGGGAGGAGCAATGGTTGCCATGTTTGGCATGATTGTCTCACAAGGAATTAAAATGCTAGGGAAGGTAGTTGGTGATTCTCAGGAAAATGCAATGATTATCGCTTGCTCAGTGGGAATGGGACTGGGCGTAACTGTTGTACCTGATTTGTTCAATCATTTGCCAGCAAGTGTGCAAATTTTAACGAGCAACGGTATTGTTACCGGCAGCTTGACGGCCATTCTATTAAATATTATTTTCAATGTCATTCCAACGAAAAAACACAGTCTTGCAAAAACACCAGCAACCGCTACTTCTGCAGCAAAATCCAGTGTGCTGCGCGAAAAGCAGGCGTAAAACAAACGTTTGTTTTAGAAAATGAAACCATATAATAAAACATAGCAAAACGCGGAACAACAGTGTCCCGCGTTTTGCTATGTTTTATGAAAGTATAAAATTCAAGCTGTGTTAATGTCACTTTTAACGAAAACCACGTCCGGCTTCAGTACCCAGCAACTAGCGAGGAGCGAGTAATCGCAGCCCCAAAGTGCTCCAGTTTGTACGTTGCTACTACGCACAGGACGTGCCAGTACAGGCGTTATGGCGAGTAATCAATCGCATCCCAGGACGTCGCGCTTTTTACCTGTAATGGCGCTTGCTCCTTTGCTCCATGTTTAAAATAAGATATGCGCAGCAATTGCGATTACCGGCAATGTAATAATCGTTCGTTCAATAAAAATAATAAACAGATCCTTAAACGATACCGGAATTTTTGAACCAAGCAGTAGACCGCCGACTTCGGACATGTAAATCAGCTGGGTGACCGACAGTGCCGCAACGACAAAGCGGGTCATTTCCGAATCAATAGAAGCTCCAAGCACCGATGGCAGGAACATATCCGCAAAACCGATCAGTACGGTTTGGGAAGCTTCCGCAGCTTGAGGGATTTGCAAAAGCTCAAACACCGGGATGAATGGAACGCCAAGCCACTGAAAGACTGGTGTATAGGTGGCAATCGCCAATGCGACAAGCCCGAGAGCCATCACAACTGGTGCGACACCCATCCACATATCCAGCACATTTTGCAAACCTTCTTTAAAAAAACGATATACACTTGTTTCTTTTCTACTGCGCAACAGTGCCTTCTCATACCCGTAAGACAGGGAATTCCGTCCTTGTGGAATCGATTCATTATCTTCGGTAGCTTTGTCAGCGATAAATGTATCATCCTTGCGCGATAATGGCGGAATCCGCGGCATAATCAATGCAGCAACAACACCTGCAGCGATAACAGTCAAATAAAATGGAACAAACATGTCGCCAAGCCCGACTTGCTGAATAACAACAAGTGTAAACGTAATCGAAACAACAGAGAAAGTTGTCCCAATTATGGCCGCCTCTCGCTTTGTATAAAATCCATCCTCATATTGCTTGCTTGTCAGCAGCACACCGATCGTACCATCACCAATCCATGAGGCAAGCGCATCAATCGAAGAACGGCCCGGAAGCTTGAAGAGCGGGCGCATAATCTTTGTCATTAATGTACCAAACAATTCGAGCAAACCGAAATTCGTCAAAAGTGGCAAAAATAATCCCGCAAAAAGGAAAACGGAAAATAGTGTGTGAAGCAAATCGTCAAGCAGCATCCCACCGGTGTCCTCACCATAAATAACAGCCGTTCCCAAATGAAAATGTACCATGATGGCAAAAATAGCAGCAAGCACCCTGGCAACGACCCAGAATTTACTTACACATAATAGGTTTTGAAAAAAAGGCGTTTTAGCAAATTTATCCCTACCAACAAATGTGGCGATGAGTGTCAAAATGCCTGTCAATACGATAATCAACATCATAATCAAGGATAACTGATTCGCAAGCTTTTTCTGTACCCAGTTTGCCAGAACCGCAATCGGGATGGTGAAGCCTTCTGCGGTTTTGATTGGCAGCATAAACAAGAAAATGCCGATACACGATGGTACGATAAACCGTACATGATCACTAACTTTAAACTGTCCCATAATATCCCCCAAATGTTTATATTAATTTCAGTATAATCAATAAATAAGTACATCGCAAAAAAATAACAACATGAATAAATATACATTTATATGGATAAAAAATCAATAGGGTATTTCTGACAATCCATCCGGTTTTTAAACGTCAGTTTGGGCAAATTAAGGATGAGGTGTTGAAGTTGCCAAGCAAACGAACGTATAGTCTCGCATATCGTGGGACAGTGATTGTCTGGATGGCTGTCAAATTCATTATTCAAATCTATGCGTTTTATTTTACGCATCGTTTTTGGGATGAGCTGATTCAGAAAAAATGGGAGCGATTATTGGCAAGGCAGGCAAAGGAGTATCGTATCAAAGCGATCAGACTTGGTGGTGTACTCATCAAAGTTGGTCAGTTTTTAAGTACAAGAGCGGACTTTATGCCGGATGTATTTTTGAAAGAATTAACAGGGCTGGAAGATCGCGTGCCGGCAGACCCATATATTCACGCGGAAAAACTTCTGCAGCAAGAATGGGGCGCAAAGCCAGAAGAAATCCTACAGCGGTTTGACAGGCGACCGATCGCCTCAGCATCCATTGGCGAGGTCTTTTGCGGATGGCTTCCGGATGGAAGAAAAGTAGCAATCAAAGTGCAACGCTACCGTATCCAAGATATTTTTCATAAAGATTTCAAGGCGCTTAAGCTCGTTTTTCGTATCCTCGATACCGTTACTTCTATCGGAAGGATTGTCGATTTACATGCGCTTTATCGGGAATTTGTGGAAGTGACCAATCGGGAGCTTAATTTTCGGAAGGAATTGGAGTACGCCAACTACTTTCGTGAACGCTACCGTGATAATCCAAACATCTATATCCCGGAATACATCGAAGAACTAACTACGAAACGTGTCCTTGTAATGGAATGGATTGACGGAAAGAAAGTGACAAACCGTACCTTTATGCAACAGCATCAAATCAATCCGGAACATATTGTTGAAAAATTATTTGATATCTTTTTTGATCAATATTTTGAGGAAGGTTATTTTCATGCAGATCCGCATGCCGGAAACATACTGATTCAAGCGGATGGGCGCATTGTTTTGATTGATTTTGGCATGGTAGGTGTCATTTATCGGCAGGATATTCGTTTTTTCAAATATTTGATCCAGGGTTTGATTGTCGATGACTACAATGTCATTATTGATACGCTGGAGGAAATGGATTTTATTCTTCCCAGTGCCAATAAAGAAAAATTGAAGCATGTCATCCGGCAAACCGTGGAAATGTATAAAAATGGTTCTCATCATATGGATGCAGATACAATCGGACAGATCATGGGCGACTTGAAGGATTTTATTCATGATCAGCCAATTCAGCTGTCCGCCAAATATACCTTTCTTGGACGCTCCATTTCAATTATTTTGGGCATCTTGCTGGCATTGCATCCAGATATGGATATCGGCAAATTGGCAAAACCAAAGGTGAAAAAATGGATTGGCAAAAAGGAAATTTTCGAATTTATTTCGGAACGTATCAATAAAAATACAATACAGCCGCTTCTGCGTTTTCCAAAAGCCGTCATTGCATTTTTGGATAGCGGGGAAAAGAACAGGGAATGGGAAAGGGAAAGACTGAAAAAACAACAAATGCATCAATTTTACTTAACATTAGAGCTTTGTTGCTTTATGCTTATTTTAACAGGTGCCATTCTGTTATACGCAGGATTTTTCCCTTTTCACCATGTGGTGGCGTACAGTGCAGAAGGTATAGGCATTGTTTTGTTTCTGTTGTTGTTTGTAACACATTTTCGTATGATAAGAAAAAATAACAGGAGGAATTGAATATGGGCGACTTTATTAAAAATGGTTTTCTATTAGGCTTGGGTGCTGCGCTTGCAGGAAAAGAAAAGCTGCAGGAGAAACTGAATGACCTGGTGGAAAGAAATGAACTTACCAAAGATCAAGCGAAACAGGTAATGGACAGTTTTATTGAAAAAGGGCAAAATCAGGCAAATGCCTGGGAAGGCGATCGCAAAGAACAAATGAAAAAATTGGGTGAAGAGCTTCATTTGGCAACCAAAGATGATATTTCTGCGCTGCAAGAGCGTATCCAGGCTTTGGAGTCAAAACTGGGAAAATAAGAAGCGTAAAGAGAAACTTCAATCGGTGAGAGTTTTCTTCTTGCCCCACTGAACAAGTAATGAACTCGGGTTAAAATTACCACACCCTGGGGCTGCGATTACTCGCCCCACCGAAAACCATTGTGGCAACACCCGAGTGACCGACATCGTGTTGGTCCGAACCAATCGGGCTTTTACGGGCAGTTGTCCCCCACCTTGCTTCCTTGCGTCTACAAGTCTTGGGGTGGGTGTCTTACTGCCGTTAACCTGCGAGATAAAAAGGCTGTGCCAGGAAAAAGTTTCTGGTGCGGCTTTTTTTTAAACGTTGAAGGAACGAGCAAAAAACGCTCATTCGGTAGTTCATTGCTACGATAAAAGGCACTGAAGAAAGAAATTTTCTGCCCAGGAGGAATTTGTGAATTTGGAGGTATTGATAATGAAGCTAGGTGTTTTAGACCAGATGGCGCAACCAAAGGGGGTGACTGCGGAAGAGACGGCAGCCCGCACGATGGAGATGGCGCAATATGTAGAGAAATTAGGTTATGAACGCTATTGGTTTGCTGAACATCACGCAACGAAAGGACTTGCATCAAGTTCTCCTGAAATTATGATGGCGGCAGTCGCTGCCAAGACCGACAAATTGAAGGTTGGAAGCGGCGGAATCTTGCTCCCGCAGTACAGCGCATATAAAGTGGCTGCCCAGCTTTTTCAATTGCAGGCACTTTTTCCGGGAAGAATAGAGGCTGGCGTTGGACGTTCACCTGGTGGTAATGAAACGATTCGCGCACTATTGGCGGATGGCAAGCCAAATCAACTGGCTGAATATCCCGACAAATTGACAGATCTCATTACATTTTTAAGCAAAAACGGAAAAGTTCGTGCTGCACCACGGACAGAAGATGGGCCACGCTTGTTTTCGTTGGGCTTGGGGGAAAATAGTGCTGAATTTGCTGCACAACAGGGAATTGGCTATGTGTACGGTCATTTCATTAACCCGAATAAGGGGGCTGAGGCACTCCAAACATATCGGGAAAACTTTAGGCAAGGATATTTGGATCATCCGGTTCAGCGTGTTGCTATTTTCGTTATCTGCGGCGAAACGGATGAGCAGGCAGAAGAGCTTGCCATTAGTCAGGATGTATGGCTGCTGAACGTGGAAAAGGGGCTTGATAGCCGGGTGCCAAGTATTCAAGAAGCAAAAGCAAAAAGCTGGAGTAATAAGGAAAAAGAACAGATGCGGGAAAACCGGAAGCGGATGATTATCGGTGGACCGGAAAAAGTAAAACGTGAACTGCTTCACTTGTCTGAAAGGTATCAATGTGACGACTGGCTGATTCTGACAAATATTTATGATTTTCATGAAAAACAGCAGTCGTATCGGAGGATTATGGAATTATTTTGACGAATTGAATCTACTTCACGCAATCAAAATTGAAAAGCAAGTAAAAAGAGCGGACAGCAATACCGCTCTTTTTCCAATTGTGTCGTTTGTCATCCGTTAATTTTAAAACCTGCTTAGACTTATATTCCGCATCATTCATCCCCGCCATCTAAATGTGACTTTATCCTTCGCTTATAAAGCCGTGATCTATTACTTATAGGTTGTTCATATTGGTCAAGTTTCTTTCATTTCACTTCATCTGGTAATTCAAGTACATTTCCATTTTGATGGAAAGTTTTGTGAGTTAAGGGACCAATTGCTTTTTCACTTTCTACAATCCAAATAAAAATGCTCTCTTTTAAATGACTTTTGAAATGGCAGCCTGGTTGCAACGTATGTTTAATCCGAAACGAAAAGGGAAAATAACAGCAAAACGCGATATTTAGTGAAAGGTGACAATCTATGAAAAAATTGGCGGTATTTTTGCTGCTGCCATTGCTTGCTGGATGCAGCAGCATCACAGTATTGGATCCGAAAAGTACAACCGGTGAGGAACAAGCTTACCTGATTTGGTTCAGTCTCGGTTTGATGATGATTGTGCTGGTAGTGGTGTTCGTTTTATTTGCCAGATTTGTTATCAAATACCGGTACACAGAAGAAAGAAAAAATGACATTCCCGAAGATGTAAAAGGAAATTTGAAATTGGAACTGACATGGACGATTCTACCAATCATTTTATTAATTGTTCTTGCCGTTCCAACCATTGCAATTACGTATAACCAATCACCGAAAATGGCTGCCGAGGCAGATGATGGGATCGATATTGGTGTGGCTGCCCAGCAATTTACATGGACATTCAGCCAGCCAAATGGAAAGACAGATCAGAATAAGCTTGTACTTCCGGAGGGCGAGGACGTGACATTGCACCTGTCTTCCAAAGATGTCATACATTCATTTTGGGTGCCGGCGTTGGCGGGGAAAATCGATGCCATCCCGGGACGTACAGTGACGTATGAGATAAAGCATTTGCAAAAAGGAACGTATCGGGGGAAGTGCGCAGAATATTGCGGTACCCAGCATACCAATATGGTCTTTGAGGTACAAGTGGTTTCCAAGAAAGCCTATCAAAAATATTTAAAAGAGATGAAATGAAGCGATTACTAACTTCCCGGATCAGATGCAAGCTCGAAAAAGGAGCTACAGTTGCTAAAGGAGTGAAAAGAAAGCATGGATATATCATTGTTTGGAAAAACAATTAATCTGCCATCAGACGTTCTCGCAGCCTGGATATTTACAGGTATCATCGGCATTGTCTTGGTCGTGTACATTTGGAAGAAAAAGAAACTGCCGGTTATTTGGGAATATATGCGGACAACCAATCATCGAAAAATTGGAACCCTGTACATATTATTCGGGTTCATTTTTTTCCTGCGAGCAGGTTTGGATGCTTTGTTTATCCGCTCACAGCTTGCATTGCCAAATAATGATTTTTGGGTTTTTCAATCGCAAAAATATAGCGAAGTATTCACTACTCACGGCACAATGATGATATTTTTTGCAGCAACCCCAATGCTGCTTGGTTTGATGAACATAGCAGTACCATTGCAAATTGGCGCACGTGATTTGGCGTACCCGTTCTTGAATGCCGTCGGTTTTTGGCTGTTTTTCGCTGGCGGGATGCTGTTTAACCTGGCATTCTTTCTGAATAAAGCGCCGGCAATCGGCTGGACGGGCTATGCCCCGCTTACCGGACCGACACATACACCCGGTGTCAACACGGACTATTACGTTTTCGGGGTACAAATATCCGGGCTCGGTACCATTTTAACTGCTTTAAACATGATGGTGACCATTATCCGTCATCGTGCTCCGGGGATGAAGCTGACGAGAATGCCACTGTTTACATGGGCGTCATTGATTACTTCATTTTTAATCCTGGTCGCTTTTACGGTACTTGCTATTGCACTTTATTTGCTTATGTTCGACAGGCTGTTTGGTACGAACTTTTTCACCACAAATGGCGGCAATCCTGTCTATTGGCAGCATCTTTTCTGGATCTTTGGTCATCCGGAAGTGTATATATTGGCATTGCCAGCATTCGGTATTTTCTCCGATGTGATCTCGACATTTTCCAAAAAGCGACTGTTTGGTTATCCTGCCATGGTTATTTCCATTGTTATGATTGGCTTTTTATCATTCATGGTCTGGGCACACCATATGTTTACAGTCGGACTTGGACCAATGGCCAACACATTTTTTGCGATAACGACAATGACGATTGCCGTGCCTACTGGGGTAAAAATTTTCAACTGGCTGTTTACCATCCGGGGCGGCGTCATCCATTTTTCCACTGCTATGCTGTTTGCTCTCGGTTTTATCCCATCGTTTGTGATGGGCGGGGTAACAGGAGTGATGCTGTCGGTATCTGCAGCAGACTTTCAATTTCATGACTCCTACTTTGTTGTCGCACATTTCCACTATGTCATTTTGGCATCGACAATTTTGGGGATTTTCAGTGCGCTGTATTACTGGTATCCGAAAATCACGGGCTATGCGCTGGATGAAAAACTTGGCAAATGGCATTTTTGGCTGTTCCTCATAGGTTTTCACCTGACGTTCTTTCCGCTGCATATCGCGGGCCTGCAAGGGATGCCGCGGCGGGTGTTTACGTACGATCCCGGCGAGGGACTGACTGCCATTAATTTTATCGCAACGATTGGCGCGTTTACGATGGGCATCAGCATATTATGTTTGTTTTGGAATCTGTTCAAAACGCATCGCAAGGCAGAGAAAGTTGGCAACGATCCATGGGATGGACGCACATTGGAATGGTATGTCGCATCTCCTGCGCCGGAACACACTTTTGACCCGATGCCGATTGTAGAAGACATCGATCCATTATGGGTAGCGAAAAGGCAAAACAGACCAATGCGCACGACCGACCACCACCGGATTGCTCCGTTGTCAAAGAGCAGTATCCTGCCGTTTGTTATGGCAATGTGCCTGTTTCTGCTTGCATTTACGATGATTTACCACCTTTACTGGGTCTCTGCCATTGCGGGTATTGGTGTGCTGGCTTGCATGGTGATCCGTTCCTTGACGGATGAACGGAAAAGCTTTTATCGCAGTATTAACTGGCTGTAAGACCCCCACTTCAATCATTGACGGATTAAATGAAAAATGACAAGTGAGGGTCAACAGAAAGTCAAAAGCCCGATTGGTTCGAGCCAACAGGACGTTGGTCACTCGGGTGTTGCCACTGGATGTGGCGGTTTTAACCCGAGTTCATTATTTCATTAGTGGGGGAAGAAAAGAAACCCCCACTGAATGAAGTTTCACTTTATCGCACACAAACATAAATTGAGTACGCCCCCCCACTTCAAAATCAGAGGGTAATCAGGAAGGATGGGGAAAAACTTCCGATAAATTCCTGATAAGTTCGACTGACAAATGGTGAAACATCCTGAATGAAGTTTCATTTGATAAAAGGAGGAGCAGGCTGATGACAAATAATGAGGCTGCACTGTTTCGGGATAAACAAATCGGCTTTTTCATCTATCTTGGTGTAGAAGCTGTAATGTTTTTAACGCTTTTTGCCACGTACATCATTTTTACGCCGGCTACACAGGGACCAAGGCCTGGCGAGATATTTGAAGCAAAAAGCCTGATTCTTTCTTCCTTTTTCCTTTTGTCTTCCAGTGGCACCTTGATGCTGGCAGAAAAAGGCATGAAGGAAAAAAAGACAGGAAAATTGCTTGTTTGGTTGGGTATTACGCTTCTTTTTGGTTTGATATTTCTTGGATTTGAAATAAGCGACTTCCACAAATATATCAGTGAAGGTTATCTGACAAGCACAAGTAATTTTCTTGGTTCCTTCTACGTACTAGTTGGGCTGCATGCAGCACACGTGATGTTCGGCTCCGGCTGGATGATTTTGCTGTTGATCCAGCAACGCATGAACATTCCAACAAGTCTTTTTCAGGAAAAATTGAAGATATTTTCTTATTACTGGCATTTTGTTGATGTCGTTTGGGTATTTATTATTGTGATTGTCTATTTGCCGTATATGATTTAAAAAAGGGGGGAACAAATACAATGGTTACTGGTTTATTGATTGCCTTGATCGCAATTATCGCGGTTGTGGTAATTGTACCACTACTATTATTGATTTGGGTTTTTTGGGAGGATGAAAAACAAACACAGCACTCCATCCTGCGTAATTTCCCTATTTTGGGGCGTGTACGATATTTTTTGGAAAAGGCAGGACCGGAATTGCGGCAATACCTGTTCAACAACAATACCGAGGGTAAGCCGTTTAATCGGCTGCAGATGGAATACGTATATAAAGCGGCAAAATATAAGAAACGCATGATTGGATATGGTTCTGAAAGGGATTTTGAAAATGATGGCTATTATATTGTTAACGACATGTTCCCGAAACAGCGCGAGGAAATGCGGATCGACCAAACGCCCAAGATAAAAACAAGATTATATAAAATAGAAAATGAAAAATTGTTTTCGAGAAAAGAAGCGATGGGCGATGCGGAAATTGACCCATACTATCTTCCGGATGAGGATGCTGTTGTCCTTGGCAAGCATACGGTGAGAAAACCATTTGTAATCAAGGGATTGATCGGGCAATCAGCGATGAGCTATGGTGCGCTTGGTGACCGGGCTATCACGGCGCTGTCGCTAGGCCTTGGCATGGCTGGCGGTACATGGATGAACACGGGTGAAGGAAGCGTGTCACCCTACCATTTAAAAGGCAATGTCGATTTGATTATGCAAATCAGTTCAGGTCTATATGGTGTCCGTACAAAAAGCGGCGAATTTTCCTGGGAGGCATTCAAGGAAAAAAGCGAAATAGAACAAATTAAGGCATTCGAATTAAAACTCGCCCAAGGCGCCAAACAGCGCGGCGGCCACGTGGAAGCCGAGAAGGTAACCGAGGAAATTGCAGAAATCCGTAACTTGGAGCCGCATAAAACGATTAACAGTCCAAACCGATTCAAAGAATTTTCCAATGCGAAAGAAATGCTGCAATTTCTTGATAAAATGCGCGATGTCGGCGGAAAGCCTGTCGGAACGAAAATTGTGATTGGAAATAGGGAACAAGCCGAAAAATATATTCAAACGATGAAAGAAACAGATATTGTGCCGGATTTTATCACGATTGACGGCGGGGAAGGCGGATCGGGCGCAACATACTATGAACTTGCAGCATCTGTTGGCTTGCCGGCTTTTTCTGCGCTGCCAATGCTCGATGATTTGCTGCGCGAATATGGCTTGCGCGATCGCACCCATATCATTGCATCCGGCAAGTTGCTGACGCCCGATAAGATTGCGATGGCACTTGCACTTGGTGCCGATTTAGTCAATATTGCCCGTGGTTTCATGATGAGTGTCGGCTGCATCATGGCTGAAGTTTGCCATACGAACCGTTGCCCGACCGGTGTCACTACAACGGATCCGCATTATCAAAAAGCATTAATTGTGGATGAGAAGAAATACCGTGTTTGCAATTATGTGATTGCTTTAAGAGAAGGACTGTTTGAGATGGCTGAAGTTGCCGGAATTGATTCTCCTACTAAATTTAGCCGGGAACATATCGTTTACAACCGTGCCTTTCGCGAGGTCGCCCGCAACGATAAAAGCGTTCTTGTTAATTCATAGTTATCGTTTGTCGGAGGTGGGGTATGATGCGGCCGATTGACATGAATAACCATCTCCACCATCACACATGAGAAGCAGCATGCAACTGTAAAGGTTGCCCAGCCAACACGAATGGCATCAATTTTCCAAGTGAAACAAAATACAGATAATTTTATAAAATTTAAAAATGGTACTTGAATCATCTGCTAAACCATTGTAGAATAAATTAGGAAGATTCTACTGAAGAAAGGAAATGGTCGATGGAAAACTTTTTGCAATTGCTTAAAAAAACACAAGACGAGCTTGGAAGGGAACTTTCAGGAGAGGAAATAGCATTTTTGCAATGGGTTTTTGAAAACTATTCGACGGAAAAGGCAGCACAAGAGCGGAAAGAACAAGATGACACGGCCAGATCCACTTTATAAAAAAATGCAATGTCATACGGGGCATCTACTATACAGATAATGTGGCACTATGGAGGTGATTTTACTTACCATAGTGTTTTTTTGTGCTTTCATCCATGTGCGCTCGTGACAGGGATAGCTTGTTTGCTTCATTTTGCCAGGGGAAAAATGGTATACTGATACAAGCTGATCATGATGGAGGTAGAGCATGGTGTCTGTACATAACGAGACGATTTTTGCAAAAATGGCGAAAGAATTGGAGAAGGCGACAGAGAATCAGCACAATGCAGACCAAATGTTGCAACATGTTGCCAATATAAAGCTCTTATGCGAATTATTTCTGGATCAAAAGCCGGCAGATACGTCACATCATCCTGTTTCAAAGAAGTCCGTTGCAGCTTCTGTTGATGATTTTACTGCTGCAGAGTTAAAGACAATGCTTGGTACAAGCAAGGGAAAACAGCCCGCATCCGATTCGGATAAAGAAGATGGGCTTTCTATATTTGATTTCTAAGAAGGGAAGAGGTGTCAGAAATGAAATTGTTCTTATTCTTGGGTGCATTAAATGGTTTCTTGGCTGTTGCACTGGGTGCTTTTGGAGCACATGGTTTGGAAGGAAAACTTACGGAACATGAATTAAGCATATGGGAAAAAGCGGTACAATATCAAATGTTTCATGCAGGTGCATTGCTTGCGGTTGGATTACTTGCAGCAAAACTGCAAACAGCAAGCCTTTCATGGGCAGGTTGGTTATTTTTCATTGGTGTTGTTCTATTTTCAGGTAGTCTCTATATCTATGCAACAAGCAAAATTACAGCATTTGCATTAATCACCCCGATTGGCGGTGTGGCATTTTTGGTTGGATGGGTTCTGTTAGGCTATGCCGTTTTGAAATTTTTGTAAGGTATAGGATTGAGAGGGGGAGGGAAATAGTGTATGGAAATTGGACTTTCGTGGGTGGCTGACGGTCACAAGTTAAGGTTGATACTGCGATTCAGTACTTGGCAGACGAACATTCCAATTTGAAACGCCAAGCTACCCCTAGAAAATATAAAATAACAAACAAATGCAGCTGAAGATCAGCAGACCTGCCCGTATATATTGTTTTAACGCCTGTGTGTGATGCGACGTAAACGATATCGACATGGCGCTTAGCACAAGGCTCAACGCAAGAAGGACAAGAGACAGCAGAATAAGGATCGGATAGCTGCGAAATAATCCAAATAGCGTCAATATGGCTGCAAGTCCAAGTGTTCCCATCTCGGCCAGTATGTATTTTTCATACGGATTTTTCATACCAATCACTCCACTTCTGCAGTTAGGAAAAAGATAGCACTTGAATCAAGGCACTGCCTGATTTAACGTGCTATCTTTTTCGTGCCTGCTTGCCCGCTGTATTGCTGCATGTGTAATCTATTACCGGGGCGGGTAGGTTGATAGTTGACTTGTTGGACCGGCTGCACCTTGAAATGGATACGTGTAATTTACTTTTTCATCAAATACAACATAATCAAGATAAACCATTAACAATAAGTATCTCCGATTTGACTGTGGATCCTTTATAATAATATGGTCGCGACCCGCAGCTTCAATATGCCCCTTGAATACCTTTGGTGCATCATCAAAACGCATATGAACAGTTACCGATTTGTCTTTGTTCAGGCGCAGAATGTTTTCGATGTACGATTGCTGAATAGGCATCATTCCCGGAACTTCGACACCTTGTTGTTGTGCTTGTGCAGCTTGCGGTGACGTAGATTGCGGCGGAACCTGCGGCTGATGTGCAAATTGCCTGTAAGCATTTGCCGGGTAATATGCTGGAGAATTTGTTGGATAGTAAAAATAAGGATAAGATGGGTAGCCATAGTACTCTTGACTTTCACTCATGCAATAACCTCCTAAAATCAAATTTGAAATGTTTTCGGCAGATAGGGAGAACCCTCTGTCTGCTAACGTGCGGTGAAGGTACCTGCCAAATTCTGCAATGGCGGGGACCTGATTTTTGAAACAATCCACTTCGAAAGTGCTAAGCATTTGAAGTACCAATTTCATTGTATGAAGGAAATATACATTGTATGACAGGAAAAACGGTGCAGAGGGTCAAGGGATGGTTAAGGAAAGCGTGCGTACGCTTCTGGGAGCATAAAAACGTATTATTCCTATATGGGATGGCGGGTGATGCTGTGCGGGGGAGCAATTTTATCGGTTCGTTTTTTACGTAATTTCGTATCATTTTCATCGCTCAAATATCAAAAAAACATTTCCCCCGTGGAAGTGCTACCAAAATCTCATTGATAAAGGTATGAACGACCGAACGAAGGAAAATTTTCGTCATTCGGTAGCTCATGGCGCCGATGAACGCCCGGACGCAGGAAAAATCATGTCATTCGGTAGCTCATAAGGCCGATGAACGCCCGAATGAAAGAAAAATCGCGACATTTGGTAGCTCATAAGCCGGATGAACGCCCGAACGAAGGAAAAATCGTGTCATTCGGTGGC
>NZ_JAROCA010000004.1:0-73616 GCF_030732005.1 Tigheibacillus jepli | reverse complement strand
GAAAGAAAAATCGCGACATTTGGTAGCTCATAAGCCGGATGAACGCCCGAACGAAGGAAAAATCGTGTCATTCGGTGGCTCATAATACCGATGAACGACCGAACGAAAGAAAAATCGCGACATTTGGTAGCTCATAAGCCGGATGAACGCCCGAACGAAGGAAAAATCGTGTCATTCGGTGGCTCATAATACCGATGAACGACCGAACGAAAGAAAAATCATATCATTCGGTAGTTCATAAGCTTGATGAACGCCCGAACGAAAGAAAAAATACGTCATTCAGTATCTCATAAGGCCAATGAACGCCCGAACGAAAGAAAAAACACGTCAATCGGTAGCTCATAGCGCCGATGAACGCCCGAACGAAAGAAAAAACATGTCAATCAGTAGTTCATAAGTTCGATGAACGCCCGAACGAACACGATAGGGAGACGTGTAGGGCGCTCGGTATGCTGTTGCCACAAAACGAACTTGATTTAGCTAGAAATATTTTCGTTTATTAAAAAGGAAAAGGACCGCTTTACCAAGCAGTCCTCCAAAACAAAATTCCTATTTAAACATGTAAAAATTTCGGAATATCCTCTTTCTTTAACAAATTGCCAACGAAAAATTCACCGAATTCACCGTAGCGGGAGCTTACTTCGTCAAAACGCATTTCGTAAACGATTTTTTTGAATTGCAGCGGGTCATGCGCAAAAAGTGTTACGCCCCATTCCCAGTCATCCAAACCGATAGAGCCGGTAATAATCTGTTTCACTTTACCAGCATATTTGCGGCCGGTTTTGCTGTGCTCATACAACAATTGGGCACGTACATCCTTTTCGAGTACATACCAGTTATCATTGCCTTCGCGGCGGCGATCCATTGGGTAAAAACACATATACTCCCATTTTGGCAAAATAGGTTTCAAGCGTGCCTGGGTCCCTTTTAATGTTTCCGGATCCACGCCGTCTTTTCTTTCACGGTATTTAGCCAATTCCACGATAGACACATAGGAATGTGCCGGAATAAGAAACTCGGCAAATTTGGATTTATTGAATTCCGTTTCCAATTGATTGAGTTCATCCATTGTCGGACGCAGGAACATGAACATGAAATCCGCTTTTTGTCCAACGACTGTATACATCGCATGGCTGCCATTTTTCTCTTGTTCAACTGCTTCCCATTTTTCTATAAGGTGTGTAAAACTGCTGATTGCTTCTTCTCTTTCGCTTTCAGATGCCAGCTTCCATGCAGTCCAGTCAACTGAGCGAAAATCATGCAAGGAGCACCAGCCATCCATTGTTTCAACGGCTTCTACCATCATCTATCTCTCCTTTAATCAGGCTTGTTATGTTTGATAGCTTGTTCAAAAACTTGCATTCCATGTCCACTATATCATAAAAAAAGCTGCAATTCATTGCGTGAGAAATAGTTCAAAAAAGGTTCAACAATTGCTGTTCACCAACTCCATTTGATAAATGAAAAATCAAAAAAATCCTTGTATCTTCCGTAACGTCAGCATTTATAATGGAAATAAGTTGATTGGTGCAAGGATATGGGCGACAGGGGCATAAGGAATAAAGGGGGAACAAGAATGCATGCGATTGGGAAATTGGCGGAAATATGCCAAACGACAGTGAGAACAATTCGGTATTACGATGAAATTGGGCTGTTAAAGCCAACGAAAATCGGGTCTGGTGGTCGTCGTTATTATGATCAGGAAAATATTGTGAAGCTGACAACAATTTTGACGCTAAAAGAGCTCGGTTTTTCACTGGAAGCCATTAAATTAATGCTTGAGGAAGAGGGGAATTCCCCGAGAGAATTGTTGCAAATGCGTCTGAAAATGATACAAGCCGAGCGGGAAAAATTGAAAAAGTTGGAGCAGGCAATCCATGGGACGTTGCAATTAATGGATTTGGAGGATGCAGGGAAATGGGAAGAAGTTGCGCAGATTTATCAGAAGCTTCACGATTGGGGAAAAGATGGAACTGATCTCGTCCGTAAAACGTATTTTACAGAGGATGAGCTTGATGCACTTCATCAATTGCCGAAAATCGGGCAGGAAGGTAAAGACATCGAAGAAATAGTAACCCTGGTAAAAGACATACGCGACAATTTGCATATTGATCCGGCATCGCCCAAAGCAGAGGAACTGGCAATTCGCTGGGTGAATTATACGGACCGTATATATAAAGGGAATTGGCAGCTCGCAAATAAAGCATGGCAACTTAGTCAGTATAACCGGAAAGAAATTGGCATCTATCATTACCCTGAGGACGTTGTTGCATTTATCACGGAGGCGATTAGGATTTTGGAGAAAAAAAGAGGGTGGAACAATGAACAAAAAACTGGTAATTCTTGATTTGCTTTGCTATGCGGCCATACCATACCTTATTTGGACGTATGGCAAGGAGTCACTGGGAGACTATTATGCGATGCTGTTGTCGACCGTTCCTGGATTCATCTATACAATTTATCGCTTTTTTAGTGAAAGAGAATTTAACATCGCAGGCTTGTTCATCCTTTTTTCGTTACTTGTGGGCACGACAGTCGATTTGCTATCGGGATCTGCGGATAGCATGCTTTGGAATCAAGTCTGGCTAAGCTACGGATATGTCTTGGTTCATGTCCTGTCCGTCTTATTCAAAAAACCATTGGCTTTATATTTCGCTGTTGATTGGAGCTATTTGCAAGGCCACCCGCGCAAGCAAAGCAAGGATTTATTTTCCAGACCGGGATTATTTGCGGCATTTCAATGGTTGACGTGCTGGATTGCATTTTGCTTGGTTTTAAAAAATACATTTAAGTTACATTTGATATTGCAATATGGAGTAGCCGGATACGATAAGGTCATTATTTATATGAAAATAGCAGGGTGGGTTATTGGTATATTAAATATCGCCGCGTGCATTCTTGTGTCCGTAAAAATAAACAACTATCTTACAGCGTCCAATAGAGCCGAAACAAAGATGGAAGGCTAAGAGAAAAAAGCGCTTGTCGGGCACAAGCGCTTCTTAATGCTCTTAACCTTGCATTTTCGTCAGATTTGCTGAATCGGCATTTGCTGCGGGATTTGCATCAAGTTCTTGATGACGGCGATCTTTCACTGTCATGACTGCAATTAACGAAATAACAGATGTCAGCACAATGTACAGGGCGACAGCAACATATGAATTGTTAAAGCGAATCAGTAATACAGTTGCAATCAGCGGTGCGGTACCCCCGGCAAGTGCTGCGCCGATTTGGTATCCCAAAGAAATACCAGTATAGCGGACTTTCGCACTGAAAATTTCGGAAAACATGGTACCCAACACAGCAGTGATTGGTGCCCAAATAATCCCGAGCCCGATAATGGTTGCGGCAAATAGCAAAATGACAGATCCTTGATGAATCAGCCAAAAGTATGGGAATGCATACAAAATCATGAGTACCGTACCCCAAATATACAACGGTTTGCGCCCGACCTTGTCCGACAGCTTTCCCATGACAGGGATGAGGATGGTCGTAATAATCGTCGCCACCATTACCGCATCTAATGTGATGGTTTCGCTGAAATTCAGATTGCTGGTAGCGTAAGAGACAATAAACGTACCGAAAATATAAAACGGCGCTGTTTCCACCACTTTTGCCCCGATAGCAATCAATACCTCTCGCCAATGATAGCGCAGAGTATCAGCAAGCGGAACTTTTGCCAATTCCCCGCTTTCCTTTGTTTTCTTAAAGGATGGCGTTTCGTCAATTCCTTTGCGAATCCATAGACCGAATATAACAAGCAGGGAACTGAGCAAGAATGGCACACGCCAGCCCCAGGTCATAAAGGAGCCATCCGGCAATAGGGTCATGATAGAAAGGGCAAACGTACCAAGTAGCATTCCGATGGTTACCCCCGTCTGTGGAATACTGCCAAATAACCCGCGTTTTTCTGCCGGGGCATATTCAACCGCAAGCAACAACGCGCCGCCCCATTCGCCGCCTAAACCGAGACCTTGCACAAGACGAAGTGTGATCAATAGGATTGGCGCCCATATCCCAATCGCTTGGTAGGTTGGCAGCACGCCCATTCCAAACGTGGCAATTCCCATCAAACTTAATGTCAGGACAAGTGTTTTCTTTCGCCCGATCCGGTCTCCAATATGGCTGAAGATAATGCCTCCGAACGGGCGGATAAAAAAGGCCAGTGCAAAAGAGGCATAGGCGTACAGCGTTCCAAATGCCGGGTCATCAGAAACAAAAAATAATTGATTAAATACAAGTGCAGCAACTGTGCCATACAAAAAATAATCAAACCATTCGATTGCACTGCCTACAACGCTGGCAATCAAAACCTTTCGCATGTATTTCTCCATTATGTTCCCCCTTTGACAGTTTAGTGGTATGAGCTTATCCAAAGTACATTCCAATTTCCACCTCCATTTTAACAATATTTAGATATTCATTATACAAAATTGGCAAACTTGGTCAAGTATTAAAATAATTCGTTGCGTAATCGGCAGGATAAAATAAATAATGTTTCGACTTGTAAAGGCTGACATTTGTACAAATTATGTCATTTTCCATTGCATACGGTAACATGCTTTAGCTAACAATGAAAAAGTAATATGATGGGGATATAGCATACAATAGTATGGAGGGATGAACATGAGTGATTTGTTTGAACAGTTAAAGACGCAAATCAAAGATGAACATAAATCAATTGTATTTCCGGAAGGCACGGATGAACGTATTTTACAAGCAGCAAGTCAGCTTGGATCGGCAGGAATTCTGCATCCGATATTGATAGGTGATCGCGAAACCATTCAAACGAAGGCCACCGAAATGGGTATTGATATTGCCGATTGTGAGGTGATTAACCCGTATAACTATGCAGATTTTGAAATGATGGTCGATGCCTTTGTACTGCGCCGTAAAGGAAAGGCAACTAAGGAAGATGCCGAAAAAATGCTGCGGGACGAAAATTATTTCGGTACCATGCTTGTATATATGGATAAGGCGGACGGGCTTGTTAGTGGCGCCGCCCATTCCACAGCGGAAACAGTACGACCTGCCTTGCAAATCATCAAAACAAAGGAAGGTGTCCGCAAAACGTCCGGTGTCTTTATCATGGTGCGAAAAGAAGAAAAATATGTTTTTGCCGATTGTGCCATCAACATCGCACCTGACAGTCAAGATTTAGCTGAAATTGCAGTTGAAAGTGCCAAGACGGGCGAATTGTTCGGTGTTGATCCGCGTGTGGCGATGCTCAGCTTTTCAACGAAAGGATCGGCTAAATCGGAGGAGACAGAAAAAGTAACAGCAGCAATTGACTTGGCAAAAGCAAAGGATCCATCCCTTGTAATCGATGGCGAATTCCAATTTGATGCGGCTTTTGTACCGGAAGTTGCAGCCAAGAAAGCACCGGATGCCGCTATTCAAGGGGACGCAAATGTATTTGTTTTCCCTAGTCTGGAGGCAGGAAATATCGGTTATAAAATTGCGCAAAGACTAGGCGGCTTTGAAGCGGTCGGACCAATTTTGCAGGGCTTGAACAAGCCAGTCAACGATCTATCCCGCGGATGTAAAACCAGTGATGTATATAATCTTGCTTTGATCACAGCAGCACAGGCAAAATAAGCTCCCTGTTAAAGAGAAAAAAACGAATCCATTTTGGTGAATGGATTCGTTTTTTTGTGGAAATTTTGTTCACTATCGAGCAAGAGGGATTTACTTTCCAGGACATGTCGAATACTTCACAGAATTTGTCGAATACTTCACGGAAGCGGCAGTTTACTTTCCAGCTCTTGTCGAATACTTTCCGCACGTCTCACTCTCGTGTTCTCGTGTTAATGAACGCCATCATCGCTGCCCCGATTCCATCTCTATCTGCCCAACGCAACAGCGATTCGCTCGTTGCGCTTTTTCATTTGGGCAAGCCTGGTTTCGAATACGCGCATTTCTTTTTCGGAAAAAGGCGGCGTCACGATTTCCGAGCTAAGCTTGCGCAATGTTTGTTGTGCGCGGTTTTTCATATCCGCTACGGTCATTTGTTTTCCCAACAGCTCGGACAGGGAAGCCATTTTTTCCGGAACGATATCGGGATAGGTGAATTTCGTCGGTTCGCCGTGGATTGCCACGGAATAAAAATCGCGAACAAGGGCGGCGCGCGCTTGACTGTTTCCGGCAATGTCCAAATAGATTTGGATAGCGGCTGCGTCTTTGATACGGCGCTGCGAGATGCCGGCAAATTTTTTCCCGCCGATACTCAGATCATAGTCGCCCGGACAATAGGATCCGACAATTTCATATGCTTCAATGGCATCGGTCACGTCGCTTAGCATGGATTGGATAAAACTTACCATCGCCTCGTAACAATCATAAATCGAAATATGCCGGACATTCGGAAGCACAAGCGACAGATTCAGTACGTTTTTATCCAGGACCACTGCAAGCCCACCTGAATTGCGGACAACAACTCGGTAGCCGTTATCTGCAAGTAGCTTGACACCCTTGTCCAAATCCGGGACACGTACATCCGGGATGCCCAGTACAACCGTTTTTGGGTGCACCCATAACCGGACACTTGGCGGAGATTCCCCATTGCTGACAGAAGTTGCCAGTGCATCATCAACTGCAAATGAGGTCGTGGCAGTATATGCTTCACCGTGAAAGGTTTGTTTATCCGTATGGTCAATATATCGAAAAATGTCTTGCTGAACAATTTCTTTCCAGTTTTTCATTGTAGGCTCCTTTGTCATAGGTAAGTATAAAATTGGGCTGTATTAATGTCATTTGCTATGACAGCCACGTCCGGCTCCAGCGCCCAGCAACTAGCAGATGTTTTGATGGGGCGAGTAATCGCAGCCCCAAGGGTTTTGGGTGGGGCGAGTAACCGCAGCCCCAGAGTTTTTGATGGGACGAGTAACCGCAGTCCCAAATGGGATTCGGTGGGACGAGTAATCGCAGTCCCAGGACGTCGCGCTTTTAGCCTGTAAGGGCGCTTGCGCCTTTGCTCTCATCATGTACCATTTGATTAATCGTATTCTCTCGTTTTATCCTTTTGTACGGGAAAGTTCTATTATATAATAATACATAATCGTCGAAAAGAAACGAGTTGAAAGGGAACATGTCATATAAAAACGAACAATTATCAGAAGAGAAGGTGTTCAAGGATCCGGTTCATCGTTATGTCCATGTACGCGACCGTGTGATATGGGACTTGATCGGAACGCCGGAATTCCAGCGGCTGCGGCGAATCAAGCAGCTGGGGACGACAAATTTGACCTTCCACGGTGCAGAGCATAGCCGTTTCAATCATTCCCTTGGTGTCTATGAAGTGGTAAGAAGAATTATTTCTGTTTTTAAAGACTACCCAAACTGGGATAATGACGAAAGGCTGCTATGCTTATGTGCGGCTTTATTGCATGACTTGGGGCATGGTCCTTTTTCACATTCCTTTGAAAAAGTGTTCAAGCTGGATCATGAACAATTCACACAAAAAATTATCCTCGGGGATACGCAGATTCATAAAATTCTCGAAAAAGTACAGCCCGGCTTTGCGCAGGATGTTGCCGATGTCATTGGTAAAACATACGCTAATAAGCTTGTCATCAGTTTGATTTCCAGCCAAATCGACGCCGATCGAATGGACTATCTGCAACGCGATGCATACTTTACGGGTGTCAGCTATGGGCATTTCGACATGGAGCGGATCTTGCGCGTCATGCGCCCAATGGAGGAGCAGGCTGTAATCAAGTCGACTGGCATGCACGCGGTAGAGGACTATATCATGAGTCGCTACCAAATGTACTGGCAGGTTTATTTTCATCCCGTTTCACGGAGTGCGGAAGTAATTTTAACGAAAATCCTGCATCGGGCGAAATTCTTATACGAGCATGACTATGCTTTCAAGCTGAAGCCGGCACATTTTATCTCATTTTTTAATGGAAATGTCACATTGCAGGATTATTTACGATTGGATGAATCTGTCGTTCATTACTATTTTCAGCTATGGCAGGATGAAGAAGATGCAATTCTAAGTGATTTATGCGAACGGTTTATGGATCGCAGGCTTTTTAAATACATTGAATTTAGCCCGAACCGGATGATGCGCGAATGGATGGAATTATACAGCTTGTTTAAAAAAGTCGGCATAGATCCCGATTACTACCTTGTAGAGGATTCATCATCTGATTTGCCGTACGATTTTTACCGCCCGGGAGAAGAAGGGGAAAGAGTGCCGATTTATTTGCAGATGCCAAACGATGAGCTAAAGGAACTTTCCAGGCAATCCGATATTGTCGAGGCAATATCAGGTAAAAAACGCACGGACCACAAACTGTATTTCCCACTGGACATGCTGAAGGAAAAGGCGCAAAACAGTGACGTGAAGCGAATACTGGCAATATTAAATGGTCAAGGAGTTGTAAATCATCATGCTGAATAATCATGCAAAAATTCTCGCCTTCTTTTCACAGGTTGGAGAAGTGACTGGGAGGAAAAAGCTGCAAAAAATGATTTATATTTTGCAGGCATGCGGTGTGCCGTTTGAAGAAAAATACCAATTTCATTTTTATGGACCGTACTCGGAGGAATTATCATTAAGGATACAGGAATTATGCAATCTTGGATTTATGAATGAAACGAAAGAAGAAAAAAGCAGTTATGTGCAATACCGGTATAATCTGACCGAAGATGGTGCGCGTTTCCTACAGCAATCTGCATTGGACATGCCGGATTACAAGGCACAGGCGGATATGCTGATGGCAAACAGTTCACGCTTTTTGGAGCTTGTTGCAACGATGCTGTTTTTCCGGGATTTGCCACAAGATGAGGTGGAAAAGAAAGTGCAAAAAGTAAAACCGAAACAGCATTATACGGCAGAAGAATTTGCAAGGGCATGGAAAATGATCGGTGAGCTCGTTCATGAAAATTCTGTGGACGGAATTCAAAATCGGTAAAGGTGAATGAGCCGATTGGACATTCCTTGACCAAACGCTTTGCGCAACCAAGTGCGAAGAAGTGAAAATAACTATGCCAGTATGCTACAATGATTAACAATAGAAGGACTAGAAGGAGGATCAGAATATGAGTGCAGATCAGTCTTCAAATAATAAGAAAAAAAATACATTTACCATTATCAAAGATGACCCGAATGATGGCCATGGTGGATATGGTGCCGGTACAGTCAGTCTGGAAAATATGTCATCCATCATCGTTGACCCGAATGAAGATAGAGCGTACGTCGATATGGCTGCAATGCATGCACGCAGCGATATTGAACGCCGTGTTAAATATTATCCGGATAAAGATGCTGTCCCGGATGGCAAATTATACTGGATTGTCTGGGTGAATGTCGAGCGCGGGGACAATGGTCCATACTACGCCGGTGTCGCCGGCAGTGAATTGCGTATCGATAAGCCGAACAAGCGCGCATATAAGTCCATGCCAGAGCATGTCACACATATGGAAAAAGCATTGAAAGGCAAAATTGTTGTCGACCATATGGATGACAAGTCCAAAAAACTGCTTGGTGATTATTTGTCTGGATTCGATGCGGATATGTGGGCGAATTCATCCCAGGAGTTGAAGGATGCTCTAAACGTTGCCGAGTAATTTAGGCGGAATTTATCATCCATACTGGGCTGGTATACCTTATCTATGCGATTCGCTTTATGGCAAATTTGTGACTGAATCATGAACAATGATTGTAAATTGTTGTGCTTTTAAAGTGAAGTTTGTAAAATATATATACATGGGCTTGCAAAGCACATTACTAGGACAAAAAGCAGCCGACCTACTAACCTAAAAGGGGTGAGGTCGGCTGCTTTTTGTCCTGTGGAAACAACTCCTTGTTCACATCTTCCAAGAACACAAGCTTTATTTGCAGGGTTTTGAAAGGACTTTTGAAAAATTCAATTGGGGTGGTTTTTGGAAGAAGGGCTTCCAATAGTGGAGGTGCGTATACGGGACATCACGCGACTTAAGAAGCGCGTGTTTCAGCAAAATGATCTAATGGCGACCAGCATAAAGTGAAACTTCAATCAGTAGAGGTTTTCCCCCCATTAATTGGCGATAAATACAAAAAAACTGTCATCAAAAAATTTCTTTGATGACAGCACCGAATTTTTCTATGGCTACCCAATCGTCTATTAAAAATTATCCCCGTTAAAAATCGAATTCTTCACGACAACATAGTCGACCGTGCGAATCGCTTCAAGTGAATTTCCGCCCGCATAGGAAATGGATGACTGCAAATCCTGCTGCATTTCCTCCAGCGTATCCTTGATGGAACCTTTATGTGGAACTAGCATTTTTTTACCTTCTACGTTTTTCTTTTCCCCTTTTTGGAATTCCGATGCAGAACCAAAGTATTCCTTGAAAAGCTGTCCATCTTCTTCAATGGTATCCCCGGGTGATTCCTCGTGTCCGGCAAACAGGGAACCGATCATAACCATGGATGCACCGAAGCGGACCGATTTGGCAATATCACCGTGGGTGCGGATGCCGCCGTCAGCGATAATCGGTTTTGTCGCTGCTTTGGCACACCATTTCAGTGCGGCCAGCTGCCAGCCCCCGGTGCCAAATCCTGTTTTGATTTTAGTAATACATACTTTGCCAGGTCCAATACCAACTTTTGTCGCATCTGCACCAGCTCTTTCCAGCTCTCTTACCGCTTCCGGCGTTCCGACATTGCCGGCAATGACGAAGCTGTTTGGCAAATGTGTCTTAATGAATTGAATCATTTGAATGACAGCATTGGAATGACCATGTGCAATATCGATGGTAATGTATTCCGGTGTAATGCCTTTAGCTGCAAAATCTTCAATCAGGCCGTATTCTTCATCCTTTACACCAACACTAATCGAAGCAAATAATCCGCGTTCCTGCATGTCTTTTACAAACGCAACCCGTGTCTCTGGTTTGAAGCGGTGCATGATGTAGAAATAGCCGTTTTCAGCAAGAAAAATAGCCATTTTTTCATCAATAATCGTTTGCATGTTGGCGGGTACGACCGGCATTTTGAATCGGCGACCGCCGAAAGTGATGGATGTATCGCATTCAGACCGGCTTTTGACAATGCATTTCGCTGGAATCAATTGTATATCTTCATAGTCAAATACGTTTTCCATAAATGAACACTCCTAAAATCCGAATAATAATTTATAATTGATAAATATTGTTCAACAATATGTACTTTACATCAAAATAGGAGTGTTGTCAAAGCATATTTTTCATCAAAAAAACAGAAATGTATGCGTTTTATTAGTGAGAAGCGCAGATATTATCCGAACAATAAATCAAACCAACGTTCAAACAGTCCTTTTTCCGATTCCTTTTTCTGTAGCGGTTCTGTTTTGTCATGGTGGATGTTGCAAAAGTTGTCAGGTTCATTGCCTTTTTCAAAATACATGACGCGACTTTTTGGACAAAAGGGAGTAGCTCTTTCTCCCGTTTCCGGATCGATGGGAACAGCGACCACGCCTTTTGGTGCCTGGAAATCATGTACAGGCATGCCTCGATGTGCCTCTTCCATAAAGTCCGCCCAGACATCTTTTGCATAGGCGTGTTCAACAACTTTGTTCATCGCACGATTGTCATCATATCCCGTCCACACACCTGTAACCAAATCGGGACTGTAGCCAATCATCCAGCTGTCTGAATCGGTTGTTCCTGATTTTCCGGCATACGGTCTGGTCAGCCGGTCGGCAATTGTCGCTCCCGTCACGGACATATAGCCGTTTAAGGATGTATCAAACATACCTGTCAACAATTCCGTTAAAATGAATGTCTTTTTTGGATTTAGGACTGCTTTTCCCGTGGGAAAGTCTTGTTCATACACTGTCTTTCCATAAGGATCGATAATTTTGGTAATGGTATGAGCTGTTACCTCTTTTCCACCATTAGCGAGCATGCCATAGCCGGTCACCATTTCTTTCAGTGAAACTGCCGCTGTTCCAAGCGCAAGTGAGGCAACAGCGGGCATGTGACTAGTAAAACCGAATTTTTTTGCTGTTTTTGGTAGTGTGTCCACACCAAGGTATAAATTAGTTTTGACCGCATAGATGTTATCGGACAAAGCAAGTGCCTGCGCGAGTGTAATCGGTTTGTTCGCATAGTAGCCGTTGTAATTGCCCGGCTCATATGTTTTTCCATCCGCCAATTGAAAGGCAGTCGGCTTGCTGGTGAGCATTGTTGTCGGGCTGTAGCCACGGTTGAGTGCTGCATAATATAAGAAAGGTTTAAATGCCGAGCCGGGCATCCGTTTGGCGGCGATTGCCCGATTAAATTGGCTTTCTCCATGGTCTTTTCCACCAGTCAGTGCATGAATGGCACCTGTTTTTGGATCCATCGCAATCGCTGCTATTTCAATATCGCTTGTACCCGGAATAGTCTTGCTGACAGCCGCTTCCAGGTCTTTTTGTTCCGCTTGATCGAGTGTTGTATAGATTTTGAAACCGCCATTTTTTACTGCCTGTCTGTCTAAATTGAGAATCGTTGCCGCTTCATGAAGGACAGTGTCAGTAAAATAACTGACGTTTGTTGTCTGGTTTTGTGATTCCTTATTGGCATATTGCAAGGGAGCATTGGCTGCCATGGCGTACGCTTTGTCGCCAATCATGTTTTCCGCGTGCATTTGCCGCAAAATGAGCTGCTGCCGATTTTTTGCGCGCGCTTCATCGTTAAAAGGAGAATAATAGGTAGGACCTTTTGGTATCCCGGCAATCATTGCAGCTTCTGCAAGCGACAAGTCTTTGGCGGGTTTTGCAAAATAGACTTCGCTTGCTTCGTCGGCACCATAAGCGCCATAGCCGTAATAAACGGTATTCAAATAGCCTTCCAGAATCTCCTTTTTGGAATAAAACATTTCCAGCCGGATGGTGTAGAAGGCTTCCTTCAGTTTGCGCGTCAATGTCTTTTCGGTAGATAAATAAAGACTGCGCGCATATTGCTGCGTCAACGTGCTGGCGCCTTCTTTTAATGAGCGGGTTTTGATGTCTTTGTAAATGGCGCTCATAATCCTTTTCACATCGAATCCTTTATGTTCAAAAAAACGTTTGTCTTCAATCGCAATCGTCGCATCAATCAAATATGCAGACATGTTCTGCAGTGGAACCCATTTTCTTTGGGAATGCCGCTCGTGCGTTATTTTTTTGCCATCCGCACTGTAATACGTTGTTTGTTTGTGCATTGTCAAATCAGGCGCTCCACTTAAAAAAGCCACCGTAAAAACAGCAGTCAGGCAGAGTAAAATGGCAAATATCGGATAGACGATGATTCGGGCAATTATCTTTTGGCGATGACTTGATTGCAAATATGTATTCATATTCATATGCTCCGTTTATGTAAAGTCGTAAGTGTCGTCATATGACACATTATTGGAAAAAACGGCAGGAAATAAACCAATGCGACAGGAGAATGGATGTAAAAAAAACATTGTTAATCAAAATGACGACATTTTTCCCCTTAATCGATAGGAACTATTGATAAATTGCCTTGTTTATCGCTATAATTAACAAATATGGATAACTTATTTGCGGGGCGGTAAAATGGGCAGAAGAGTAAAGATTACATTGCAGACAATGATTGATGATCACGGACAATTGGAACGTCATGCGACATCCGAAACGGGTGATTTTGTAAGAAAAGGACAGCTGGATGTGCTCACTTTTGACGAAACGCTTGATTCTCAAATACCGCCGGTTCGAAATATGATTACCATTCAAAAGGAAAAAGTGAACATTAAACGTTCTGGTCCGGTTACGATGAACCAGCAATTTCTTTTGCATCAACATACGGAAAATGTATACATGCATCCGCATGGCAGTCTGCACATGGAAACTCATACGGAAAAAATGCACTACCACGTCAATCATTCTCCTTTTGAAGGGAAGTTGACGATTGCATATACGGTTAAGTTGAACGGCTCCGAAAAAAGGGCCCACAAACTGATGTTGCACTTTAAGGAGGAAAATGAATGAACGCGTTGGAACAAACACAAGCAACGTTAAAAGAAGCCATTAAAACGGCAGTGCTTAAAGCAGGACTGGCACAAGAAGAAGCACTGCCCGATATTATTTTGGAAAAACCAAAGGATAAAGCGCATGGAGATTTTGCGGCAAATATTGCGATGCAGCTTGCGCGGATTGCCAAAAAAGCCCCTCGCCAAATAGCGGAGGATATTGTAGCACAATTGGACAAAGAAAAGGCGTCTATCGATAAAATCGAAATCGCGGGACCGGGATTTATTAATTTTTTTATGAAGCAGGACTTTTTAATCAATGTTGTTACCGATATTTTGCAGGCTGGTGACAATTACGGAAAAACAGAAGCTGGCAACGGTAAAAAAATTCAAGTGGAGTTCGTTTCCGTCAACCCGACAGGTGACCTGCATCTGGGACATGCTCGCGGTGCAGCATATGGGGATGTGCTTTGCAATTTGCTTGCCAGTGCCGGATATCAAGTCGAACGCGAATATTATATGAACGATGCCGGAAATCAAATCAACAACCTTGCCAAGTCCATTAATGCCCGCTACTTGCAGGCACTTGGTCAGGATGCATCCATGCCAGAGGATGGCTATCGCGGTGCTGACATTATTGCAATCGGAAAGGAATTGGCTCAAGCCGACGGAGATAAGTGGGTCAAGGTTGATTTGGACGAAAGACTGGAATTTTTCAAGGAATACGGACTGAAATACGAATTCAAAAAAATAGAAGAGGATCTAAAAGCTTTTCGTGTGGAATTCGACAGCTGGTTCTCGGAAAAGAGCTTGTATGAAAATAATAAAATTGCCGATGTCATGGAAAAACTGAAAGAAGGCAATTACACGTATGAAAAAGATGGCGCCATTTGGTTCCGCTCCACGGATTTCGGAGATGACAAAGACCGCGTCCTGGTTAAAAGCGATGGCAGCTTGACGTACTTAACGCCGGATATTGCCTACCATCAAAATAAAATCGACCGCGGCTTCGATACGCTGATCAACGTATGGGGTTCTGACCATCACGGCTATATTCCGCGTATGAAGGCAGCTATTCAGGCGCTCGGCAATCCAGCCGATAAGCTGGAAGTGGAAATTATTCAGATGGTGAATCTGTTTGAAAATGGCGAGAAAGTGCGCATGAGCAAACGGACAGGTAATGCTGTGACGTTGCGCGAATTGATGAATGATGTTGGCGTCGATGCGACCCGATATTTCTTCAATATGCGTTCAAACGATGCCCAGCTTGATTTTGATATTGACCTGGCACGTTCCCAGTCCAATGACAACCCGGTTTACTATGTACAATATGCACATGCAAGAATTTGCACCATGTTGAAGCAAGCAGAAGCGAAAGGCATTTCTACAGATGTTGAACAAACGTTTGATTCAAATCTGTTGACCTCTGAAAAAGAACAGGATTTGCTGAAAAAAATGGCTGCTTTCCCACAAATGATCATCGATGCAGCCGAAAAGCGCGCGCCGCATAAAGTAACGCAGTATGTATTTGATCTGGCAGCATTGCTGCACAGTTTCTACAATGCGGAAAAGGTGCTCGATGCAGAGAACTTGCCACTTACACAAGCGAGAATTGCTTTGATGAAAGCAGTACGTATTACAATTGCAAATGCATTGCAATTGCTCGGTGTCAGCGCACCGGAAAAAATGTAAAATAAGAAAACACATACCCCGGGCGGTTTGGAACGTTTCGGGGTATTTGTTTGAAATTGGCATCAGTAAACTTGGGCTCTATTTGCAAAAAAACCACTTTCTATTTGCAGCATCACCCATCTAATTTGCAAAACGCAAACTTTTTAGCATTTTAAAAAGTGATAACGCATATGGATACTGGAGACAAAACCGGAAAAATTCGAAAATAACAGTTGACTGAATGGTCATTCATAATTTATAGTAGAGATACAATAACGCAACTGCTATCCGGCAAAATGGCGCACGCCTCATGTAACCGTTATCATCAGTTGTCAGAATAGACGAAAAGGGGGAGCACGGGTTGTCTACATTCTTAATCATCAATGCTATCGCGTTCGCAGCTATTGTGGTGTATGGCATCTACTTATTTGCCAAGGTGGTTGCCACCAGGGTCGCTTATATCAGGCTGGGGAAAAAATCGGATTTTGATCATCAAGTAAAAGAAAGAATCCAAAAAATTATCAAGATTGTTTTCGGTCAGTCCAAGCTGTTGAAGGATAAAAAATCCGGAACATATCACGTGATGATGTTCTACGGTTTCTTGCTCGTGCAATTTGGCGCAATTGATTTTTTTGTCAAAGGACTTTCGCCGGGGAATCATCTGCCATTCGGCCCGGTTTATCCGGCGTTTACCTTTTTCCAGGAACTTGTAACCTTAATGATTCTGGTTGCGGTTGTCTGGGCATTTTATCGCCGCTATATCGAAAAACTTGTCCGCCTCAAGCGCGGATTCAAAGCAGGTCTTGTTTTGCTATTCATCGGTGTGCTTATGCTTTCTGTTTTATTCGGCAATGGCATGATGATGGTTTGGCACCAGGAACCCGCAACATGGTCTGAACCGGTTGCAAGTCTGATTGCCACCGCATTCAGCTGGTTGCCATCAACTGCAGCCGCAGTCTTGTTCTTTATATTATGGTGGATTCATGCGATTACGATACTGACGTTTTTAGTGTATGTACCGCAATCCAAGCATGCGCACTTGATTGCTGCGCCAATCAACGTTTTTCTGAGCAAGCGTGTACCGGGCAAATTGAAGAAATTGGATTTTGATATCGATGAGGAATCCTCGGAAGAAGATATTTCGTTTGGTGTTGGAAAAGTAGAGGACTTCGAACAGGTACAAATGATTGATTTTTATGCCTGTGTGGAATGCGGGCGCTGTACAAGTGTATGTCCTGCCGCAACAACAGGTAAAATGCTGTCGCCGATGGATTTGATGATTAAAATCCGCGACCATTTAACCGAAAAAGGTGCGGCAATTACCGGGAAAACACCGTGGGTGCCTGCATTTGCATTTTCCAATACGAGGGGCAACCAGCTTGCTAGTGCTGCCGGCAAGGAAGCTGCAGCAACCGTGGAAAATATCAGCCTAATTGGCGATGTGATTACAGAAGAAGAAATTGGCGCCTGCACGACTTGCCGAAATTGCGAGGATGCATGCCCTGTCATGAACGAACATGTGGATAAAATTATTGATTTGCGCCGCTACCTTGTAATGACGGAAGGAAAAATGAATTCCGACATTCAGCGGGCAGTCATGAATATTGAGCGCCAGGGCAACCCATGGGGCTTGTCGAAAAAAGATCGTATCAAATGGCGCGAACTGGATGAAGATGTATACATTCCAACGGTGAAAGAATTGAAAAAAGAAGGCAAGGAATTCGAATACCTATTCTGGGTCAGCTCAATGGGAGCATATGACAGCCGCAGTCAAAAAATCGCTGTTGCCTTTGCCAAACTGATGAATCAAGCGGGAGTCAGCTTTGCCATTCTTGGAAACAAGGAAATGAACTCTGGTGATACTGCCAGACGAATTGGAAATGAATTCCTGTTCCAAGAAATTGCCGAAAAGAATATCAAAGAATTTGAAAAACATGGGGTTACTAAAATCGTTACCATCGATCCGCACGCGTATAATATTTTCAAAAATGAATATCCGGACTTTGGGTTTGAAGCAGAGGTTTATCACCATACGCAGATGCTGTTTGATTTGGTCCAACAAGGCAAACTCAAACCACAACGTGCGATCAATGAACGGATCACCTATCATGATTCCTGCTACTTAGGTAGATATAACGGCGTGTACGATCCGCCGCGTGAAATTCTCCAATCCATCCCGGGGCTTGAACTGGTAGAAATGGAAAGAAACAGGGAAAATGCCATGTGCTGCGGTGCTGGTGGCGGAATGATGTGGGCAGAAGAAACGACCGGAAACCGCATTAACGTTGCACGCACGGAACAAGCTATAGCGGTGAATCCTTCGATGATTTCCAGTGCTTGCCCGTATTGTTTGACCATGTTAAGTGACGGAACGAAGGCAAAAGAAGTAGAAGACGACATCAGTACAATGGATGTTGCAGAAATTCTGGCACTATCCGTGTTGGAAGATAATCAGGAAAAAACAGCGTGATAATCGTGACGCATCGAAAAAGGAAACGGTAGACTGATAGGGAACAACGGCGCGATACCCAAATTTCATATCCATAATAAGAGGGGGAAGACTATATCCCTCTTCTATCTATATCGGAGATTAACGGGCAGTAACCCCCACCTCAAAGCTTAGAAAGTCAAAGAAGCCTGGGTGGGGATAGCTGACCGCAAAAGCACGATGGGTTCAACTAACAATCAGTGGGGAATAACCACCATACTGATTGAAGTTTCATTTTATAATAGTTTAGTGAGCGAGCGTTCAATCAAATTTATAGGAGGAAAAAATGATGCGAAAAACAGTTATTGTTTCTGGGGCAAGAACCCCTTTTGGAAAATTGGGTGGTGCTCTACAATCATTCACGGCAACGCAGCTTGGCGGCAAAGTAATCGCAGAAGCATTGAGGCGTGCAGATTTGGATGGTGCTGCAGTGGATGAGGTGATTATGGGTACCGTCCTGCAAGGCGGCCAGGGGCAGATTCCATCTCGCCAGGCAGCCAGAGAAGCGGGCATCCCATGGGAAGTAAAAACGGAAACCATTAACAAGGTGTGTGCATCGGGATTGCGCAGCGTGACACTTGCAGATCAATTGATTCGTGTCGGTGACGAGGAAGTCATTGTTGCCGGTGGGATGGAGAGCATGTCCAATGCACCTTATTTCATGGCAAATGCTCGCAAAGGATTCCGCATGGGTGACCAGACTGTGAAAGATTTAATGATTCATGATGGCTTGACGTGCTCCTTTACCGGAAAACATATGGGCAATTACGGCAATTCCACTGCTGAGGAATTTGGATTGACAAGAGAAGCGCAGGATGAATGGGCATACCGCAGCCATCGATTGGCAATAGAGGCAATCAAGGATGACAAGTTCGCCGAAGAAATTGTCCCGTTGGAAGTAAAAGGTCGCAAAGGACAAGTGACGATTGTGGATACAGATGAGGCACCACGGGCAGATACAAGCATCGAAAAGTTGCATAACTTGCGTCCGGCATTTGATCCGAATGGAACGATAACTGCCGGAAATGCACCCGGAGTAAATGATGGGGCATGTGCTTTCGTGGTGATGTCCGATGAAAAAGCCGAGGAGCTCCATAAGCCGGTGATGGCAACTATTCTTGGTCATGCTGAAGTAGCCGTACCTGCAGAAAAATTCCCGCAGACACCAGGGCTTGTCATTAATCAACTATTGGAAAAAACAGGGTACTCCAAGGAGGATATTGATCTATTTGAAATAAATGAGGCGTTTGCCGTTGTTTCACTGGCAAGCGGAAAAATCGCCGGTATTGACATGGATAAAGTGAATGTCAACGGAGGGGCTGTGGCACTTGGCCATCCGATTGGCGCAAGTGGTGCGAGAATTATTTTGACTTTAATACATGAATTAAAAAGGCGTGGCGGTGGGCTAGGTATTGCAGCCATCTGCAGCGGCGGTGGCCAAGGAGATGCGATTTTACTGCAGGTGGAAAAATAAATAATAGACGGCTGAACGAGATGAAGGGGGAAAGAAAGATGACAATCAAACAAGTAATGGTTATTGGCGGCGGTCAAATGGGATCCGGCATCGCCCAAGTATGTGCCCAATCGGGTTTTGACGTGCTATTGTACGATCTGGATAAGTCGGCATTGGATAAAGGGATGGATCGAATCGGCGGACTTTTGACAAGGGCAGTGACAAAGCAGCGCATGACAGAACAGGAAAAAACAGCAACGCTGAATCGGCTAACGCCTTCAACGAATATACAGGATGCACAAACTTGTGATTTGGTGATTGAAGCGGTTGTGGAAAATATCGATGTGAAAAAGCAAGTTTTTCAGCAACTGGATGAAATAGCGCCGGAACATGCCATCCTGGCGACAAATACATCATCCCTTCCGATTACGGAAATTGCGGCAGTCACAAACCGCCCCGGTCAAGTGATTGGCATGCATTTTATGAACCCTGTTCCGGTTATGAAACTGGTAGAAATTATTAAAGGACTGCAAACAAGTGATAAAACATATGAAACAATCGCAGAGATGGCAAAAAAACTTGGCAAGACATCTGTTGAGGTCAATGATTTCCCCGGATTTGTCGCCAATCGCGTGTTAATGCCGCTCATTAACGAGGCGATCTATGCCGTTTATGAAGGTGTGGCCTCGGCAGAAGATGTCGATACAGTTATGAAGCTCGGGATGAATCATCCGATGGGACCGTTGACATTGGCTGATTTTATCGGTTTGGATACTTGCTTGTATATTATGGAAGTTCTACATAAGGAACTCGGCGATGATAAATACCGCCCTTGTCCATTGTTGCGCAAATATGTTAGTGCCGGATGGTACGGCAAGAAATCGGGCAGAGGTTTTTACCAGTACGATTAACATAATGTGCATGAACAAAGGCACAATCGCCCTTACAGGCTAAAAGCGCGACGTCCTGGGGCTGCAGTTACTCGCCCCACCGAACACCATTTGGGACTGCGATTACTCGTCCCATCAAAAAGCTCTGGGGCTGCGGTTACTCGCCCCATCAAAACATTTGGGACTGCGATTACTCGTCCCATCAAGAAGCTCTGGGGCTGCGGTTACTCGCCCCATCAAAACATTTGCTAATTGCTGGGCTCTGGAGCCGGACGTGGCTGTTATGGCAAATGGCATTAATACAGCTTGGTTTTATACTTTTTTTATCCTCAAGAAACGCAAGGGGGATTCAAATGCAGTTGCAATTTACTGAAGAACAGCAAATGATGCAGCAAATGGTACGAAACTTTGTCAACAAAGATGTGCTAAAAGCAATACCGAAGATGGAAAAAGAAGACCGGTTCCCAGAAGAGCTGATAGCAAAAATGGGCAGCCTTGGATTGATGGGTATTCCGATACCACAAGCATATGGTGGTAGCGGAATGGATTTTACATCGTATATCATTGCAATTCATGAGCTGTCCAAAGCAAGCGCGGCATTGGGTGTCATTTTATCAGTGCATACCTCGGTCGGTACGAATCCAATTCTTTATTTTGGCACGGAAGAACAAAAACAAACGTATTTGCCCAAATTGGCCAGTGGACAATATCTTGGTGCCTTTGCGCTGACGGAAGCAGGGGCAGGATCGGATGCCGCCAGTCTAAAGACAAAAGCAGAAAAGCAGGGCGAGTACTATCTATTAAATGGCTCCAAAATGTTCATTACCAATGGCAAGCAAGCGGATACATATATCACCTTTGCCCTTACAAGTGAACAACAAGGGGCAAAAGGAATCAGTGCCTTCATTATTGAACGGGACACGCCGGGACTTTCCATTGGAAAAACGGAAAAAAAGATGGGGTTGCACGGCACAAGCACGGTACAAATCCACTTTGATCGCTGCCGCGTCCATCAAAAACAGCTGCTCGGAAAAGAAGGCGAAGGATTTAAGATTGCCATGGCGAATTTGAACGTGGGCAGAATCGGGATTGCCGCCCAGGCATTGGGAATTGCAGAAGCGGCACTTTCTCACGCGAAGGAATACGCAAAAGAGCGTATCCAATTTCAAGAAGCAATTGCCAATCAGCAAGGCATTTCTTTTAAACTCGCTGATATGGCAACGGCTGTGGAGGCTGCCAGACTGCTTGTTTATCGGGCAGCATCGCTCATACAATGGCAGATTCCTTGCAACAAGGAAGTATCCATGGCCAAATTGTTTGCCAGCCGCACAGCTGTAAATAATGCAATTGAAGCAGTGCAAATCTTTGGCGGAAACGGCTACACGGAGGATTATCCGGTTGAAAGATTATTTCGAGATGCAAAAATAACAGAAATTTATGAGGGAACGAGTGAAATACAACATATTGTCATCAGCAAGCAATTACTGAAATAACAGGGGGAATATGGAGTGGACTTTCAACTAACGGAAGAACAGGCTATGCTGCGCAAAATGATCCAGGATTTTGCGAAAAAAGATGTAGCGCCAACAGCGTCTGAGCGAGACGAAGAAGAACGATTCGACCGCGGTATTTTCGACAAAATGGCTGAACTTGGATTGACAGGGATTCCCTGGCCGGAAACATATGGCGGCATCGGGGCGGATTTTGTCAGTTATGTGATTGCGATAGAGGAGCTTTCACGTGTATGCGCCTCGACGGGTGTAACTTTATCAGCCCATTTATCGCTTGCCAGCTGGCCGATATACAAATACGGAAATGAATCACAAAAGAAAAATTTTTTGTATCGCCTGGCAACGGGAGAGGCACTCGGTGCATATGCATTATCGGAACCCGGTGCAGGCAGTGATGCGGCATCGATGAAAACAACAGCCACAAAAGATGGCGATGCATATGTGCTCAATGGCAATAAAGTTTGGATTACCAACGGTGGCGAAGCGGATATTTACATTGTTTTTGCCAAAACGGATGAAGCTGCCAAGCATAAGGGCATCAGTGCCTTTATTGTCGAAAAAGGGATGGCAGGTTTTACGTTCGGCAAGAAAGAAAAGAAACTGGGAATACGCTCGTCTCCTACAACGGAACTTATTTTTGAAAATTGCCGGGTACCTGAAGAAAATTTGCTCGGTGAAGAAGGAGACGGGTTTAAAATTGCCATGTCGACCTTGGATGGAGGGAGAAATGGCATTGCCGCTCAGGCAGTCGGCATTGCGCAGGGTGCATTGGATGCGGCAGTGGCATACGCCAAGGAACGTGAGCAGTTTGGCAAACCAATTGCCCATTTGCAAGGGATTTCCTTCAAGCTGGCTGATATGGCGACGGCTGTTGAGGCTGCACGTCTATTGACATACCAGGCGGCATGGCTTGAGTCCAATGGCAAGCCATATGGCAAAGCGTCAGCAATGGCCAAATTATTTGCCGGAGATGCAGCGATGCGCGTTACAACCGAGGCTGTGCAAGTTTTTGGCGGTTATGGCTATACCAAGGATTATCCGGTCGAGCGGTATATGCGCGATGCAAAAATAACACAGATTTATGAAGGAACGAATGAAATTCAACGGCTAGTCATCGGCAGGATGCTGACAAAATAGCAGGATAGTTTTCGAGATTAAATGGCGTTTTTTAATTTATTACGCCTAATGCCGACGAAATAAGCGGGGCAGCTCCCGGCATGGTCAAGCCGGAACTGTCCTTTGAACAAAGACGCAAGCGCCCTTACAGGCTAAAAGCGCGACGTCCTGGGACTGCGATTACTCGCCCCACCGAAGAGCTTTTGTCGCAACGCCTGTACTAGCACGTCCTGTGCGTCGTAGCAACGTACAAACTGGAGCGCTTTGGGGCTGCGGTTACTCGCCCCATCAAAAAGCTCTGCTAGTTGCTGGGCGCTGAAGCCGGACGTGCCTGTCACCCAAAAGTGACGTTCATACAGCCTGAATTTTATACTTTCTTATAACACAAGTAAAGGGGAGTTATGATGCCGGAAAACGAGAAATTGTCCGCGATCAAGGATAGAGAACTGGTGGAAAAGCGGCGGACACAAATGGTGAAAGGGGCAATGAAGCTTTTTAAGGAAAAAGGCTTTCACCGGACAACGACAAGGGAGATTGCCAAGGAGGCGGGATTTAGCATTGGCACATTATATGAGTATATCCGTAAAAAAGAGGATGTCCTGTTTTTTGTTGTTGATGCGATTTACGATCAAGTCCGCAGCAGATTGAGAGAAGCGATGGACCTGCAGTACGCCCCGGCTGAAAATCTGGTAAAGGTGACAGAAGCGTATTTCATTTTAATGGATGAAATGCAGGAAGAAGTATTGATTATGTATCAGGAAGTAAAATCACTCAACAAGGAATCCTTGGACTATGTTTTGCAAAAAGAGCGCGATATGGTGGATATGCTGAAAAATGTCATCATTGACTGTCTGCCACAAAATCTATCGACTACGGACGCGGAGCTGCTGGCTAATAACATCTTCGTACAAGGACAAATGTGGGGATTCAGAAGATGGATGCTGCAAAAGCAATTTACGCTAAAAGAATACATTGAAAGACAACTTACTTATTTGAAATATACGCTACATATACCGATTTAATTTTTCTGCATGACTGTTTGCTTAATTCATATTTTTCAACGAGCAACCGTCTTGTTTGGGGCAAGCCAATTCCATTTGCGGAAATGTGGCTTTTATTTGCAGAAAAGCGGCTCCTATGCGGATA
Source organism: Tigheibacillus jepli (assembly GCF_030732005.1). GTDB lineage: Bacteria > Bacillota > Bacilli > Bacillales > Amphibacillaceae > Tigheibacillus > Tigheibacillus jepli. The sequence continues at coordinate 49,420 of NZ_JAROCA010000004.1, read as the reverse complement.
AGCTGTTCCTCTTTGTAGAAATGTGGCACCTATTTGCAGGAATACGGCTTCTATTTGCAGATATTGCACGTCTACTTGCACATTTGCACTTCCTATTTGCAGCAAGCGGTATGCTATTTGCAAATCGCTACAATGTCAAGGTGTAAACGGCGAATTTCTGGCATATTTCACTTCAATTTGTTTATAATGTATGATAGGCTTTAATACTGTAATGATAGATTATAAATATATAAACCAGCCCTACACCGTACAAAGGAGTGCAAAGCCATGAGCTTAAAAAGCTTAGACAAGGATAAATTAAAAGATACTGCCATGATTGACCTGGCAATCATCATTTTGAAAGATGAAAAAAAGGCAATGGATTTTCATGGTCTCTACGACCAAATTGCTGAAATAAAGCAGCTTACACCTGAACAAAAGGACGACTTATTTGTTCAGTTTTATACCGATTTGAACCTGGATGGCCGGTTTTTAACGCTTGGCTCCAATATGTGGGGACTGAAGCGCTGGTATCCGGTAGAACAAATTGATGAAGAAATTACCGCAGAACCGAAAAAAAAGAAAACCAAAAAGAAAAAGGCTGCGAAAAAGAAAGTTATTGACGACGATCTGGATATGGAAGAAATTGTATCCAGTGAAAATACCCAGGAAGATCCCTTTTTGGATGACCAATTTGATGACGAAGAAGATTATGATGATTTCGATGATGATGTAGACGAAGAAGAGTACGATGATTTCGATGTGGATGAGGATGACGAGGAATTCGATGAGGAAAGCGAAGATGAGGAAGAGGAAAAATAATTCCGTCCATTCCACAAGCTGAGCGGGCTTTGAAAACTGCTTGACTTTTTTTCGCATCATGCGTACAATTTTAATTGGGCTCTTTAAATATTGAAATACAAGCGCATCCCCTAAGCAAGGGGAGGCGCTTTTATTGTTTCAATAGCAAGACGACCGTATAGACAAGCGTGGCAAGGGGCTTTTCGTGCCTTATGCAAAAGGTGGTTTTACGCTTTTTGTATGCTTCATCTTGTTTTCGGCAAAATAACCCTAATGTGTATTGAACGTTTGTGATTTGATGAATCAAATGAATAGAAAGAGGGATTAAGCGTGACCAAGTATATTTTTGTAACTGGTGGTGTTGTGTCATCACTTGGCAAAGGCATCACAGCAGCATCACTGGGCAGATTGTTAAAAAATCGCGGGTTGAAGGTGACAATTCAAAAATTTGATCCGTATATTAACGTGGATCCTGGAACAATGAGCCCGTATCAGCATGGCGAAGTTTTCGTAACAGAAGACGGCGCCGAAACAGACCTGGATTTGGGTCACTATGAACGCTTTATTGACATTAATTTAAATAAATACAGCAATATTACAACCGGGAAAGTTTATTCCAGTGTTATTGCCAAGGAACGCCGCGGTGATTACTTGGGAGCTACAGTGCAGGTTATTCCGCATATTACCAATGAAATCAAGGAGCAGGTTTTTCGCGCGGGTGAAGCAACCGATGCGGACGTAGTCATTACAGAGATTGGCGGTACGGTCGGTGACATCGAGTCCCTTCCATTTTTGGAAGCCATTCGCCAAATCAAAAGTGATATTGGCCGTGACCATGTCATGTATGTGCATTGTACGTTGGTGCCATATATCAAAGCAGCCGGTGAACTAAAAACAAAACCGACCCAGCATAGTGTCAAGGAATTGCGTTCTTTGGGGATCCAGCCGGATGCGATTGTACTTCGGACGGAAAAACCGATCAGCAAAGAGATGAAAGAAAAAATCGCATTGTTCTGTGACATCAATGAAAAAGCGGTTATCGAAATGCGCGATGCAGCCATTTTGTATGAAATTCCGCTTGCATTGCAAGCACAGCATTTGGATCGGCTTGTTTGCGACCATTTAAGCCTGGACTGCAAGGAAGCCGAAATGGATGAGTGGAAAGAACTTGTTCAGAAAGTCCAAGGTCTGACGAAAACAATTGATATTGGACTTGTCGGGAAATACGTGGAATTGCCGGACGCTTATTTGTCAGTCGTAGAGGCATTAAAACACGCCGGCTATAAATATGACGCGGAAATCAATATCCATTGGATCAATTCCGAGGAACTGGATAATGCCTCAATCGAAAAGGAATTGTCGCATGTTGACGGTATCCTTGTTCCCGGAGGCTTTGGTAATCGCGGAATTGAAGGGAAAATAGCGGCAATTCACTATGCGAGGGTCAACAACATTCCTTACTTGGGAATCTGTCTTGGCATGCAGCTGGCGACTGTCGAATTTGCTAGAAACGTACTTGGATTGCAAGGCGCCCATTCTGCAGAAATTGATCCGAAAACAGCTTATCCAATTATTGACCTGCTTCCGGAACAAAAGCATTTGAGTGATTTGGGCGGAACATTGCGTCTGGGCAAATATCTATGCAAACTTGCAGATGGAACAAAAATCAAGGAAGCATATGAAGGTGCGGATACGATAGAAGAGCGTCACCGCCATCGCTACGAGTTTAATAATGATTATCGTGAGCAAATGGAAGAAAAAGGTATGATTTTCTCCGGTACAAGCCCAGATGGCAGACTAGTTGAAACCATTGAATTACGGGATCACCCATGGTTTGTAGCCAGCCAATACCATCCCGAATTCAAATCCCGTCCAACAAAAGCACATCCGCTGTTTTCAGGATTCGTTGGAGCTGCAGCCAAAGCGCATAAAGATTGAAATGGATGAAAGGTAAAATAGTTTTTCGTATGGGTATTGCGGTTGAAATAATTGCGACAAACTTATCGCTGCGGAAATATATGTTAACTTTCGCTTGCGGTTAAGAAATCAACTTGTAAAAAAGAGTTGCAAATGGCATTATAAAGCCAATGTGCGACTCTTTTTTTTATTTGCATTTTGCAAGTTGCCCAAAATGTGCAAATAATAAGCAGGAATTTACATGGTTTGCATAGAATTAATGTAATTGGGGAGGGGGTTTTGGATTGTGTTAAAAGAAATTTTAATTGTCGATGATGAGCCAGGTATTCGAATGTTGCTCGAGGAGATATTTAAAAGCGCCGGATATCATGTACAATCGGCTGAAACAGGGAATAAAGCGCTGGATAAGCTGTTACAATTTCCTATAGATCTGCTCGTAATCGACTACAAGCTGCCGATAATGGATGGGATAGAGGTTTTAAAGGCTTTAGAAAAAGAAAAAATGACCGTTCCCGCTATATTGATGACGGGTATGGTCGAATCCATTTCGGAGGAAATAGGGCCCTTAGATAATGTAAAACATGTGCTTTCCAAGCCTTTCAATATTGTTGACGTACTGGAAATTACGGAAAAAATATTGAAGTAAGCTTTAAGTTTCCTCCAGTTTTTGGCAAGAATTTCGTGTTTGGGGTAAATGAGATGTATGCATTTGACGTGAACGCATAAGCTAAAACAAAAGAAAAATGATTGGGCAAGAAATGAACAGACATGCTTTGCATTACATACCGTTGTGTATCTGATTTGTTGCCAGCCTCCATTCTAGTTGGTATGCTATACATGTAAAAAATTTAAAAATAAGGGGTGGAGATAGGTATATGAAATTTTTCATAGATACAGCCAATATTGATGAAATTAAAGAAGCAAACGCACTTGGCGTACTTGCAGGTGTTACAACAAACCCTAGCCTGGTCGCCAAAGAAGGCGTTTCTTTTCATGACCGTTTGCGTGAAATTACTGCAGAGGTTTCCGGTTCGGTTAGTGCGGAAGTTATTTCCGAGGATGCTGCAGGCATGATTGCGGAAGGTAAAGAACTGGCTGCCATCGCACCAAATATTACGGTCAAGGTTCCAATGACATTGGAAGGGCTAAAAGCCGTGAAAGCGTTCAGCGATTTGAACATCAAAACAAATGTTACGCTGATTTTCAACGCTAACCAGGCCTTGCTTGCTGCGCGTGCCGGGGCTACGTACGTTTCGCCTTTCTTGGGACGTTTGGATGACATTGGCCAAAATGGCATGGATCTGGTCGCAACCATTGCTGAAATTTTTGACCGCCATGACATCAAAACGGAAATTATTGCAGCATCCATTCGTCATCCGATGCATGTCACAGAAGCCGCATTGAATGGTGCGCATATCGCAACGGTACCTTTCAAAGTATTGGCACAGCTCGTAAAACACCCATTGACAGACCAAGGAATCGAAAAATTCCTGGCTGATTGGAATAAACAAAAGTAATCATGTAAAATAACGTTAACACCTGGTCAAGCAATGCGATAAAAAGTTCATACAACTGAACACTATGCTTGGCCATTTTTTGTAAATAGGCAAATTTGCGGGCTGATGAAAATCAGCGTTTCATTTCATGCGGAGCAGATTTGTCCAAACAAGACAAAGCGGGGTTTTTGATCATGCAGAAAATGTTAGTAGAAGGTGGACATCCTTTGCAAGGAACGGTGCGCATCAGCGGGGCAAAAAACAGTGCTGTGGCTTTGCTCCCTGCTGCCATTCTGGCTGATTCAACAGTTACGCTGGAAGGCCTTCCGAGCATTTCCGATGTGCAGACGCTTGCCGCATTGCTAGAAGAGATCGGCGGTTCAGTGGAATGGGGACCACAAGATCATGCGATTCACATTCATCCAGAGCGAATGGTTTCCATGCCGCTTCCGAATGGCAAGGTGAAAAAACTGCGTGCATCGTATTATTTCATGGGTGCCATGCTTGGAAAATTCAATCAGGCTGTCATTGGCTTGCCTGGAGGATGTTACCTTGGGCCGCGTCCAATTGATCAGCATATTAAAGGGTTTGAGGCATTGGGAGCAGAAGTAACTAACGAGCAAGGGGCAATTTACCTTCGAGCGAAGGAATTGCGCGGAGCCCGTATTTATCTTGATGTGGTCAGTGTCGGTGCAACTATCAATATTATGCTGGCCGCTGTCAAAGCAAAAGGAAAGACAGTGATTGAAAATGCTGCCAAAGAACCTGAAATAATCGATGTTGCCACACTGCTGACGAGCATGGGCGCAAATATCAAAGGTGTTGGGACAGATGTGATCCGCATAGAAGGTGTAGAATCGCTGCATGGTTGCCGGCATACCATTATTCCGGATCGCATTGAGGCGGGAACATACACCATTGCCGCCGCCGCTGCCGGAAAAGAAGTTGTCATTGACAATGTCATTCCACAGCATTTGGAGTCGCTTTTGGCAAAATTGCGCGAGATGGGCGTGATGATTGAAGATAGCGATGAACAGCTATTCATCGCGCCAAAGAAACAGCTGCAAAGCGTAGACATTAAAACACTTGTCTACCCGGGATTTCCAACGGATTTGCAGCAACCATTCACCAGTCTCTTGACAAAGACGGCGGGAACAGGTGTGGTTACGGATACGATTTATTCCGCCCGCTTGAAACATATTGATGAACTGCGGCGGATGAATGCCAATATTAAAATAGAAGGTTCCTCGGCAATTGTTACCGGACCAGTCAAATTGCAAGGTGCACGTGTCAAAGCGAGTGATTTGCGCGCCGGAGCGGCCTTGGTTATTGCCGGTTTGATGGCTGATGGGATCACTGAAATTACCGGTCTAGAACACATCGATCGCGGGTATGAAGATATGACTGAAAAGCTGACCAGTCTTGGTGCAAAAGTATGGCGGGAAAAAATGACAGAAAAAGAAATTGCACAGCATCAAAATTCCTGATTTCCTTTTGGATAACCTCTTTGGGATGAGGGCATTATCTGATAAGGGAGAGGGAAAATATGGAAAGAAGTTTATCGATGGAATTGGTTCGTGTAACAGAGGCAGCGGCGCTATCATCCGCACGCTGGATGGGTAGAGGGAAAAAAGATGAGGCCGACGATGCAGCCACTTCTGCGATGCGCAAGGTCTTTGACACGATACCGATGCAAGGGACCGTTGTAATTGGAGAAGGCGAAATGGACGAGGCGCCAATGCTGTATATTGGGGAAAAACTTGGCACAGGATCGGGACCGCTTGTCGATGTGGCGGTTGATCCGCTGGAAGGTACAAATATCGTTGCACAAGGTACGTGGAATGCATTGGCGGTTATCGCAATTGCGGATCGTAAAAATTTGTTGCATGCACCGGATATGTACATGAAAAAGATTGCCGTTGGGCCTGAAGCGGTTGGCAAAGTGGATATTCGCAAGTCGGTAAAAGAAAACTTGCAAGCGGTAGCCAAGGCAAAAGGCAAGGAAGTAGCAGATCTTGTAGCTACTGTGCTGGATCGTCCACGTCATCAGAAACTAATTCAGGAAATCCGCGAAGCCGGTGCACGAATCAAACTGATTTCCGATGGCGACGTTGCTGCCGCGATCAACACGGCATTTGACGATACCGGTGTCGATATTTTGTTTGGAATAGGCGGCGCACCAGAAGGCGTATTGGCTGCCGTTGCGCTGAAATGCCTTGGTGGTGAAATCCAGGGACAGCTGATTCCCTCCAATACAGAAGAACAGGAACGCTGCATGAAAATGGGTATTTCCGATTTGAATAAAGTTTTTTATATGAACGATTTTTGTAGCGGTGATGATGCCATTTTTGCAGCAACGGGCGTAACAGACGGCGAGCTGCTGAAAGGTGTTCAATTTAAAGGTAGCAAAGCGACGACACAAACAGTCGTTATGCGTGCAAAAAGCGGTACGGTCCGCTTTATTGACGGCCAACACAGCTTGGTGAAAAAACCGAATCTGGTGATGCAACCGGAATAATTGGCAGGAGACAGCTGCGAGGCTGTCTCCTTTTATGTTATAAGAAAGTATAAAATTCAGGCTGTGTTAATGTCACTTTCAGCGACAGCCACGTCCGGCTCCAGCGCCCAGCAACTAGCAAATGGTTTTCGGTGGGGCGAGTAATCGCAGCCCCAAAGTGCTCCAGTTTGTACGTTGCTAAACGGGCGCTTGCGCCTTTGTTCATTGTATGGGACATTTCGGCGTACAAGGTAAATATCTTCCCTGTTGCCAGTGTTTTTTCGGGACCGATGATGTATAATTGGACAAATCGCCGGAAAAGTATTGAATAATTCCATGGAAACAAGTAATATGGAAGTTGTTCAAGAATAAATCCTGTTCTCATTGATTTTGTTTTGAGAGTAATGAAGGTTTAGCGTGCGCCTTTTTTGGCAATTATGATTATTAAGCATTTCCTTTTTGGCATGCCTGCATCGGCTTAAGCAAGTATGCGCTTGTAAAACTTCTATTCTAGCTTCTATTATCTTCTTCATTTCCCATGCTAAACTACCAAAAAGAAATCATTTTTTATTTAATTATTTTATACTTAAAGCAATAATACGAACAAAAGAACATGACGAACAAACGAAAATTGATAGGCGTGGTGATAGTAGTGTCCTTAACGATTTCACAATTGGGTGAATTAAATTTGAAGGAAATATATGAGCTGGCACGGGAATATAAGATTTCGTACTATTCGAAACTGACGAAGCGCGAATTGATATTTGCGATTTTAAAGGCTCAGGCAGAAAAAGACGGCTTTTTATTTATGGATGGGATTTTGGAAATTATTCCGTCTGAGGGCTTTGGTTTCCTTAGACCGATTAACTATTCTCCGAGTGCGGAAGATATTTACATTTCCGCATCCCAAATTCGCCGCTTTGATTTGCGCAATGGCGATAAAGTATCCGGGAAAGTCCGTCCGCCAAAAGAAAATGAACGTTATTACGGCCTGCTCCATGTGGATGCGGTGAATGATGATGATCCGGATTCCTCAAAAGAACGGGTGCATTTTCCGGCGTTGACAGCTTTGTATCCACAACGGTTCATGAAGCTGGAGACAGATGTGAACAAACTTTCCACACGGATTATGGATTTGATGACACCAGTTGGATTTGGGCAACGCGGCCTGATAGTTGCACCGCCAAAAGCCGGTAAAACCATGCTGCTGAAACAAATCGCCAACAGCATTTCGACGAACCATCCGGATGCCAAACTGATTATTTTACTTGTGGATGAGCGTCCGGAAGAAGTAACGGATATTGAACGTTCGGTATCATCAGATGTCGATGTGGTCAGCTCCACATTTGATGAATTGCCGGAAAGTCATATCAAAGTGTCTGAACTGGTGCTGGAACGTGCGATGCGTCTGGTGGAACATAAACGTGATGTCATCGTGCTAATGGACAGTATTACACGACTGGCTCGTGCATATAACCTGGTTATCCCGCCAAGCGGAAGAACTTTATCAGGCGGGATTGATCCAGCGGCATTCCACCGTCCAAAACGCTTCTTCGGTGCAGCGAGAAATATCGAAGAAGGTGGCAGCTTTACGATTTTGGCAACTGCACTTGTTGATACAGGTTCACGCATGGACGATGTTATTTACGAGGAATTCAAAGGTACGGGAAATATGGAATTGCACTTGGACAGGCATTTATCGGATCGAAGAATTTTTCCAGCCATTGATATTCTGCGTTCCGGAACGAGGAAGGAAGAATTGCTTGTTAGTAAGGAACAGCTTGATATCATGTGGGCGATTCGTAAAACGATGCGCGATTCCAATGATTTCCTTGAACGGTTTTTGCGCAAGTTGAAAGCGACGAAATCAAATGAGGAATTTATGAGCAACATGCTCGAAGAAATGAAACGCCGCGGGATGAAACGCTAAAATTATTTTAAGCTGGGTCTTGCATTGCCCGCATTACCCTGTTATACTTTTTAAGTGAGTTTGGATAGGACTGTCCCTATAACGGCTCTTCAACCAACTCTGTTTCCTAAGGACTCAGGGCAATAAGGAGTGTAAACAATATGAAACAAGGAATTCATCCGGAATACAGAAAAGTTGTTTTTCTTGATACAAGCTCGGATTTTAAATTTTTGAGCGGATCAACAAAACAAACGGACGAAACAATCGAATGGGAAGATGGCAACACGTATCCTTTGATTCGCGTTGAAATCAGCTCCGATTCACATCCGTTCTATACCGGCAAACAAAAAGCCGATAAAGTCGGTGGCCGTATCGAGCGCTTCAAGAAAAAATATAATATGAAATAATTTCATGAGCAAAAAATGCATGCGTAAAACGTTTGATGAGCGTTTAGGCGTGCATTTTTTTGATTTCAAGGCTGATTTTGAAATGATGGCTGTGTGTCGCCGGTGGGTGATTGGCTGTCGCTGCGAGCATGTAACTGCTATTTGCGGAATGGCGGATTCGATTTGTAAAAATATGGATCCTATTTGCAGATATTGCGTTTCTATATTGCACTTTTTCCCACTCTATTTGCAGTTAACCTCATTTTATTTGCAAAACCCAGCCGTAATTAATCTACCCGGCTGACAAAATTCAAATTTGCCTGTTATTTGATTTTCGGGATGATTTTGGCTCATTTTGTGGTAAACTAAAAAACGTATGCTTTTTAAATAGCAATTGTTTATTACATAGATAGAAATTTTGAAAGGGGCCATCATCCTTATGTTTGAAATGCAACAGCATGGCTGGGTAGAAGTGATTTGCGGAAGTATGTTTTCCGGAAAATCGGAGGAGCTGATTCGTCGCATTCGCCGCGCAGCCTACGGAAATTTATCTGTAAAAGTGTTCAAGCCTGCCATTGACAATCGATATGCAGAAGAACTTGTCGTGTCGCATAATGGTACATCGGTGACAGCTTACCCGATTGATAAATCCGAGGACATTTTTGATTATATGACGGACGATTTGGACATTGTGGGAATCGATGAAGTACAGTTTTTTGATCCGGCCATTGTAGACGTGATTACGGAACTGGCAGACCGGGGCATCCGTGTGATTGCAGCCGGATTGGATACAGATTTTCGCGGGGAACCATTTGAACCGGTGCCTACCTTGATGGCGTTGGCAGAATCGGTTACGAAGCTGAATGCAATTTGCCCGGTTTGCGGATCGGTAGCCTGCCGCACACAGCGTTTGATTGACGGTAAGCCAGCTTCTTACGACGACCCTATCATCCTTGTTGGTGCATCTGAATCGTACGAGCCAAGATGCCGTCATCACCATGAAGTGCCGAATAAGCCAGGAAAAAAAACGAAAGAAAACCTTTTGAATAATGTGAATTAATATGCCTGTCATTCGAGCCAGCATCAATTGAGGGTGCTGGTTTTTAGTTAAGATTTTTTCATTTGGTCTGCTGGTATAATGCTTGCCGATAATAGGTTTATCCTGTTGAATAAAAAGGCAAAGATGAATGATTTGTTATAAAAACGCATTCGTAGCCCTTACAGTGGATGCCGATTTCTAAAATAAACATAGAATAGGGGGATGATGATGATTTACGAAGCCGATTTAAAAACGAGAAAAAAACTGTTTCCCTTGTTTGCCGGAATGAATGACACGTGCATTCTTTCTTGCCTGCAGGGACATATGGGGTGCGCTTGGGTGGACAATTTGGAAAATCCGACTGCAGCACAAATCGTTGTGGGCGATTTCGTTTTTTATGCTGGGGACGACGCCACCGATGAAGCGAAGGAATTACTGCGAAATCTTCCAATCGAAAGCTTTGTCATCGCTGGAAATGCTGCATGGCAACAGCTTGTGGAAACAATATATCCCGATACTGCAAAAAAGATACGCCGCTTCGGCTTCCGAAAAAACCCGGCTGATCTGCATTCACAACATATAAAGGGCTTTTTGGATAAACTCCCAGAAGGATACGAACTCAAACGAATCGATGCATCCATCGCTGCCATGCCATCATTACAGGAAATTTCCCCTGACTTTACCGGGCAATTTGATTCCGCCGCAGACTTTGTAAAGCGTGGTATTGGCTATTGCATCATGTATCAAGGCGAGGTTGTTTGTGCCGCTTCATCGTACAGTATTTATGATGATGGCATTGAAATTGAAATAGGGACCGCACCTGGGCACCGCAGAAAGGGATTAGCCACCGTTGTTGCGGCAGCTTTGATCCTTGCTTGTTTACAAGATGATAAATATCCGAGTTGGGATGCCGCAAACGAACAATCGGAAGCGTCGGCAAAAAAGCTTGGCTATGTGTCGACAGGGGTGTACGATGCTTACCATATTATAAAAGGATGAGAGCAGCTTACTTGTGGAGGAACTTGAACAATCTGGTCTATAGACGATGTACAAAAAGGAAAAATGTGGTGTAGCCTTGGTAGAAGGGCATAAAATAGGAAAAACATTTCCTTTTTGGGTAGAGGCATTACAGCAACAACTACCGTGTTGGGTATTATGATTCCAAGACCGGGAAATGGTACGTATCAATATGAATGGCTATGTTGCAGGTATTTTTACGCGGTACCTATGCTAAAGCAATTAAACTAAGGTGGATGTCGGAGTTTACGACAATAGATACCAATATGGGGAAACAATGGGGATGAATTCCGATTATCGTGTGGAATTCTTCCTCTTTGGATATTCCTCATTTTTTACCTTGCATTACAAGACTAATGAAGTTATACTATATCATGCAATACAAGATATATCATTTCCATATACCTTGTATTGCAAGTCATTGGAAATGGAGGGAGAGATTTGTCAACAACACAAATGCTAAAGGGTATAATTGATGGCTGTTTACTGGCAATTATAAAAAATAAGGAAGTGTACGGATATGAATTGGCGGAAAAACTGGGCGATTATGGGTTTGAGTCTTTTAGTGAAGGCACTATCTATCCACTGTTAATGCGGATGCAAAAGGAAGAATTAGTTTCATCAACATTAAAAAAATCAACAGCCGGACCAAAAAGAAAATATTACTCACTAACAACCAAAGGCGAGCTGGAATTGAAAAATTTCGTGGAACGTTGGGCTACATTACAGAACAATGTTAACAGGGTATTAGATTATGAGTCAGATAAAAAGTTTACAAAGGGAGATGAAATGATTGAAAAATGAATTAAATGAACTACAACTTACTAAAAAGAGTCAAGAATTCTTGGAAAACCTACGTCTATATTTATTTTCCACCGGGAAAAACCCAGATGAAATTGAAGATATTGTAAATGAGTTAGAAGTTCATTTATTTGAAGCCGAGAAAAAAGGAAAACCCATTGAAAAAATTATTGGGAAATCACCAAAGGAATATATGAAAATGGTTTCCGATGAAATGGCAATTGATTATCGAACCTGGTTCAAATACATTTGTTTGATCGTTTTTGGCTCATTTTCTATTTCAATTTTCATTGATTTATGGGAGGGGAATCTTTCCTATACATTTATGGAAATTATAGGGAGTATTGCGATTGGTGCAATATTTATTGTTTCTGTTGTTATGGGATTCAAATATATTTCCACGATAAATCAATCGAACAAAAAACAAGGCATAGTATTGGTTAGTATAGCTATTCTGCCAATAGTTTTGTTTGTTGGGCTAATTTATCTAAATAGAATCATCGACACCCCTGTCATTTATTTTGGCAATAAGGGAAGCCTGGCTATCGGCGTGATCGCAGCATTGGTTATAATAGGTGTTTCCATTTGGGCAAAATCCTGGACTCTAATTATTATCATGGCATTTTTAATACTGCCTGATTATTTACTGAATCTGACCCCATTGCAAGACGAAGCACAATTGATCATAAGTGTTATCATTACTTATGGTGGAATTGGTATTTACCTTTGGATATTGTCCAAAATGGAGAAAAGTAATTGATAACGCCATATAATCCCCCGCACTGTGCGTGAGGGCACAGAAAAGGATAATATGAGTCATAATGAAATCTTTCCCAACAACTTTGACCTGCCTCCGTGAGTATACTATAATGATACTGTTAATCTGAGTGAGGTGAAACGTGATGCTCGACCGTTTGCAATCACTGGAAGATCGCTATAATAAATTGAACGAATTGTTAAGCGACCCTGAAGTAATCAGTGATACAAAAAAGCTTCGCGAATACTCCAAAGAACAATCCGACCTGCAGGATGTTGTCACGGCGTATCGTGAATATAAAGATATAAAAGACCAATTACAAGATGCCAAAGAAATGCTGGAAGATGATTTGGACAGCGAGATGGAAGACATGGTCAAAGCAGAAATAGCCGATTTGATCAAGCAAGAACAAGCATACGAAGAAAAGATGAAGATTTTGCTGCTGCCAAAAGACCCAAATGACGACAAGAACGTTATTTTTGAAATCCGCGGAGCTGCCGGCGGTGATGAAGCTGCGCTGTTTGCTGGCGACCTGTATCGCATGTATTCCCGCTATGCTGAAAACCAGGGCTGGAAAACAGAGGTAATTGAATCCCACACGACGGGTGTTGGCGGATATAAAGAAATCATTTTCATGATCAATGGCAAGGGAGCATATTCCAAGCTGAAGTATGAAAATGGTGCCCATCGCGTGCAGCGTGTGCCGGAAACCGAATCCGGCGGAAGAATCCATACATCGACAGCTACTGTTGCTGCATTGCCGGAAGCTGAAGAAGTCGAAGTGGAAATCCATGACAAGGATATCCGGGTGGACACATTCGCATCGAGCGGACCCGGCGGCCAAAGCGTCAACACAACGATGTCTGCGGTGCGTCTGACCCATATTCCAACAGGGATCGTCGTTTCCTGTCAGGATGAAAAATCGCAAATCAAAAATAAAGAAAAAGCAATGAAAGTGTTGCGCGCCCGAATTTACGATAAATTCCAGCAGGAAGCTCAGGCCGAATATGACGAGTCACGCAAGTCAGCTGTTGGAACAGGGGATCGCAGTGAACGCATCCGCACATACAATTTTCCGCAAAATCGTGTCACTGATCATCGCATCGGTTTAACGATTCAAAAACTCGATCAAATCCTGGAAGGGAAATTGGACGAAATTATCGACGCGCTTATTATGGAAGAACAAGCCAATAAATTGGAACATATTGGAGAATAACAATGGAAACAAACATGAAACAATACGAAGTCCTCAAGTGGGCTTCCTTTTTTTTAAAACAGCACCAATGTGAAGAACATGTCGCGCAAATATTGCTGGCGCATTATTTGGGGGTTTCCCGCTCCGAGTTTTTTGCCCGCATGCAGGAAGAAGTGCCGCGAGACGTGGTAAACGAATTTCAAGCTGCGATCCGCCGGCATGTACAAACCGGTATCCCGGTACAGCACTTGATGGGGTATGAAATATTTTACGGCAGAAAATTTAAGGTCAACAAGGATGTACTTATTCCCCGACCGGAAACAGAAGAACTTGTCTATCATGCAATAACTGCCGTGCAAAAAAACCGTAAACCGGGTGAGGCAATCACGATTGTAGATGTGGGTACAGGCAGCGGCATTATCGCCATTACGCTTGCTTTGGAGCTGGAGGATGTCTTTGTGTACGCAACCGATTTGTCAGATGCTGCACTTGCAGTTGCCAAGGAAAATGCCGGGCAGTTAGGGGCAGATGTAACATTTTTGCAAGGGAATTTTCTGGAACCGTTTATTCGCAAGGCATTGCGTGCGGATCTGGTTATTTCCAATCCGCCGTATATCGCCTTCTCTGAAAAAGAGAGCATGTCAAGGACAGTAACTGATTTCGATCCTGGTTTGGCGCTGTTTGCAGATCATGAGGGGCTCGCTGCATATGAAGAAATCATTGCCCAGCTGCCCGATGCGATAGCCAATCATGCACATGTCATGTTTGAAATTGGTTATCAGCAAGGAGAAGCTGTGCGGGCGCTGATACAAAAAACATTTCCCCAAGGTATAACGCATGTGTTGAAAGATATCAATGGCAAGGATCGGATTGTTGCCTCGATAATTGAAAAATAATATGGTTGCGGGTTGGAAGAAGATAGGCGTATGTTCCATAGGCACCCGCGACTTTTTTGCCTGTTAAAGCATAACATGAAAGGAGTTGTGAACATATGAACATTTGCACGGAAAGGCTGTGCTTTCATCCATACCAAGATACGGATTTTCCATTTTTGATGTCCTTGTTGTCTGATCCCGAGGTTGTCCGGTTTATCGGGAATGGGAAAACAAGGGACAGTCAAGGAGGCAGAGATTTTTTGGACTGGATATATTGTACATATGAATCGGGTGAAGGTATGGGATTAATGCTATTACGTAATAAGGAAGATGCGAAGCCAATCGGTCATGCAGGATTAGTGCCCCAGACAATCGACGGAAAAAAGGAAATTGAAATCGGTTATTGGATAGCACGACAGCATTGGGGAAAAGGCTATGCAACCGAGGCAGCAAAAGCGCTCTTTGCCTACGGAAAAAGACAACTTGGCTTTCAAAGATTCATTGCACTCATTCAACCCGGCAATGCAGCATCCCAACGCGTTGCAAAGAAGCTGGGAATGGAAATGGAAAAACATATCGTATTAAATGGACAAGATGTGTGCGTCTATGCCACTTTATCGGATGTTAGCGGACAGTAACCCCCACCTCAAAGTTTGGAGAGTCAAGGAAGCCTAGGCGGGGGATACCTGTCCGTAAAAGCCCGATTGGTTCAACTAACAATCAGTGGGGGAAGAAAAAGCCACCACTGATTGAAGTTTCACTTTATTAAAATCTGGCAAGAAAATGCAAGAATGCCAGTTTAAAAGTCAAATGCCCTGACCATACTGGAAATAAACCAAAACCAAAGGGGCATAGACGATGAAGAAACTATTATTTTTTGCACTGATGATTGCTATCATTTATTTTACCATACCTAAAAATTTTGGCAGTACCACACAGGCGGATGCAGAATATCAAATCATTCCCGATGAAGCCATCCGTTTGCGAATCCTGGCAAATAGTGATGAAAAACAAGACCAACAAATCAAACGCCTGGTACGTGATGAAGTCAACAAAAAAATTTCCAACTGGGTCGAGGATATTTCCGACATTGACGAAGCGAGAAAGCTGATCCAGCATAACATTCCGGAAATTGAATCAGTGGTGGAAAAGACACTGCAAAAGGCGAACGCGGACAACCGATATACAGTGGAATACGGAAAAAATGTAGTGTTTCCAACGAAAATGTATGGATCTTACGTATACCCGGCAGGAGAATATGAAGCAGTACTGATTACGCTTGGTAAAGGCAAAGGCGCCAACTGGTGGTGTGTGTTGTTCCCGCCGCTTTGTTTTCTCGACTTTTCCAATGGCACCAGTGTTGCCGAGGCGAGCGTGGATGAACCGAAGGAAGAGGAAGAAGTGGAAGTGAAATTTTTCTTGTTTGAATGGATTGAAAAACTGTTTGCGTAAATACTGTTCTATCGTTGATATAAAAATCCCCCATCATCATGAAGAAGCTGTCTGTAAGGACAGCTTTTTTGTTTCTTTTAAACCAGTGGAGCGTCCCAAAAGTTCTTTCCGTCAATATATGAGCGGTATTTATATGTAACCCGGATTCCCGAATTGTGTAACGAGAAACCGCGAAACTCTGCGCCAATACTGGAAATTCCCATCGTTATAAATATTAAAAGTATGACGATGAATTTATAATCAGTCCTTGGTGTGCAGCATTCTCAAATTGACCTCGTTATAAATCCCGGGAACTTAGGATGTAAATAAAAGGTAATTAGAATGATGCAAATACAGTTGATTTCCACTCCAGACGGACGCTCATTAGCCGCCCGAGAAAAAGCGAGTATTCCATTTGCGGCGGTTGAAGTGAATATTCTTGTTCACATTCTCCAAGAACTCCAGTTTTAATTACAAGGTTTTGGAAAGAATTTTTGAACCATTCCACTAGTCCGGACAAACAAAATAACGTGGTATTTGTTATATTTTCTCTTAATCCTGCATAAGATAGATAACAAGAAAGAGTCAAAACTATCAATCTATCCAGAGGTGATGAAGATGAAAATAGTCGCAGCATATCGCATACCAAAGCCGGAAATTGACCAATTTCTGCAGACGACGGACAAAGTGAATAAGGAAAATTTGCTGGAAAATGGATACGTATTGGTGATAGGTGACAAGATCAAGGGCTGTTTCATTTTGCAGCCTGTGGAGCCTGAAATTTATTGGCTAAAGCAGCTGCATATTGCCCCAGAGGCTGCCGGCAAGCTGCCAGTATTACTGGAGACGATCGTTCAGATGACAAAAGAAAAGCAAGCAGAAAAGCTTTATGTGCAAAGTCATCAGCCGGTTGTGGATATATTGCTGGATGCTTTGCAATTTTATCCACAAAAGCAGGGAATACAGCAGGTGAACAAACAGAAAAATGGCGGAAAATGGTGGGCATACAAGGTTTCCTAAAGAAATTCGCCTAAAATAATGGGAATAAACACACACTTATGCACATTATTCACATCCGTTTGGGGATAAAATGTGCAGTAAAATGGAATAAAGGTATGAAAACAGAGAAACTAATAGCTTATGAACACGTTTATGTTCATCGTGTAAACCTATTCAAGAAGTCTGTGGATAAAATCTGTGGATTTCTTTTTTTATTGTCCGGAAACTGTGGATATTTGTTTTGTCTTTGCGAAAACAATCCCTTTCCCCTACAATATGAGGTAGGAAAAGAGGGACAATTTTTATGGAAACAAAACGCTGGAAAATAACAAATGAAACATCAGAAGCACAAGCGGCCATTTCTGAAGCGGCATCGCTGTTGAAAAAAGGAGAAACAATTGCTTTTCCAACTGAAACCGTCTATGGACTGGGAGCTGATGCGACAAATCCGGAAGCAGTAAATAAAATCTTCGCAGCAAAAGGCCGTCCACAAGATAATCCATTAATTGCGCATGTGGCAACAAAAGAGCAACTGTTGCGACTGGTATACAATGTCCCGGATTATGCAGCGCAGTTAATGGATGCCTTTTCCCCAGGACCTTTAACATATGTATTGAAAACGAGCGGTGTTTGTGCAGATAACGTAACCGCGGGGCAGGAAACGATAGGTGTACGTATGCCTAGCCATCCGGTTGCACAAGCATTGCTGAAAGCTTGTGATATTCCGATTGCAGCACCAAGCGCGAATCTTTCCGGCAAACCGAGCCCTACAACAGCTGTACATGTCTGGGAGGATTTGCAGGGTAAAATAGCCGGTGTGGTGGATGGCGGACCAACCGGATTTGGCGTTGAATCTACTGTGCTCGACTGCACACAAGAAATTCCGGTTATTCTTAGGCCGGGTGGCGTTACAAAGGAGCAATTGACACAAATCATTGGCATGGTTGTAACAGATCCCGGGCTTGCAAACAGCAGCGAAAAACCGAAAGCACCTGGTATGAAATATCGCCATTATGCGCCTGAAGTGCCACTTTTATTAGTATATGGCACGCCAAAGGATGTTCAGGCGACAATTGACAAAGCGCAGGCAGAGGGAAAGAAAGTCGGGGCATTGGTAAGCGACCAGACGGCTGCTGAAATTACCGCTTTTGAAACGATACGGCTTGGAAAAAACTTGCCGGAAGTTGCTGCCCATTTATACGATGGGCTGCGGAAATTCAAGACGCGGGAAGTCGATGTCATTGTTTCGGAGGCTTTTCCGGAGGATGGAATCGGTCAAGCCGTCATGAACCGCCTTCGCAAGGCTGCAAGCAAACATATTCATATGAGCTGACTTAGCGCTGCACCAGGTTTTTCAATTCCTGGGAAAGCACATATCCTCCCCTGGACATGCATATATTTTAGAAGCGTGTCCAAGGGAGGATTTTTCATGTTGGCAAGTTTATATGAGGAAATGTTCGCTTTAATTTTCATGGCTGTTGCGCTAGGAATGGATGCTTTTTCGATTAGTTTGGGCATTGGCATGCAGCGGATACGTTTGAAACGAATATTTATTATCGGTATCATCATCGGACTTTTTCATGTTTTGATGCCGAGCCTTGGAATTCTCACAGGTAAATTGATTTCCTTTCAGATTGGCGGCTGGGCTGAAGTCGCAAGCGGATTTCTTTTATTTGCCATTGGGGCGCATATGATTTTTGCTGCGTTTAATTATGAATCGAAACAGATGTTCAATATATCCGGTCTCGGGTTGCTTTTTTTTGGCATTAGCGTCAGCATGGACAGTTTTTCAGTCGGCCTTAGCCTGGGCATGTCTGAACTGAAAATCATTTTAACAATTCTTGTATTCGGTTCGGTAAGCACTGTCATGACATGGGCTGGACTGTTGCTTGGAAGAAAGGTTCAGGACATGCTTGGTGCTTACGGGGAAATATTGGGTGGCAGTGTGCTTTGCGGTTTTGGGTTATTGACTATTTTCGGCAGCTGACAATGCATTTTTTTACTGTAGGTGTAAATTTTTGTCAGCAGGTGATTGCAGGAGTCGTTGGTAAATGCGGGGCAAATTATGCTATAGTGGGATTGGATAGAGACCTTAAATCTGTCAGTGGAGGGTACCGTTGATGAAAATATTATTCGTTTGTACTGGAAATACATGCCGTTCTCCGATGGCAGAGGCATTGTTGAAAAATAAGCGGCCCGATTTGGCTGTTCAATCTGCAGGCATCTTTGCCGGTTACAATCAGCGTATGAGCCAAAACGCTGCCCGGGCTTTGCAACTGAAAAATATTCCATTTGACCACTTATCCCAGCCGGTTACGCAAAAACTGCTTCATGAGGCGGACTTGGTTTTGACAATGACAACAGGACATAAGCAATCGTTGATCATGCAGTATCCCGATTATCAGGATAAATATTTTACATTGAAAGAATATGTCTCCGAAGCGGATAAAAAAGTGTGGGACGAATTAAAAAAACGCTATGCGGATTATGAGATGAAACGATCTGAATTTATACATACATACGAGCATAAAATGGACCAAGCTGAGCTAAATGAAAAGCTGTCGGCATATTTGGCGGATGATTTGCAGGTAATCCAGAGGCTGGAACAGAATTTGGTCAGTTATGATATTTCCGATCCGTTTGGCGGCAGTCTGGAAGTCTACCAGCAGACGTTGGATGAACTGGATACATATATCAATAAACTGGTAAAATTGCTGGAAAAGTAGTTTCCTTACAAAATTTTTCCAAAAAGAGAATGCGGGTTTTTAACAGAAGCATTCTCTTTTTTTGTCCCATGTGAGGTAAGCGCATGCTTTGGGCGCGCAGATTCATCATCCGGCCGAAACTTTTATGAAAATAATCGTATGCCAAAAAAAACACGGTTGCCAGGAATAATGGATAACGTTATGATAAAATTGTTAATGGAAATAGAAGTCAACGAATTTTTTATCGCAGTATTAACTGGCTGTAAGACCCCATTTCAATAATCTGCGGATTAAATGAAAATGATAAGTGGGGGTCAACAGAAAGTCAAAAGCCCGATTGGTTCAACTAACATTCAGTGGGGAAAAGAACTCCCACTGAATGAAGTTTCACTTTATTTTCATGAGGTACGTGGCATGAAAGATTTGGCCATGCGGGAGATACGTCAAGGAGGGGTCTGTAGTGAAAGTGATTTTAAGTGGTGATCATGCTGGCATGACACTGCGCAATGAAGTAAAAGACTTGCTTGAGGAAATGCATATTGCATATGAAGATACAGGTTGCAGCTGTGAAACCTCTGTGGATTATCCCGACTATGCATTGCCGGCAGCCCAGCGCGTCGCCAGCGGAGAGTTCGACCGAGGCATCTTGATTTGCGGAACGGGCATTGGGATGAGCATTGCTGCAAACAAAGTAAAAGGAATTCGCTGCGCACTTGTACATGATGTCTACAGTGCAAAGTTGACACGGCAGCATAATGATTCCAATATGCTTGCGATGGGTGAGCGCGTGATCGGACCCGGACTGGCCAGAGAAATTGCAAAAACATGGCTGGAAACGGCATTTGATGGTGGGCGGCATGAACGGCGTCTGAACAAATTGACGGCTTATGAAGAAAACCGGTAGTAATTGTTTTTGGAATACAATCAAAGCACCATTGCTGTCATATAGATAAAACATGGTAAGGGGGCATTTTGATGGATGCGTCATTACATCAGCAAATTGAAGCGGATGCGCAAGCCATGGTACAGGAATGGACCGTACTTTCGCTGCTGAAGGCAAAAGATATTTTTGTCATTGGCTGTTCAACAAGTGAAGTAGCCGGAAAGAAGATCGGCACATCCGGCAGTATGGACATCGCAGCAATCTTGTTTGCAGCAATGAAAAAATTGCGGGACAACACGGGGGCTTCCTTGGCTTTTCAGTGCTGCGAGCACTTGAATCGCGCCATTGTTGTAGAGCGGGAAACCGCCATGCGTAATGGGCTGGAGATCGTTTCAGTAGTGCCGGTACAAAATGCCGGTGGTTCGATGGCTACCTATGCATACCAGCATATGGATGACCCGGTTGTCGTGGAATTCATAAAGGCGGATGCCGGCGTGGATATTGGCGAAACGATGATCGGCATGCATTTAAAACATGTAGCCGTACCTATCCGATTGACACAGCGGTTTATAGGCAATGCCCGTATAAACGGCGCGAAAACAAGACCCAAGCTGATCGGCGGACAGCGTGCATGCTATGGAGACTGATCTCCAACCATTGCATGCGCTTTCGTAAATCGGCATTTTCATAAAAACATATACTACTTAGGGGGTATTCCATTTGGATCATTTAAAGCAAACGGATGTTGAATTGTATCAAGCAATGGAAGCGGAGAAGAAACGCCAGCAAGATAAAATTGAACTGATTGCGTCAGAAAATTTCGTTTCTGCACCCGTCATGGAGGCAATGGGTTCTGTCCTGACAAACAAGTATGCAGAAGGCTACCCTGGCAAACGCTATTATGGCGGTTGCGAGTTTGTGGATATTGTAGAAAATTTGGCGCGTGATCGGGCGAAAAAGGTTTTTGGTGCGGATCATGCCAATGTCCAGCCACATTCAGGGGCGCAGGCGAACATGGCTGTTTATTTTAGCGTGCTCAAGCCCGGCGATACAGTGCTCGGCATGAATCTAAGCCATGGCGGTCACCTGACCCATGGCAGCCCTGTTAATTTCAGCGGCAAGTTATATAATTTTGCGGAATATGGTGTGGATGCCAATACAGAACAGCTTGATTATGAAGATGTCTTACAAAAAGCAAAAGAAGTAAAACCCAAGTTGATTGTTGCCGGTGCAAGTGCATATCCACGGTTGATCGATTTCGCGAAGTTCCGTGAGATTGCCGATGAAGTTGGCGCATACCTGATGGTTGATATGGCACATATTGCCGGCCTTGTTGCAACCGGTCTCCATCCGAATCCGGTGCCATATGCCGACTTTGTCACAACAACCACACATAAAACGTTACGCGGTCCGCGAGGCGGCATGATTTTATGCAAGGAAGAATACGCCAAACAAATTGACAAGGCTGTATTCCCGGGTATACAAGGCGGTCCGTTGATGCATATTATCGCTGCCAAAGCAACAGCTTTCCAAGAGGCATTGTCCGATGATTTCAAAGCGTACAGCGAGCAAATTATTAAAAATGCCAAAGCGCTCGGGGAGGCGCTTGTTGCTGAAGGCATTCGCCTTGTATCAGGCGGAACGGATAATCACTTATTGCTTTTGGACGTCACGACACTTGGTCTGACAGGAAAAACAGCTGAAAAGGTACTGGATGATATTGGCATCACAACCAATAAAAACACGATTCCTTTTGATAAAGAAAAACCATTTGTTACGAGCGGAGTCCGAATTGGAACCGCAGCCGTAACGACACGTGGTTTCAAAGAAGCAGAAATGCAGGAAGTGGCTGCGATTATTGCATTGGCATTGAAAAATACAGGGGATCAGGCGGTGTTGGCAGAAGCAGCCAAACGTGTCGAGGCCATCACAACCAAATTCCCGTTATATGCACTCGCGTAGTGAAATGGCATGCCTTGTTTACAATTGCTAAACAAGGCATTTCGTTTGTCTTTATTTGGATGCTGCGGGATTTGGTGATGGTTGAATTGGTTGTCTGCGATGGGGGGGATGCTTGAGTGGCGCGGGTTTTGTGGGGGTGGGATGATTTTTGTCCGGATGAGCAACTTTTAAACGCGTGGAGCGACTTTTGTGAATTTGGAGCGACTTTTCATCAGTTGGAGCGACTTTTCTCTTCTTGGAGCGAAAAAGACCGACTTGGAGCGGGTTGCTGTTATTTCGAGCGACTTTTCATCAGTTGGAGCGACTTTTACCGATTCTCGAGCGACTTTTGCATCAACTCGAGCGACTTTTGCATCAACTCGAGCGACTTTTGCCTTATTTGGAGCGACTTTCTCTCATCTGGAGCGACTTTTCTCTTTCTGGAGCGGCTGCTACCAGGTTTGAGCGGAATTTTCCCCCAGCCCCTCCATACGCGCGTTTTTCAACACTAAGCTGCCAGCAAAAATCCGCCCATTCTACGCAATTAAAAAGCTATCATAATCAGAACGAAAATAGGTTCTACATATGACAGCTTTCTTAATTAGTTTTTATTAAACACCATTCCAGTATGTTACGTGGCATGTCCCTGTTGTTTCACCTTATCGCAGGTTAACGGGCGGTAACCCCCACCCCAAAGCTTAAAAGCCAAGGAAGCATAGGTGGGGGATAACTGCCAGTAAAAGCCCGGTTGGTTCAACTAACAATCAGTAGAAAAAATGCAAATTTCCAAAGATTTTTATTTAACATTCGTCTGATTTGTAAAAACATGCATAAACAGGTTGTGGAATTAGTTTTCGGTGATTTTTATGTAGAATTCGCTTTAGTAGCAGGGCACATACAGGTCGATTTAATGATGTACGTTTTAATGATGTACGTTGAAAAACGCCACTAAGCGGAGCTGGCGTATTGGGGTAACAATTTTGATACTGCTTTTGAAGAAGCACAGGAATCGCCAACATGCTTTGCAAAATAAGACAACTTATTTTAAATGCGTTGTCCCTATACTTGAATACACCCCGATTTTTCTGTACAATTTGAGAGATGTAATTTCATGATGGCCGGAAATTTCATTGAAAGGATCTGACCATTTTTTGACGGATTGCTATATGAAATTGCGCGGTTTTTCCTGCTGCGCCAGTTTACGTTTTATAAAAATATACAAGGAGTGAGCAGTTGAAATGGGAAAAGTATACGTATTGGACCATCCATTAATTCAGCACAAGCTAACACATATTCGGGATAAAAATACCGGGACAAAAGAATTTCGCGAGCTGGTCGATGAGGTGGCCATGCTGATGGCATTTGAAATAACCAGAAATCTGCCACTTACGGAAACAACGATTGAGACACCGGTAATGGAAACAAAAGCAAAAATGCTTGCAGGCAAAAAAATAGGGCTGGTTCCTATTCTGCGGGCTGGGCTGGGAATGGTAGACGGTATGTTGAAGTTGATTCCGGCAGCAAAGGTAGGCCATGTCGGAATGTATCGCGATCCGGAAACACTGGAACCGGTTGAATATTATATCAAGCTCCCAAAGGATATTTCCGAGCGTGAATTGATTGTGATTGATCCGATGCTGGCGACGGGCGGCTCAGCCAATGATGCAATTGCTTCCCTGAAAAAACGCAGTGCCAAACAGATTCGTCTGATGTGCTTGATTGGTGCCCCTGAAGGTGTAAAGAAAATTCAAGAGGAGCACCCGGATGTTGATATTTACCTCGCTGCCTTGGATGAAAAATTGGACGAACATGCGTACATTATTCCTGGTCTCGGGGATGCCGGAGACCGACTGTTTGGTACAAAATAATCGCTAACTTTGGAGTGTCGCAAATGAAACGACGTATAAAGGTGATGACGATTTTCGGGACAAGGCCAGAGGCAATTAAAATGGCGCCGCTTGTCATGGAGCTGAAAAGACGCTCCGAAGCATTTGAACCGATCGTTACGGTGACGGCACAGCATCGGGAAATGCTGGATCAGGTGCTGGATATTTTTGATATCACACCGGATTATGATTTGAACGTGATGAAGGATAGGCAAAGCCTCGCCCAAATCACGACAAACGTTCTACAGGGATTGGAAGGAATCATTCGGGAGACTAAGCCGGATATTGTGCTTGTTCACGGGGACACGACGACAACTTTCACAGCCTCGCTTGGTGCATTTTATCAGCAAGTCGCTGTTGGGCATGTAGAGGCGGGCTTAAGGACATGGAATAAGCAGTCGCCTTTTCCGGAAGAAATCAATCGGCAGCTGACGGGGGTTTTGGCAGATTTGCATTTTGCACCGACCGAACAAGCAAGGCAGAACCTGCTTCAGGAGAACAAGCCAAAACAAACGATTATCGTTACCGGCAATACTGCAATTGATGCCTTAAATACAACCGTCCAACCGGACTATCAGCATCCGATTTTGGACGAACTTGGCGACAGGAAACTGGTGCTCATGACGGCGCACCGTCGTGAAAACCTTGGCGAAAATATGCAGCATATGTTTCGGGCGATTAAGCGTCTTGTTCAAACCCATGCTGATATTGAAGTCGTTTATCCTGTTCATTTGAATCCTGCTGTTCGGGAAGTTGCCAACGAAATCCTTGGCAATGACGAGCGAATCAAACTGATTGAGCCATTAAGTGTGATTGATTTCCACAATTTCGCTAGCAGAGCGTATCTTATTTTGACAGATTCCGGTGGCATTCAAGAGGAAGCCCCTTCTTTGGGTGTTCCCGTGCTCGTCCTGCGCGACACAACGGAGCGCCCGGAAGGCATTGGAGCCGGGACACTGAAGCTGGCGGGTACGGATGAGGATACCATATTCAACTTGGCAAATGAATTGCTGACGGACAAGCAGGCCCACGACAACATGGCCAAAGCCGCTAATCCATATGGAGATGGTTTTGCATCGAAGCGGATCGCCGATGCCATTTTGAAATATTTTGAGGACAGTTCCACCGAAAGCTAATACAAAAAGGGAACTGTCCCTTTTTGTATGCATTGCTGATTTTCGCACAAACTATGTGCGAAAGAAGGTATCTCCATGTATCAAGTGAATTTTTTCTCCGACAAGCATGTGTCATTTTTGCGGGACGCTTTGCACATCTTCTGCAAGCTGCTGTTGATGTTGACATGTCTGCTGGTGGTCGTACCGGCGCCATCTTTTGCTGCCGCCAAGACTGATGCAGCTCCATCCCGTTTTACCCCGCCGCAGGATGATAGAGCCTCTGTCATTATCGAAGTGGAAGGCGATGCAAAACAGCATCGGGAATACTTGCGAAACTATTTTCCCAATACGGAAATAATAGCTGTCTATGATACGTTGTTTAATGGATTGGCAATCAAAACCAAGCCGGAAAAGTTAGCAAAAATCGCTTCATTGGAATTTGTGAAAGCTATTCATCCCGTTGCAACCTATCAAGCCAATTTTTCCGCTACAGCAGGAATGACCAAAACGAAAAAATTGAAAGACATGCTAAAAACTGACAAAAATGCGGTCTTGCCCCAAACCCTGAATACAACCAGTTACACCGGCAAAGGCATTAAGGTTGGGATCATTGATACAGGTATCGATTACAACCACCCGGATTTGAGAAACAATTATCAGGGCGGTTATGATCTGGTCGATTTGGACGATGACCCAATGGAAACAACACCCGAGCAGGGCGCGCCAACACTTCATGGCACACATGTGGCCGGGATTATTGCTGCGGATGGCGATTTAAAGGGAGTTGCGCCGGATGCTTCCATCTATTCCTATCGGGCGCTTGGACCGGGTGGGTCCGGTACATCCGCACAGGTAATCGCCGCATTGGAGCAGGCAGTGAAGGATGGTATGGATGTTGTTAATTTGTCTCTTGGAAACACAGTAAACGGACCGGATTATCCAACCAGTATTGCTGTCAATAAAGCCTATGAATTGGGTGTATTTGTGGTGATTGCCAATGGCAACGACGGACCGGGCGATTGGACGGTTGGATCCCCCGCAACAGCCGTAAAATCCTTTTCTGTGGGCGCACTGGCCAATGAACAGCAAATTCCTGTCCTTGCCGCTAGACATGAAAATTTACAAATACATATGACGCCGATGCTTGGTTCAGTTCCGTGGGAATTGCAGCGGGACTATGCCATCACCACCGATCTCTCCCAGACGCGCGGAAAAATCGCCTTGCTCAAGCGGGGGAAAATCCCATTTTACGAGCTAGCCAAACAAGCGGAAGAAAACGGCGCAGTTGCGGTACTGATTTATAATAATGAGCCGGGCGCCTTTCAGGGATCGATTGAAACGGATGCATCCGAATCAAATCCAATCGCCATTCCGGTTGCATCATTGACTAAAAAAGACGGAAAGAAACTAACAGCTTTCAGTGAAGGCACTTTTCCCTATTTGGAAACAAAGCAAATGGAAACACCGGAAGGAATCGCAGCATTCAGTTCCAGGGGGCCGGTGACGGTAAATTGGCAAATCAAGCCCAATGTGCTTGCACCGGGAACAAATATCGTCAGCACTGTTCCGGGGGGTTATGAAGCCTTGCAAGGAACGAGCATGGCATCCCCGCATGTGGCCGGCGCAGTTGCCCTGATCAAAGAGGCACATCCCAACTGGTCCAATGACAAAATTGCTGCTGCATTGGAAACCACAGCAAAACCAATTGATTCGGATGGACAACTACTCGCCGCGAACAGCCAGGGTATGGGTGAAATCCAAGTGCAAGCCGCTATCCATCCGGAAACTGTCATATACAACGGTGCGCTCGTATTTGGCAAAACAGATAAAGATATTACCCGGTTAACAACAGCAATTACTATTGAAAATACGAGCAATGAAAAAAAGACATATGATTTTGCCATCCCGAAAATGCAAACAGGATTAAGCTGGCAACTCCCAAACCGGGTGACAATAGAACCGAAACAAAAGAAAAAATTGCATATCCAAGCCAACCTGCTGCCCAGGCTGTTAAAAAAAGGATTGCACCAGGGGTGGCTGGAGCTGTCTGATGGTGAGCAGGATTACCATTTGCCGTATTTATTTATCAATCAGACTGCCGATAGCCCAAAAGCGGCAGGATTCGAGTTTTTGCTCAAGCCTTTTTCCGAAGAAGCTTACATGTACCGTTTTTATCTAAGTGAGGATGCCAAAAAAGTGCAGGCCATTTTGTACGATCCAGACACCCTTGTCTATAAGAAAATGCTGCTTGATTTGGAGGATGTCAGCCAGGGAATGAACGAAGGAAAAATTGATAAAAAAGATGTGCCGGCACCTGGAAAATATCGCTTGCTTTTTATGGTGCAAACAGAAAATGGCAGCTTGGAAAGCGATGAAATCCCTGTGGAGATCGGCTCCTAAACGAGCAACCTCTACAGGGATATTTTTTAAAAGTCAAAGTCTCAACTTTCGGTATTCATAAAACGGGTTTAAACAGCTAACTGGAATATTGGAATACAAGCAGACCCATAGGTTGAGGCGCAAGTTAATTATACAAATCCAACTTGGACAAATTATCTCCAATCATCCCAATCTTCTTAAGGGCCTACTTATGGATTTTACCCTGTGAAAGTTGTGTCAAACCCATTTGCGTATTGCAGGCTGTGTTAGCAAACCCTTGTTAAACCGTCCAATGCTGCAAACGAAAAACGCGCCAAAAAAGTGGTATCCAAGTAGAGATTTACGGAAGCGAAAAATAGAAAAGAAAAATTTGCAAAAAAGTAACAAATACCTATCATCTGAATCAATGATTGTGTATAATTGAGCATATGGTGGATCGGTCATGAAAGGACATGGTGGTAAAGGCATCATCACGATAGAAAAAATCAAAACTACCACATATTGTTCACAGAAATGTCAATTTATAATCGTGCCCGGATTCGCTATAATGAAGTTGGATAATCTCGTGTTTTGCAAGGAAATATGAACCGAAAGCTCTTAGTCAAAACATAGCGGTTGGATCGTTTATTTGGTCATTGTATAAAAGTTCTGTGATTTGGATCATACTTTTGAATATGTCACAAAATGTTCAAGAATGCAAGATGGAGTCTAAAACCAAGGGGGCAAGTAAACGGACATTTTGGATTGAACGGGCACCGTTTTGTTATTTTTCGTTGATGCACGGCTGTTTTTTGCTTTTGCAGCTGGGTATGCTGTATTGCAAATTTTGTAAAACAATGCCGATATGCAATTGACAACAATGCTAGGCTCATGTACACTTTCTTGTGTGGGATTGAGAGGGTTTTCATTGTAAAACGATTTGTATGGTATATCGCAAATACGGATGGAATCTTTTCATTCAGTTTTGGCATGGGCATAGTGGACGGAGAAGCTAATGTTTGTCATAGTACACTTGCAGTCACGGTCATGTCCCTTTTGCACGACACCAGGCGACTGGAACTTTTTTGAATATTATTCCGTGTTTGACACAAATGGAGGGTGAGTTTGCGTTAGCATGTGGCGTATTTCGCTATTAATTTTGTGTTTGGAGGAATGGTGAAAAATGTCACAATACGACCAAATGATCACGCGCGAACGTAAATGGATGCTGTACTTGCTGGCAATTTTCGTTCTCGGTGCAGCGTTTACACCATATGTGCGCATATTCTTGGGGCTGTTGCTCGGCGGTGCTGTCAGTTTTTATAATTTATTCCTGCTGCAGAAAAAAACACAGGAATTTGCCAAGGCGGCAGCAAGTAAAGACAAACCGCGGGGAATCGGCATGATTTCCAGATTTGCGGCTGCGATTATCGCAGTCATGATCGCCCTGAGATTTGAGGAATATTTTCATATAGTCGCTGTAATAATCGGGTTAATGACTTCTTATCCAGTCATTATAATAGAATTTTTTTTGTCCAGAAAAAAGGATAGGCATGAAAGTGGGGTGAAATGAAGTGAATCACGATGCACCGATTGTAGAGGACTTATTTGGAATATCATGGCTCGACGTTAACTTGTCCAACGTGATAATGATCATCGTTACAGCCCTGATTGTGTTTGTATTATGTGTCTTTGGTGCAAAAAAGCTGGAAATGAAACCAAAAGGTGCACAAAACGTCATGGAATGGCTCCTTGAATTTGTCAAAGGAATCATCAGCGACACAATGGATTGGAAAACAGGCAAAATGTTCCTACCATTCGCCTTGACGCTATTTACCTTCATTTTGGTTGGAAACATGCTAGGTGTCATTACTACTGGCATCGTAGGCGATACAGTCTGGTGGAAATCGCCGACAGCAGACCCTGGTGTGACATTGACATTATCTGTCATGGTGTTGGTCATGACACACTACTATGGTATAAAATTGCGCGGTTTCAAAGCGTATGGAAAAGATTTCTTTAAACCTTTCTGGCCGTTTTTCCCAATCAAGGTGCTGGAGGAATTCTCCTATACGTTGACATTGGGACTCCGACTTTTCGGTAACTTGTATGCCGGTGAGGTGTTGCTCAGCCTGTTGACAGGGCTTGTACTGGCAGGAGGATTTGGCTTATTGGGTATAATTCCGATGATTGCATGGCAAGGATTTAGTATATTCATCGGCGGAATCCAAGCGTTTATTTTCACCATGTTGTCGATGGTATATATCTCGCATAAGGTGAATGAAGAACATTAATAGTAGTTGGTTCTTTTGGTAGTAATCATTTTAATAGATATTGTTTCTATTAAAAACTCATTCATAAAAAACAACAAAAATCGAGGAGGACTTTTATAATGGGTATTTTAGCAGCTGCTATCGCAGTAGGATTAGGTGCACTTGGTGCAGGTATTGGTAACGGTTTGATCGTAGGACGTACAGTTGAAGGTATTGCACGTCAGCCTGAATTGAAAGGTACACTGCAAACAACAATGTTTATCGGTATCGGTTTGGTTGAGGCACTTCCAATCATTGGTGTCGTTATCGGCTTTATCGCACTGGCTAGATAAAACGGAAGATGTATATGCAAACATTGCAACATGGAAAAGGCGAAGATCCTGTTTAATGCTTCGCCATTGTTTATGATGGGCAATTTATGCAAGTTTTGAATCAGGTTTTTTGAAACAGAGTGAAAGGAGTGACATATGTGCAGTCAGTTATTGCACCCTTAACAATCGGCGCAGCCCTTGGCGGTTTCCGTGTCGGGGATATGCTTGTCATGCTGCTTACCTTCATCGTTTTAATGGTGCTTGTGAAAAAGTTTGCATGGGGACCAGTTGTGGATATGATGCAAAAGCGTGAGCAATATGTAGCCAATGAGATTGAAATAGCAGAAAAAAGCCGCAGTGAAGCGGAACAAGCCGCAAAAGAAGCTGCTGAACAGCTGAAACAAACGAAACAAGATGCACAGCAAATGATTGAAGATGCCAAGAATGCCGGCAAACGCCAGGAACAGGACATCATCGATTCTGCGCGGCAAGAAGCAGAACGCATCAAAAAAGCGGCGCAAGAAGAAATCCGCAACGAAAAAGAACGCGCACTGCAAGCATTGCAGGATCAAGTTTCATCCTTGTCCATCCTTATTGCCAGCAAGGTAATCGAGAAAGAAATCGATGCACAAGATCAGGAGAAACTGATCAACGAATATATTAAAGAGGTGGGAGAAGAGCGATGAGTGAAGCTGTAGTTGCCAATCGATATGCAGATGCTCTCTTTCAACTCGGCACCCAAAAACATACATTGGATGAACTGGTAGAAGAATTTGGCGTAATGAAACAGGTTTTTGAAGACAACCCGCGCCTGCAAATTTTCCTGGAACATCCAAGTGTATCCAATGAAAAAAAGCAACAATTCATCGACTCGGTATTCAGTGCAGCATCCAAAGATGTCATACACACATTAAAATTACTGGTGGAGCGTCATCGCTCCGATTTGATTGCGGCTGTAGCTGAATCATTCATCAATAAAGTAGATGAATTAAAAGGGTCTGCCAAGGCAAAAGTGTATTCCGTACGCAAGCTTTCCGATGAAGAACTGAAAGAACTGGAAACAACGATCGCAGGCAGATTTCATAAGAACACAATTCAATTTGAAAATATTGTGGATCCGTCCATACTTGGTGGCATAAAAATCCGTTTGGGAAACACGATTCTTGACGGGACCATTAGCTCCAAGCTGAGACGTATCGAACGCAACATGAGGCTTGCGAACAATTGAAGATAGGGGTGAAATGGTATGAGCATTAAAGCTGAGGAAATCAGTGCGCTGATTAAACAGCAAATCGAAAATTTCGATTCCGATATTCAAGTAAGTGACGTCGGTACGGTAATCGAAATCGGTGACGGTATCGCACGTGCGCATGGTCTTGACGATGTAATGGCGGGCGAACTTGTTGAATTTTCCAATGGCGTAATGGGTATGGCGCAAAACCTGGAAGAATCTAACGTAGGTATCGTTATCCTAGGACCATATACAGAAATTAAAGAAGGCGATGAAGTTCGCCGGACTGGACGTATCATGCAAGTACCTGTAGGGGAGGAATTACTGGGACGTGTTGTCAACTCACTAGGTCAGCCGGTCGATGGCAAAGGACCAATCAATACAACGAAAACACGGCCAATTGAATCTCCGGCACCAGGTGTTATGGATCGTAAATCGGTTGACGAACCATTGCAAACAGGTATTAAGGCAATTGACGCGCTTGTACCAATCGGCCGCGGACAGCGTGAGTTGATTATCGGCGACCGTCAAACTGGTAAAACCACGGTTGCCATCGATACCATTCTGAACCAAAAAGATCAGGATATGATTTGTATTTACGTTGCAATCGGTCAGAAAGAATCCACTGTACGTGGAACGGTAGAAACACTTCGCCGCTATGGTGCGTTGGATTATACAATCGTTGTTTCTGCTGGTGCTTCCGAGCCTGCACCAATGCTGTATCTGGCACCATATGCAGGTGTGTCGATGGGTGAAGAGTTCATGTACAACGGAAAGCACGTCCTTGTTGTATACGATGACCTGTCAAAACAGGCAGCGGCTTACCGTGAACTTTCATTGCTGCTTCGTCGTCCACCAGGCCGTGAAGCATTCCCAGGTGACGTATTCTACCTGCACTCCCGTCTGTTGGAACGCGCAGCAAAATTGAGTGACGCACTTGGCGGCGGCTCATTGACAGCTCTGCCATTCGTAGAAACACAAGCAGGAGATATTTCAGCATATATCCCAACAAACGTTATTTCCATCACAGATGGACAGATTTTCTTGCAATCCGATTTGTTCTTCTCCGGTGTACGTCCGGCAATCAACGCAGGTCTTTCTGTATCACGTGTTGGTGGATCGGCACAAATCAAAGCGATGAAAAAGGTTGCCGGAACATTGCGTCTTGACCTGGCTTCGTTCCGTGAACTGGAAGCATTCGCACAATTCGGCTCCGATTTGGATAAAGCAACACAAGCCAAATTGAACCGTGGGGAACGTACCGTTGAAGTATTAAAACAAGGTTTGCATAAACCATTGGTCGTTGAAAAACAGGTTGCAATCATCTATGCCTTGACAAAAGGTTATTTGGATGACGTCGCTGTAGAAGATATCAGCCGTTTTGAAGAGGAATTTAACCTCTGGCTGGAAAACAACCGTCCTGAATTGCTGAACACTATCCGCGAAACAGGTCAGCTTCCAGAAGCAGCGGATATGAATGATGCAATTGAATCGTTCAAGAAAACATTCCTGCCTTCAGAAAAATAAAGTGTAAATCGTAGAAGGAGCAAGGTTTAAAACAAGCCGTTTTGCCTTTCGCTCCAACCTTTGTCAGGAAGGGTGGTGAAGAACTTGGCATCACTAAGAGATATCAAACACCGGATTGACTCGACAGCCAGTACGCAACATATCACGAAGGCAATGCAAATGGTTTCCGCTTCCAAGATGAATAAAGCAGAACAAAATGCGAAGGAATTTGTCCCATACAGCGAGAAAATGCAAGAAGTTGTTACACAAATTGCCAATCACACGAATGCGGACCATCCAATGCTTGTCAAACGAGATGTGAAGAAAACCGGTTATCTGATCATCACTGCGGACCGCGGACTTGCTGGTGCATACAATGCCAATGTTTTGCGTGCATTGACCCAGACAATCCAAAAACGGCATAAGTCGGCAGATGAATATACAATCATAGCAATTGGCCGCATGGGATACGAATTTTGCAAAAAAAGCGACATGCCAATTGCAAAAAGTATTTTGGGCATGCCCGATCAGCCAAGCTTTGCTGATGTGAAAAAGTTGGCATCCGGAGCAGTTGCAATGTTTGCCAACGAAGAAATTGACGAATTGATTATGTTTTACAGTCACTATGTCAGTGCGATTTCACAAGAGGTAACCGAAAAAACACTTCTTCCGATTACAGATGTTGCGGGAAGTACGGCTTCGGGAAGTCAATACGAATATGAGCCAAGTGAAGAAGAAATCCTGGAAGTAATCCTGCCGCAGTATGCCGAGAGCATGGTCTACGGAGCGCTGCTTGATGCAAAAGCAAGTGAACACGCAGCACGTATGACAGCAATGCAAAGTGCAACGGATAACGCTGAGCAGTTGATTGATGATTTAACATTATCATACAACCGCGCTCGCCAAGCAGGCATTACCCAGGAAATTACAGAAATTATAGGCGGGGTAGCTGCGCTTGAATAGTACACGTCTTTTCAGTTAAATTTGCTGGCCATTGCAGCTTGATTGATGCAATGTGACGCAAAAGAGTTCGTTAGGAGGGAAAGCAATGAGTAAAGGACATGTTACACAAGTAACGGGACCTGTCGTCGACGTAAAATTTGAAGATGGGCAGCTTCCGGAAATTTACAATGCCTTAACAGTCCAATTCGATGCCAAAGACGGCAATGAAGCAGCATCGCTTACATTGGAAGTTGCCTTGCATCTTGGCGATAACACTGTTCGGACAATTGCCATGTCTTCAACTGATGGCCTGCAACGCGGCATGGCTGTAGAAGACCTTGGCCGACCAATTTCCGTACCGGTTGGTGATATTACACTTGGTCGTGTGTTTAACGTGCTCGGAGACAATATTGACTTGGATGAGCCGCTGTCTGCCGACGTACGTAAAGACCCAATTCACCGACAGCCACCGGAATTTGAAGATTTATCGACAGAAACAGAAATTCTGGAAACAGGGATCAAGGTTGTTGACTTGCTTGCACCGTATATCAAAGGTGGTAAAATCGGTCTCTTTGGTGGTGCCGGTGTAGGTAAAACAGTACTGATCCAGGAATTGATTAACAACATTGCACAAGAGCATGGCGGTATTTCCGTATTTGCCGGTGTTGGTGAACGTACACGTGAAGGTAACGACCTGTACTACGAAATGAAAGATTCCGGCGTTATCGCCAAAACGGCCATGGTATTCGGACAAATGAACGAGCCGCCTGGTGCACGTATGCGTGTGGCACTAACCGGCTTGACGATGGCGGAATATTTCCGTGATGAAGAAGGTGCGGACGTGCTCTTGTTCATCGATAACATTTTCCGTTTTACACAAGCAGGTTCCGAGGTATCCGCGCTGCTTGGCCGTATGCCATCTGCCGTTGGTTACCAGCCGACACTTGCAACGGAAATGGGGCAATTACAAGAACGAATCACATCCACCAATAAAGGATCTGTTACATCGATCCAAGCTATTTATGTACCTGCTGATGACTATACGGACCCGGCTCCAGCCACAACATTTGCGCACTTGGATGCGACAACCAACCTGGACCGTAAATTGTCTGAGCAAGGTATTTATCCTGCGGTGGATCCACTCGCTTCTACTTCTCGTGCATTGGACCCGGAAATTGTCGGCCAAGAGCACTATGATGTGGCACGTGGTGTACAGCAAACATTGCAGCGCTACCGTGAATTGCAGGACATCATTGCAATTCTTGGTATGGACGAATTGTCGGATGAAGATAAATTAACAGTGGCACGTGCACGCCGCATTCAATTTTTCTTGTCCCAAAACTTCCACGTTGCTGAACAATTTACCGGCCAACCCGGCTCTTATGTTCCTGTAAAAGAAACCGTAAAAGGCTTCAAGGAATTATTGGAAGGCAAATACGACGATTTGCCGGAAGATGCATTCCGACTTGTTGGTAGAATTGAGGAAGTTGTAGAAAAAGCGAAACAAATGCAGTAAATATATAGCAATACGAAGCAATCAGGTGCAGACTTTTCCAATGGAACGGTGTGTATCCTGTTTTGCCTTATTTGCTGAGGAGGGGTTACATTGAAAACACTAAAAGTGAGTGTTGTTACTCCTGATGGTCCGGTATTGGAAGACCAATTTGAAATGGTAAGCTGCAGAGCACAGAGTGGAGAACTTGGCATTTTGCCAGGCCATATACCTTTGGTGGCACCGTTGGAAATAGGCGATGTCCGTTTGCGAAATGGAAATGATACGAATCATTTGGCAGTAAGCGGCGGATTTTTGGAAGTGCGTCCCGATAAAGTGACGATTCTCGCCCAAACTGCGGAAAAGCCCGTAGATATTGATGTTCAACGGGCAAATGAAGCAAAAGAACGTGCGGAAAGGCGCTTGCAGTCCCATCAAGACGATATTGATTTCAAACGGGCTGAATTAGCACTCAAACGGGCAATGAATCGATTGAATGTTGCTCGAGACTAAGCGAAAACTCTCATGACACTGTTATGGGAGTTTTTTACTTTTATTCCAAAAGTAAGGAATCTGACCTTGCTATCATGAAAATATTTTGTCGTGCTGTATGGATTTTTGGCATTTTTAAAGTGCATAGCTGTAGTGGTATATTTGGAAGTACATTAATTAGAAAATGGACAAGTTCTATTGAAAGTTCTGCGAAAATATAGATTTCCAATCATTGTCGTATGCGGTTTTTGGAAATGAATAATGGTATTCCCCGTCGATATTTCCCGGGAAATGAAAATATGCATTCAAAGACAGTTGATGCATGTCGAAACATCTTGTGGACATGGTGTGCGATTTATCGCAAGTTAACAGATAGTGGTGCCTCCCTTTCGAGGAATTCATATTAAATTTGAAACTACACAGGTGTAGTTCAAAAAGCATAAGATTGGACTTTGTGTTTTTAGCCTTTTCTATTTCGGTAGCGTTCACTTTTCCGCCTGACGCACAATAAGAAGCCTTGACAATGATTTGTCTTCATGGCAAAGTTACAAATATATTGCGCTTCCTATTTGTATGGATCACTGTATAAATTATACGAAGGAGTTTTGCTATGTTATCCATCGGGCAAACTGCTCTTGTCAGCATGTTTTCTCATTTGTTATTTATCTACTTTACTTGGCGGATGATGCAAGGCGTCAATTTTGACCCCATTATCCGTAAAGGTCATCCGGCACTTGGCAGACTGTTTCTGCTATTCATTGCCATTGTCGTTGGTGCAGGTGTGAGCCGGTTCTTTTTGGAATTTCTCCAGTGGTCACAACAACTCAGATATATGTTTTAATCCTTCATTTTTAAACGGAAATCCGGGGAAATTTGATGCGTTGTGGTCTTGGGGCAACAGAAACGGTGCGAAACATCCAAATATGAATCTACTATTCTATGAAATAATAGGTATGTAAAATAATCCCTCTGTTCATACTGATAAAAAGTTGAACAGGGGGTTTTTACATTGAAAAAAATCATTTATATCAGTTTACTTATTTTATTGTTCATGCATATAAATTTTGCTAACGGATATCAGCCCAATGAAATGATCGACCTGGCAAATACTGTGTCGGCATACCAAAAAGATGCCGTGGAAAAATGGGAAGTAACGGTAAAAGAACGGATGAATCAAAATCGTATCGAAAAAGTTTTAAAGAATTTGCAATCCGCGGGAAATATGGCTGGCAAAACGGATGAAAACAGTATAAAATATTCCATTAGGGACGTACGCAAAACGAATAATATTACCGTAACGTATAGTGTTGTTATCCCAAAATCGAAGCAATATCAAGCAGAAGTCATTATGGTTATCAGTGGCCGTAAATGGGATAAAACCACTGAAAAAAATTATAAAAAAATATTGCATCAAGCGACTGGCCGATATTTCACAGAAACGTCGCAAATATTTGCTTGTCTGGTCACTAGTCCTGATGCTATAATTGAGGTTGAACGATTTTTAAAATACTTAACAGAAACAATCGGATTTGAACGTCAAAAGACACAAATCGACAAAATTTCATATT
This sequence comes from Tigheibacillus jepli, assembly GCF_030732005.1. Taxonomy (GTDB): domain Bacteria; phylum Bacillota; class Bacilli; order Bacillales; family Amphibacillaceae; genus Tigheibacillus; species Tigheibacillus jepli. Next base: position 11,618 of record NZ_JAROCA010000004.1, on the reverse strand, counting down.
CCAGGATTCAAAAAAATATCTACGGGTATACACCATTATGGAACCAAAAATTAGATATGAATATGCAATCCGTGAATGTGCAAATTGCGCAAGTACAGGCATCGAATAAAAAGACACAGTTAGTGATTGGAACACCTATCTTGATAAATGAATATTAATATAGTGAAATTGGATCTGAAGGAGAATTGAAACATGGAAAAAATCATCGTAAGAGGCGGACAACAGCTTCATGGTACGGTAAAAATCGAAGGTGCAAAAAACGCAGTACTCCCTGTAATAGCAGCCAGTGCCCTTGCCAGTGAAGGCATCAGTAAAATCCATGAAGTGCCGGTGCTTGCTGATGTATATACCATAAATGAAGTTTTACGCAATATGAATGCAGATGTGGTATTTGAAAATAATACAGTTACCGTCGATGCTTCCAATAAATTGACAACAGAAGCCCCTTTTGAATATGTCCGTAAAATGCGTGCCTCAGTGCTCGTTCTGGGACCATTATTGGCCCGATATGGACACGCAAAGGTAGCGATGCCTGGAGGATGTGCGATCGGATCCAGGCCTATTGATTTGCATTTAAAAGGCTTCGAGGCCATGGGAGCGGAAGTGCATGTTGGCAATGGATTTGTAGAAGCTTCCGTTGATGGACGTTTACATGGTGCAAAAATTTATCTGGATATGCCAAGTGTGGGAGCCACGGAGAATATTCTGATGGCGGCATCATTGGCTGAAGGAAAAACAATTATTGAAAACTGTGCCAAGGAACCGGAGATTGTTGATCTTGCCAATTACTTGAACAAAATGGGTGCAAAAGTTGTTGGTGCTGGTACCGAGACCATTCGTGTCGAAGGGGTAGAAAAATTGCACGGTGCGGTGCACAGTATCATTCCCGACCGAATCGAAGCAGGTACATTCATGGTTGCTGCAGCCATAACCGGCGGAAATGTATTGATTAAAAACGCTGTTAGCGAGCATTTACGTCCGGTTATTTCTAAGCTGGAAGAAATGAATGTGAAAGTTATTGCAGAAGATAATGGCATTCGGGTCATTGGTCCGAAGCATTTAAAAGCAACCGATATTAAAACATTGCCCTATCCAGGTTTTCCAACAGATATGCAATCACAAATGATGGCTTTAATGCTGAAGGCAGAAGGTACAAGTGTTATAACGGAAACTGTTTTTGAAAACCGTTTTATGCACGTGGAGGAATTCCGCCGCATGAATGCCAAAATGAAAATTGAAGGCCGCAGCGTCATTATTGAAGGCCCTTCCGATTTGCAGGGAGCAGAAGTTGCCGCAACTGATTTGCGCGCAGCTGCAGCATTGATTCTCGCTGGCCTGGTTGCCGAGGACTACACACGCGTTACAGAATTGAAGCATTTGGATCGCGGCTATGTCGATTTTGCCGGCAAACTCGCTTTACTTGGTGCTGATATTGAACGCGTGAACGATGATGTGAAAACAACAGAAGCAGCTGTCGAAAGAACGAATTTTTCCGCTGAAAAATTTGCTGCAAAGTAATGTAAATAAAAAAGAGCAGGTACAGTCGTATCTGCTCTTTTTTTATAGGGAAAGAGAGTATAAAATTGGGCTGCGTTAATGTCACTTTCAGCAACAGTTCCCATCAGCGCCCTTTTGCGAGTGATTTAGTAGTAATTGGTCACTAATAAGCGTGCGTCCGGCTCCAGCGCCCAGCAACTAACATTGCTTTTGATGGAGCGAGTAATCGTAGCCCCGGGACGGTCGCGCTTTTAGCCTGTAAGGGGACTTACGACTATTTTTTCCCGCAGATTAACGGACAGTAAATTTCCCACCACAAAGCTTGGGAAGGTGAAAGAGGCTTAGGTGGGGGATAACTGAACGTAAAGGCCCGATTCAATCAGTGGGAAAAACCCGCCCCAAAGTTTCACCGCATATTAGAAGCCCTTTTCTTTCCTGTGCGTTAGGCTAGTAGAACATCCCAAAAGTTATTTCCATACCAATTATATGAGCGGCATTATATGTAAACAAAAGGTAGTTAGATTCATGCAAAAACTGTTGATTAGAACGAAAGGCAGGCGCTTTTTAGAGGGCACGGCCTCAGCCTCCTTAACCCGGCAAGGGGATACGTGATTTGTCCGCAATAGACGGTTTTAGTCTCCCTACTTATTCAATTTCTCTTGCGGGTTCCTCGGACTCGTGGACTAGTACTGGGACTGCGATTACTCATTCCACCGAAAACCATTATTCCCGTAGGGCAAGGAAGGCTTCGATGAGACCCCGCAAGCGCGATAGCGCTGAGGAGGCTCATTAGCCGCCCGCGGAAAGCGAGTATATTCCATTTGCGGCGGTTGAAACGCATATTCTTGTTCACATTCTCCAAGAACACCAGTTTTATTTACGAGGTTTTGGAAAGGACTTTTGAAACATTGCACTAGTGAAGTATTCCAAAATTTCTTTCTGCATTGGAAATTATTCGGAATATAAATTCGCTTTTCAAATGGGCAAATATATGGTAATATTTAAAGAAAATTAGTGAAAATAGGTTTAGTAAGATTTTGTATTGGGTAAGCAAAAACGCCAATTAACTTGATTATGTTATTTTGTAACCGTTACCACCATAGAAAAGGGGCGGTGTGCACAAAATCATACATACATACGTTTAGGGGCTTTACAAATTGCATATTTGGGAGTGAGAACATGCTCAAGTACATCATGAAAAGGCTGCTTATCATGGTTGTTACCTTATGGATTATCGTTACGTTGACATTTGTGCTGATGGTATCCATACCTGGTTCACCGCTGAATGAGGAGCGAGGTACGACAGAACAGGTGCAAAAGAATTTGGAATCATTTTATAATTTGGATAAGCCATATTATGTGCAGTACCTTCTTTACATAAAGTCGATTGCAACTTTCGATTTCGGCCCATCGATTAAACAACCTGATCGTACGGTAAATGACCTGCTTGGAAATGGATTTCCAATCTCATTTGAACTGGGAATGTGGACAATTATCGTTGCGGTCATTTCAGGAATCATTCTCGGGATTATCGCAGCACTGAGACATAATGGCATCGTGGATTATTTGGCAATGACTATCGCGGTACTTGGCATTTCCATACCGAACTTTGTGTTGGCAACATTATTGATCCAGCAGCTTGCCGTCAACCATCCGATTTTTCCGCCGGCAACATGGTCCTCCCCCATGCATATGGTGCTGCCAATCATTGCTTTGGCGACAGGACCGATGGCGATCATTGCCAGACTGACCCGTTCAACGATGCTGGAAGTGCTAACACAGGATTATATCAAGATGGCGAGGGCAAAAGGTTTGAACCCATGGAAGATCATTTTCAAGCATGCCTTGAAAAACGCTTTGATGCCGGTTGTTACAATCATGGGAACACTCCTTGCCGGTATTTTGACCGGGACATTCGTTATTGAAAAGATATTTGCCATCCCCGGCATGGGCCGCTATTTTGTGGAAAGCATCAACCAGCGTGACTATCCGGTCATCATGGGGACAACCGTGTTTTACAGTGCATTTTTGATATTTGCCTTGTTTTTGGTCGATATCGCGTATGGCATACTGGACCCACGTATCAAATTACATAAAAAGGCGGGGGAATAAAAATGAAGCTGGCAAACGAAACAAACAACAACCATTCTCCTGGCCCTGTACGCGATGAATGGTTTCAGTGGAAAGAAAAGGATTTACATAAAGCAGAATCGGTTTCCAGACCATCATTATCCTACTGGCAGGATGCATGGAAACGTCTCTTGAAAAATAAACTTGCAATGATGGGGTTGGTTTTTTTGGTTTTGCTCACGTTTATGGCTATTTTTGGACCTTATATGTCCAAATACGATGTCGGCAAGATCGATTTGCCAAACCAATACCAGCCGCCTTCAGCTGACCATTGGTTCGGAACAGATTCACATGGCCGCGATGTATTTGTTCGTACATGGTATGGGGCGCGGATTTCCTTGTTTGTCGGTCTGATGGCAGCATTGATAGATTGCGTGATTGGTATTGTCTACGGTGGTATTTCCGGTTTCAAGGGCGGACGGACGGACAATGTAATGATGCGCATTATCGAGGTGCTTTACGGAATTCCTTATTTGCTCGTTGTTATCTTGCTGCTCGTTGTGATGGGGCCCAGCTTGACGACCATCATTGTTGCATTGACAGTGACGGGTTGGGTAGGAATGGCGCGGATTGTCCGCGGGCAGGTGCTGCAAATCAAAAACTATGAATTCGTGCTTGCTTCCAGATCATTTGGAACGAAATCGTGGCGCATCATCCGGAAAAATTTGATTCCAAATACAATGGGACCGATCATCGTCCAGTTGACGTTGACCGTACCGTCTGCAATATTTGCCGAAGCTTTCCTAAGTTTTCTAGGGCTAGGCATTCAGTCGCCGTTTGCCAGTTGGGGAAGCATGGCAAATGATTCGCTGGGTGCGATTTTATCAGGAAATTGGTGGACATTGTTTTTCCCGGCATTTTTCATTTCGTTTACGATGTTTGCTTTTAACGTTTTAGGTGACGGCCTTCAGGATGCACTCGATCCGAAGCTGAGAAAGTAGGTGATGACATTGGAAAAAATACTGACAGTAGACAACTTGCACGTCACATTTAAAACGTATGGCGGTACAGTACAGGCAGTCCGGGGGGTTCATTTTGACTTGTATAAAGGGGAAACGCTTGCCATTGTCGGTGAATCCGGCTGCGGCAAAAGTGTGACATCCAATGCAATCATGCGCCTGATTCCCAATCCGCCGGGTAAAATCACGCAGGGAAGGATTATATTCAAGAATAAGGATTTGACCCGACTATCGGAAAAAAATATGCGAAAAATCCGCGGTGTGGATATTTCAATGATATTCCAGGATCCAATGACTGCGTTGAATCCAACGTTAACCATTGAGTCCCAATTAATAGAAGGGCTAAGGCAACATAAGAAAAATATTAGCCATCGGGCAGCCAGACAAAAAGCGCTTGATATCATGAAATTGGTCGGTATTTCAAATCCGGAAGAAAGGATGAAACAATACCCGCATCAATTCAGCGGCGGGATGCGCCAGCGGATTGTCATCGCCATTGCTTTAATATGCGAACCGGATTTGCTGATTGCCGATGAACCGACTACCGCATTGGATGTAACCATACAGGCCCAAATTCTGGAGCTGTTTGAAAAAATACAGAAAGTTACAGGTGTTGCAATTATCCTTATCACGCATGATTTGGGAGTCGTTGCCAAAATTGCCGACCGGATTGCTGTCATGTATGCCGGCAAAATCATCGAGGTCGGCACGAAAAGGGAGATTTTTTACCATAGCGAGCATCCATATACAAAAGGATTGCTCCAGTCCGTGCCACGCCTGGATTTAAAAGGAGAATCCCTGACGCCGATTGATGGCACACCACCGGATTTATTCTCACCTCCATCAGGATGTCCGTTTGCAGCGAGATGTCCCTATGCAATGGAGGTGTGTGATAAAGCTTATCCTGCCCAAACAGCTTTGACAGGCACACATCAAGTGGATTGCTGGCTGCAGGATGAACGAGCCAAAAAATTACTGGCTCACACCACAACTATTTAAAAAAGGGGGAAAAGGAATGAAGAAAGTCTTTTTGTTTCTGGTAGCACTCATTGCTGTTGTCACACTCGCTGCATGTACTGCAAATCAGGAAGCTGGCAAAGAAGACAAAAACAAAGGTGACCAAAAGCAGACGGATAATGCGGACGGTGACAAACAGGACAAAGAAAAAATATTGTATATGAACAACAGTGATGAACCAACATCACTTGATCCGGCAATCGGTTTTGATGCTGTGTCGTGGAATTCATTGAATAACTTGATGGAAGGTCTTGCCCGTCTAGGCAAAGATCACAACCCGGAGCCCGCAATAGCTGAAAAATGGGATATTTCCGAGGACGGAAAAACGTATACTTTCCACATTCGCGAAAATGCGAATTGGTCGAATGGCGATCCGGTAACAGCCGGCGATTTCGTTTATTCCTGGCGTTACCTGCTTGACCCGGATACAGGATCTGCTGCATCATTCCTTGGCTACTTTATCAAAGGCGCAGAGGAATACAACAGCGGCAAGGGATCAGCGGAAGATGTCGGGGTAGAGGCAGTCGATGATAAAACATTGAAGGTTACATTGAAGGAACCAACAGGGTTTTTCCTGAATATCGTAACAAATCCTTCTTTCTTCCCGATCAATGAGAAAGTTGCCAAAGAAAATCCGAAATGGCATGCAGAGGCGGACAGCTTTGTTTCCAATGGTCCGTTCAAATTGACCGAATGGAAGCATAACGACCATATGCTGTTTGAGAAAAACGACAAGTACTGGGATGTAGACAATGTAAAATTGGATAAAGTGCACTGGGCGATGGTTAACGATCCCAATACGGAATATCAAATGTTTGAATCCGGCGATTTGGATATGACTGGTATTCCTTCAGAAATGGCTGATCAACTGATTGAGGGCGATAATGTTGAAATTGTCGACCAAGCCGGCTTGGCATTCTACCGTTTCAACGTAACAAAAAAACCATTCCAAAACAAAAAGATTCGTAAAGCGTTTGCTCTAGCCATCAATCAGGATGATATCGTTAAATTTGTAACAAAGACCAAAGAAGAAGCAGCAAAAGGATTCGTCTCACCCGGATTCAAAAACCCATCGGGCGAGGAATTCCGCGATGCCAATGGTGATTTGGTCAAATTCAATCCGGACGAAGCTAAAAAATTGCTGGAAGAGGGCATGAAAGAAGAAGGCTATGACAAACTGCCAAAAGTGACGCTTACGTACAATACAAGCGAAGATAATAAAGCAGTTGCGGAAACCATGCAAAGCATGTTCAAGGAAAACCTGGGTGTTGACGTTACCTTGGAAAACACCGAATGGAACGTCTTCCTGGAAGACCAGAAAGCCCTAAAACATCAGCTGTCCCGCAGCTCATTCCTATTTGACTACGGCGATCCAATCAACTTCCTGGAAAGCTTTATAACCGATTCTTCGATGAACCGTACAGGCTGGTCTAATAAGGAATACGACAAGTTGATTGCCGATGCCAAAAAAGAAGCGGACGAGGAAAAGCGTTGGGATATCATGTACAAGGCAGAAAAACTACTTGCAGAGGAAATGCCGCTATTCCCAATACACTTTTATAATCAAGTTACCATTTATAAAGATGGTGTAACTGGTGTTGTCCGTCACCCAGTCGGCTATGTCGAGCTGAAATGGGCGGATAAAGAATAGTTTTGCAGGTTAATTCCTTTAAAAAATGATAACGAATGGAAACGGCCCATGTACGCATGACGTATGATGGGCCAATCCCATTCTTTTGCGAGGAGTACGACCCCCACTTCAGAGATTGGGAACTTAGGCGGGGAAAACCACCGTATCATGCATGAATCGGATCACCCTATCGATTGCGTTTCACCTCTCTGTTTACAAGATATACATTCAAATGACGATGAACAAAGGCGCAAGCGTCCTTACAGGCTAAAAGCGCGACGTCCCGGGGCTGCGATTACTCGTCCCATCAAAACATCTGGGGCTGCGGTTACTCGCCCCATCAAAAAGCTCTGCTAGTTGCTGGGCGCTGGAGCCGGACGTGGGTGTCATAGCAAATGACATTCATACAGCCCAATTTTATACTTCTTTACCTACGAGAAAGGAGTTGGTGAATCTATGATATTGCCGAATAGTTTGTGTCCAGGGGATACCATTGGCATCATTGCACCAGCAAGTCCTCCCGATCCAGCCAAACTTGCCGAGGCGATTCCGTTTTTTGAAAAGATGGGACTCCGGGTGCAGCTTGGCAAACATATCGATGCGACTTACGGATATTTAGCGGGAAGTGATGCCCAAAGGCTGGAGGACCTGCACGCGATGTTTGCCAATCCGCATATCAAGGCAATTTTTTGTGCGCGGGGCGGGTATGGCACACCGCGTATTGCAGCCAATATTGACTATGAGTTGATTCGGCAAAATCCAAAGATATTTTGGGGATATAGTGACATTACGTATTTACATATTGCCATCCAGCAGGAAGCAGATCTGGTTACCTTTCACGGTCCGATGCTGGCGTCAGATATCGCTGACCCTGAATTTGATATCCGCGCTGCAAAGTTGTTTCAGCAATGTTTCGCACCGACAGAACTTCATTATAGCGAGGCAATTGCACCATTACATGTTTTCGTCAACGGGTGTGTGACAGCACCGATAATCGGCGGTAACCTTTCATTACTAGTGAGCACATTGAAAACACCATTTGAAATCGACACGAAAGACAAATTACTGCTACTGGAAGATGTGGATGAAGTTCCTTATAAAGTTGATGGCATGCTTAATCAGTTGAAAATGGCAAATAAGATTCAAGAAGCTGCGGGGATTATTGTCGGTGATTTTTCCCGAGCAGACACGTCGCGCCCCACCTTGACCTTGGAAGAAGTGTTTCACCATTATTTTGCGGATGCGACAGGACCCGTGATGTCCGGATTCAAAATCGGTCATTGTCCAATGAATTTTCCGCTTCCATTAGGGGTAGCAGCTACGTTGGATACTGCGAGCAAATCTTTGACTATATGTGCCGGAGTTTGTTGAATTTGTCTGCAGATGAACGGCAGTACCCCGCTAATATTTGAACGGACGCATTTTCCGCGCCAAGTGAAGTTTCACTTTAAAGGGTTTGCTGCACACGTTGTACGGCAAAAAGGGAATAGCCTGAAATTGCTGTTTCAAACGAACGTTTGACCCAATCACCAAAGAGATTGCCAAAGCAATCAGATCGCCAAACGGATGGGAGAGAAACCAATCATGCAAGAAATCATTTTGGAAGTAAAAAGACTGAAGAAATATTTTGATATGGGTAAAGGAGAAATACTTCAAGCTGTCAATGATGTCAGCTTTTCCATTCATAAGGGAGAAACATTCGGGCTTGTGGGTGAATCGGGATGCGGAAAATCCACGATTGGACGGACCATCATGGGATTGTACAATAAAACCGACGGTCAAATACTATTCCATGGCAAGGATGTACATAGCCTGAATGAGAAGGAAAAATTACAATTTTATCGCAGCATGCAAATGATTTTCCAAGATCCGTATGCATCACTTAACCCGCGGTCGACTGTCAAAGAGGTCATTTCCGAACCGATGCAAGTACATAAATTGTATCATTCAAAAAAGCAGCAGCGTGATCATGTCTATCAGCTATTGGAAGAGGTTGGACTGAATCGGGACCATGCCAATCGCTATCCGCATGAATTCAGCGGCGGTCAGCGCCAGCGTATCGGCATTGCCAGGGCGCTGGCATTGGAGCCGGAATTTATTATCGCTGATGAGCCGATTTCTGCCCTGGATGTTTCCGTGCAAGCCCAGGTAGTCAACCTGTTAAAAAAACTGCAGATTGAAAAAGAGCTGACTTTTTTATTTATTGCGCATGATTTATCGATGGTAAAACATATATCTGACCGAATTGGCGTGATGTATTTGGGAAATTTGGTGGAGCTGACTGCAAGTGAGGCATTGTACGACAATCCGCTCCATCCATACACGAAAGCATTACTGTCGGCAATACCCATTCCTGACCCGGATATTGAAGAAAAACGAGAGCGTATCATATTGGAAGGCGAATTGCCAAGCCCTATCAATCCGCCAAGCGGCTGTGTATTCCGTACCCGCTGTCCAATGGCAATGGAAATCTGTGCAAAGAAAAAGCCGGTATGGCAAGAGGCGGAAAAAAATCATTATGTCGCCTGCCATTTATACAATGAAAAGAATGCTGGCAAGTCCGGCAAAAAACGCGCCAAGGGTCCAGTAGTTCGCATTCATTAGAGATGTTGATATTTTACCCGTATGAACTGTGAGTTCCATGTCCGGTCGCTTGTTAGAGATTTTGTGATTCAGCTATGACCGGACAGTTTACCAAGGCGGATCCGTGAACATTTTCGTAATGAATCATTTTCATGTTCTATTAGTTTCACTCCCTGTATAAATTTAATAGTAAGGATGCTAGAAGCGAATACCGATTCTGCTAATGCAGCTGGTAATCGCTTTTTGCGTCCATAGAAAAGGGATACAAGGAGGCCAACTATTTGAAAAACTACCAGAAATATTTGCGTCAAAAGAAGAAGCAGAAGAGAGCACGCACATTGCAGCAATTGAAAAAACACCCCAGTCTTCCGCGTATCAATCAAGCCAAATTTCCGCGAAGGCAAAGGCCTGCTTGGAAAGCAGCTGCTTTGCTTATTGCTGCCGGTCTATTTGCAATCATCCTGGTTGTGCCAACAATAATTGTCGTTCCGTACACAAATAGCTCCGGTTCGGAAAATATCATGAAGGAAAAACAAATGAATACCACCAAATCAAATAATGATGACAAGGCAGAACTTGCCGATGACAGCGGTATGTCCGTTCCAGTCATGCGTCATCAATCGCAGCAAATAGAAAGCATCCCATTGGAAACCTATGTGGCAAGGGTAGTAGCAAACGAAATGCCGGCTGAATTTGAAATGGAGGCATTAAAAGCCCAGGCTTTGGCAGCCAGAACTTATGTCGTGTACCAGTTGGCAAATAAGGATAAGGAAAATGGCTACGTGACGGATACAGAACAGGATCAAGTGTATCGTAATGATCTGGAACTCCGCAAAATAATGGGAAAAGATTATGATAAAAAGATGGGCAAGATTAAGAAAGCAGTTGCTGCCTCGAAAGGACAAATATTAACGTACGAAGACAATCCAATTTTTCCGGCGTTTTTCTCTACAAGCAATGGCTACACGGAAAATTCGGAGGACTACTGGGGAAATAAGCTGCCCTATCTACGCAGTGTAAAAAGTCCATGGGATGAGAAGTCACCAAAGTTTATGGATCAAAAAACGATGGAGGTAACAGATGTCGGCAGAGCACTTGGCGTATCCCTACCGGCAAATGGAGCTATCCCGGTTGAAGTCAGCCGCACGGACGGGCATCGTGTCAAAGAAATTAAGATGGGCAAAAAAACATTTAGCGGCAAGGAAGTTCGCGAAAAACTTGATTTGCGATCGAGCGACTTTACGATGGAACAAAAAGATAATTATTTGATTTTCACAACCAAAGGCTTCGGTCATGGCATCGGGATGAGTCAGTATGGCGCAAACGGAATGGCCAAGGAAGGAAAAAATTATAAGGAAATCGTTAAATATTATTATAAAGGAGTCAAAATCAGTACATTGCAGGAAACAGCACCAAAACTAGTTAGCAGATAAAGACAGGTGTACCTTGTGTACGCCTGTTTTAAATTTAACGTGGGTGGAGAATGAGGGTTTATGAGCGGGTTTTGGGGGCGTGCGTTCGGGAGTGGGTTAGGTTTTCACCACGTTGGGATGTAAGCTGAGTGGGATCGAGCGGCTTTAACCCGGCTGGAGCATCTTTTTGCTATTTGGAGCGGGTTTGTCTGTTTTCGAGCGACTTTGCATGCTCGGGAGCGACTTTTGATTGAGTCCGTATAATTGTGTAAATAGAAAAGGGTCAATCATCAAACCCTATATACAATGTTTCACCACAAAATATCGTAATAGGAGGAATTGATGATGACCCAACTTAATTTTACACTAGATTTTGAAAAACTGAAAGAA